>NZ_JBLHYX010000020.1:0-55203 GCF_047631075.1 Limimaricola cinnabarinus
CTCGGGCGCGATCCAGCACCTCGCGGGGATGAAGGACAGCAAGGTCATCGTCGCCATCAACAAGGACGAGGAGGCGCCGATCTTCCAGGTCGCCGATTACGGCCTCGTCGGAGATCTGTTCGAGGTGGTCCCTGCGTTGAGCGGACGGTTCTGAGCCATGGGAGCCGAACTGATCGACGGTCGGGCCTTTGCCGCGCGGCTGCGCGCCAGCGTGCGCGACCGGGTGGCCGAGGCGGCGCCACGGGCCGGGCAGGCCCCCGGCCTCGCGGTGGTACTGGTGGGCCATGACCCGGCGTCCGAGGTCTATGTCCGCTCCAAGGGCAAGCAGGCGCTCGAAGCGGGCATGAAATCCTTCGAATACCGCCTGCCCGAGACCACGCGGGCGGCCGAGCTGCTCGACCTGATCGCGCGGCTCAACGACGACGCGCAGGTGCACGGCATCCTCGTGCAGCTGCCCCTGCCCGCCCATCTCGATCCCCGCGCGGTGATCAACGCGATCGCCCCGCACAAGGATGTAGACGGCTTTCATATCTCGAATGTCGGCATGGTCGGCACAGGACAGGAGGCGATCGTGCCCTGCACGCCGCTGGGCTGCATGATGATGCTGCGCGAACGCCACAGCGATCTGCGCGGCAGGACCGCCCTCGTCATCGGCCATTCCAACGTCGTGGGCAAGCCGATGGCGCGGCTGTTGCTCAATGCCGATTGCACGGTGATGATCGCGCATAAATCCTCCACCAACATCCCCGAGCTGGCGCGGCTGGCCGACATCCTCGTGGTCGCCGCCGGCGTGCCGGGGCTGGTGCGCGCCGACTGGATCAAGCCGGGCGCCACGGTGATCGACGTCGGCATCAACCGCATCCCCGCGCCCGAGCGGGGCGAAGGGCGCACCCGCCTCGTCGGCGACGTGGATTTCGACGCCGTCCGCGAGGTGGCCGGCGCGATCACGCCGGTGCCCGGCGGCGTCGGCCCGATGACCATCGCCTGCCTCTTGGCCAACACGCTCAGCGCCTATTGCCATCAACACGGGCTCGATTGCGCGCCCCTCGACTTGGATGAACAGGACCCCGCATGAACCGCTACTGCCTGACCGTCACCTGCCCGACCCGGCGCGGCATCGTCGCCGCCATCTCCACCTTTCTCGCCAAGCACGACTGCATGATCACCGACAGCGCCCAATTCGACGATCAGGCGACGGGCCGGTTCTTCATGCGCGTGAGCTTCACCCCCGAGGAAGGTGCCGATCTCGACACGCTGCGCGAGGGGTTCGAGGCCGTCGCCCGGCTGCTGGAAATGGGCTGGGCCTTCCACGACGAGGCCTGCAAGATGAAGGTCGTCATCATGGTCTCGCGCTTCGGCCATTGCCTGAACGACCTGCTCTACCGGGTGCGTATCGGCGCGCTGCCGGTGGAGGTCGTGGCGGTTATTTCGAACCACATGGATTACCAGAAGGCGGTGGTGAACGCCGACATTCCGTTCCACTGCATCAAGGTCACGCCCGACAACAAGCCCGAGGCCGAGGCCGCGATCATGCGCGTCGTCGAGGAGACCGGGGCCGAGTTGGTCGTGCTGGCGCGCTACATGCAGATCCTCTCGGACCAGATGTGCCGGGTGATGTCGGGGCGGATCATCAACATTCACCATTCCTTCCTGCCCAGCTTCAAGGGCGCCAACCCTTACAAGCAGGCCTTCGAGCGTGGCGTGAAGCTGATCGGAGCGACCTCGCACTATGTCACCGCCGATCTCGACGAAGGCCCGATCATCGAGCAGGACATCGTCCGCGTCACCCATGCGCAATCGGCCTCTGACTATGTGAGCCTCGGCCGCGACGTCGAGGCACAGGTGCTGGCCCGCGCGATCCACGCCCATGCGCATCACCGGGTCTTTCTCAACGGTAACAAGACGGTGGTCTTTCCCGCTTCACCGGGCAGTTTCTCAAGCGAACGCATGGGCTAGGCACCTGCCTTTCCCGCGCGCGAGACCACGAGGGTCCGGCCCGATCCGGGCCCTTTTCGCATGGCCGGGCGCGCCTTCCATCATTCCCATGCAAGCGCGTCTTTCCCGAGAATGAATGAGGACGCAATTCTCTGCGCTCGACAGAGGCAATGCTTCGAGGGCGCGGGGGCCTGTGACCGCTCAGGCCCGGTTCAACAGCTTGTTGTACTTCGTCACGAACAGGTCCTCGCCCTTCATCTTGCGCGTCAGCAGATCCCCTGCCGTGAAAAGCCCGAGGAAGGAATTGCCGCGTTTAGGGCCAAGCGGCACGAGGATCGGCGCCTTTGGTCCCCATGGCTTGTAGGGCTTCATCTCTTGGATCGGCTTGCCCGCCATGAGCCCCTTCAGCGTCGTCTTGAGCCATGGAAGCTGGCGGCTCGTCGCGACGATAGTCATGCCGTCGCCCGCATCGGCCACGTCACCGGCGGCAAAGACGTTCGGCAGCGCGGATGGGCGCAGCCACTTGTCCACCTTGACCCTGTTCGCGGTGCTTTTTCGCGTATCGGGCAGGGCTTTGAGCAGTTCGGAGCTGGCGCGCGAGCCCAAGGCGGGAAAGATCAGATCGAACTCCTGCTCCGACCCGTCGGAGAGCGTCAGGCGGCCGGTATGGGGCTCGGTCATGCTTTGAAGGTTCTGGGCCCGTTTGCCGAGGATCAGGGTCACGCCAGCGGCGCGCAGCTTCTTTGCCAGCCCGGCGCCGAGCTTCTCCGGCATGGTCGGAAACAGGCGCCGTCGGCATCCGAGATCAGCGTGATCTCCTTGTCCGGCATGGCATGGGCGATCTCGCCCGCAAGCTCGGTGCCGACGGCGCCTGCACCGACGATGCCGACCCGGCGCGCCGTCTTGAGCTGTTCGTGGATGCGCTGGTTGGCCTTTCGCAACCCCACGATGTCGTCGCCGACGGGCTTGAAGGGCATGGCATTGGCCGAGCCGGTGGCGACGACGATCTGGTCGGCTTCCACCCTTTGCCCGTCCTCCAGAGTGACCCCGGTCGCGTCGATACCGCTCGCGCGGGTGCGGATCACGCGGCCGTTCTTCAACAAGCGGTCATAGGGGATCAACGCCCGGTCGAGCAGCGAGGGGTCGACCACGGCGCGGATCATCGCCGGGGCATGAACGAAATGGCTGCGCGGCTCGATCAGGGTAACGTCGGCGGTGTTGTCGAGGGCTTTGGCAAGTTCGGCGCCGATATAGCCGCCACCGATGATCGCGATGCGTCTGGACACGGGATGTCTCCTTTCTTGGCGGCCATGCGGCTGTTCCGCGCCGGGGCTCGCTGGTTTTCCCTGGGTATCAATCGGTTTCGGGCTGGTAGGCGATCTGGCCGTATTCGCCCGCGCGGAACTCGCGGAAGGCCTGTTTCAACTCGCCTTCGGTGTTCATCACGAAGGGGCCCCGCATCGCCACCGGCTCCGTGATCGGCTCCCCGCCGAACAACAGCAGATCGAGCGGCTCCGCACGCGGGTTGACGATCTCGATCTCCGTCCCGTCAGCGCCAAGCTCGAAATATCGCTGCGTGCCGACCTCCGTGCCGCTCACGACTGCGCCATGGCCGGGAAGGAAGCCCGCAACGGGGAGATCGGGGCGCAAGGGCACCCGGGCAGCGCCCATGGGCTCGACGCGAAGATGCCAGATGAACTCGTGTGCATAGATCGGGATCGGCGATGCGTTTCCATCGTATTCACCCAAGAGCACCTTGAGTTGGGCCCGGCCCCCCGGCAGGGCCACGACAGGCAACTTCTCGGCCGGAACGGGCAGGTATTCGGCCGGCTCTGCCTTGTGCCGTGCGGGCAGGTTGATCCAGAACTGGAAGCTGTGCAGCCTGCCGCCCTCGCGGCGCAGCTTCGCGGGCAGCATTTCGTCATGCACGATGCCGCGGCCCGCCTTCATCCATTGCACACCGCCCGCGGTGATGGTGCCATGCCCGCCGCTGCTGTCGGCATGGGTCAGCGCCCCTTCCAGAACATAGGTGAAGGTGGCGATACCCCGGTGCGGATGGGCGAAGGAGCCGTCGGGATCGGGAAGCTCGCCCGCCGCGATGGTCATCGGCGGCAGGTGGTCCAGCAACATGATCGGACCCACCGATTGGGCCGCCTCGTTCGGGAGGGCCCGGGCGATGGTGAAGGGGCCGACCCGATCGGGCCGGGCGGCTTTATGGGATATGACCTGTTTCATCGGATGTCTCCGTTTGCCGATTCAGAGGTAGGCATCCGAAGGGCAGATTGAAATTTATATTTTCTGCGTATCTATATCAGGTTTTCTTATGAACGGGGGTTGCTGGTGAAGCTGGTCAGGCCTCCGGGCTTCTGGATCGCGAAATCGGCGTCCAGAAGGGCCAGAGGCGATGGTATGTCGACGACCTGCCCATGAAGAAGCAGTTGCTGGTGACCGGCCTCGGTTGGGGCCGTCTGCCAGAATACATGATCGCCGAAGAGTTGGCGCGAGACCAGCTGCGGGCAATCCTCCTGCCGCACACCCATCTGAGCTTTGGCATCGAGGTTTTCGTCTTTCGCCAGCGCAGGCCGGTCATAGGTCCCGTCGCGGATCATCTATGGAACGAGTTCGGTGCGTATTTCCGGTAAGGGGACATGGGCCTGAGACCTTGTCCTAAGGCTGCGGAGGCCCGTTCCGGCGGCGGGCGGGGCTATCTGCGCCCCGCCACGATCCGATCGAGGATAAGCGCGCAGAACAGGATCGCGAGGCCCGCGAGGATGCCTTGGCCCGCGGCGGCGAATTGCAGCGCCTCCAGCACGTCCTCGCCCAGCCCCTTGGCGCCGATCAGCGAGGCCACCACCACCATGGCCAGCGACAAAAGGATGGTCTGGTTGATGCCCGCCATGATCGTCCGGCGCGCCAGCGGCAGGTCCACCCGCCACAGCAGGTAGCGCGGCGTCGCGCCGAAGGCCATCGCCGCCTCCCGCACCGCCGCCGGCACCTGCTGCAGGCCCAGCACGGTAAAGCGGATCACCGGCGGGCTGCCGAAGATCATCGTCGCCACCACCCCCGCCGGCTTGCCCGATCCGATGAAGGCCACCACCGGGATCAGGTAGACGAAGGAGGGCATCGACTGCATGAAGTCGAGCACCGGGCGCACCACCGCGAAGACCCGGGGCCGCCGCGCGCAGTAGATCCCCAACGGGATGCCCAGCGTGATCGAGATCAATGCCGCCGCCCCCAGAAGCGCGATGGTGGTCATCGCCTTTTCCCAGAAATCGAGCACGCCCAGATAGGCCAGCGCCGCGGCGGTGAAGATCGCCACCCGCGCGCCGCCCGACAGCCAGCCCAGCATCACGAAGACCAGCGCTACCACCGGCCATGGCGTGCCCACCAGCACCAGCTCGATCCAGTCGAGCAGCGTGCGCATCCCCAGCGTCACAGCATCGAAGAAGCCGCGCCCCGAATCTTTGGTCCAGTCGAACACCTCCTGCAGCCCGTCGCCGAGCTGCAGCTGCCAGTTGCGATCCGTCGGAAACGTCTCGAGCAGCGCGACGGCGTCAGGCCGCGCGAATTTCAGCACCGACAGGCCCACCACGATCACCGAGAGCAGCGCGGCCATGAACAGCCGGTCGCGCGACCATCCGCTCGCCGCGCCGCGATCCGACCGCCACCGGGCGAACTGCGCCTCCAGCGTCCAGTTGGCCAGCGCCGCCGCGCCGAAGCGGACCGCCGCCAGCAGCGCCAGCCCACCGGCGAAATAGAGGATGCCGCCCGCATCGGCAGTGCGCGCCGCCGCCTGCGCACCGGCCTGCGCGCCTTCGAGCGCCTCGGCCGCGCGGCGCAGATTGTCGAGCGAGGCCGCGCCCGAAGCCTCGGCCGCCGCGACCTGCTGGCGCCGCAATTCCAGCGTCTGGGCGATCTGATCGGCGCGCAGCCGCGCCTCGCGGCCCAGATCGCCGAACAGCCCCATCCCCATCAGGATGAAGGCCAGCGTGTCGAAGAGCAGCACGCCGAGGAACCACGACCATAGCCCGCGCGCCCCGAACCAGATCGGCCCCAGAAGTGCCGCCGCCCCATTGAGCGTGAAGCGGTAGCCAGGCGCCTGCATCATGTGCCGGAAGACGCGCTGGTAATAACCGGGCGAGCGATCGACGAACTCACTTACAAGGCGGTCCAGCCGCGCGCTCGTCTCGGGCCGGATCTGCGACGGATCGACATGCATCATGGCGCGCTCCTCAGGCTTGGCTGTTCTGGATCGCGCGCAAAAGGCACGCGCGGTTGATGACGCCCACGGTGTTGTGGTCGTCGGCCACGGTGACGATGCCGTGCCCGTCCACCGCGAGGTTCATGAGATCGCTGAGATCCATCTTGGGATGCGCGACCCGCGCATCCCGGGGCACCGCGCCATGGCGCGCCTCGAACTCCGCCAGCGGCTGCATCACCGAATGGGCGAAGATCAGGTTGAGCTTGGAGATCCCGGCCACGAAATCCGAGACGTAATCATCGGCGGGATTGAGGATGATCTCTTCGGGCGTGCCCACCTGAACGATGCGCCCGTCCTTCATGATCGCGATCCGGTGGCCGATGCGGATCGCCTCGTCGAGATCATGGGTGATGAACATGGTGGTCTTGCCCAGCTTGCGCGACAGCGCCATGAACTGGTCTTGAAGCTGCTTGCGGATCAGCGGATCGAGCGCCGAGAACGGCTCGTCCATCAGCAGGATCTCGGGGTCGGCGGCGATGGCGCGGGCGAGGCCCACGCGCTGCTGCATGCCCCCCGACAACTCATGCGCGTATTTGTCCTCCCAACCGGCCAGTTCGACCAGATTCAGCACCCGGTCCGCCTCTTCCCAGCGGCGCGCCTTGCCGGCGCCGCGGATCTCGAGCGGCATGGCGACGTTGTCGCGCACCGTGCGGTGCGGCATCAGCCCGAAGTTCTGGAACACCATCGCGACGCGGCGATTGCGCAGCTCGCGCAGCCCCGCCTCGTCGAGCTTCATCACGTCCTCGCCGTTGATGCGGATCTCGCCGGCGGTCGGATCGAGCAGTCGGTTGACGTGGCGCACCAGCGTCGATTTGCCCGAGCCCGACAGCCCCATCACGCAAAACAGCTCGCCCCGCGCGACCTGGAAACTGGCATCCGCCACCCCCACCACGCAGTCGAACGCCTCAAGCACCTCGGCCTTCGTCAGATGGTCCTCGTGGATCGCCGTCAGCGCCCGATGCGCCTGCGCTCCAAAGATCTTCCAGACGCCGCGTGCGTCGATCGCGATATCCCCGTCCATCTCGCCCCCGTCCGGTTTGTGGCGCGCCGCCCCGACCGGGGGCGGGGCGGTTGCGTTCAATTCAGGCCCAGCCAGCCATCGACCACATCGCCATTGGCGGCGAGCCAGTCGGCCACAGTGGCGTCCATGTCGCGCCCCTCGACGATCACCTCGTAGGTCAGCTCCGAAAGCGCATCCGCCTCCATTTCGACCTGTCCGAGGAAGGCCGCGGCACCGGGGTTGCGCTCTTCGAGCGAACCCGAATAGGCCACCGTCACCGTCTTGACCGGATCTCCGGTGGTGATCGACGATTTGTTGAACCAGTCGGCGTCCTGATCGGGTTGGACCATGTCATATTGGGCCGGATCGTGGGCGGGCTCCTCGATCATGGTCACGTCGTAGAGCGCGTGCACGTAATGGGGCGAGTAACAGTAGAAGACCACGCCCTCCTCGCGCTCGATCGCGTCCTTGAGGCGCGCGTAGAACACCGCCTCGTCCTCGGTCGTCGGCTCGAGGAAGGTCTCGATGCCATAGTCGCGCACCTTGACCTTGTGCACGTTGGTCGAGGCCCAGCCGGTCGCGCCGATCCAGATCTCGCCCTTGCCATCGCCATCGCCGTCGAACAGCGGCTGCGCGACCGGGGTCGCGAGGTCGTAGACCGAAGTGATGCCATGCGTCTCGGCCATGTAGGTCGGGGTGCAAAAGCCGGTGCGCCCCTCGTAGCTGCCGGCCGAAAGCGCGACGCTGCCCTTCTCTTCCACGTATTCCTCGACATAGGAGGCGTGGTTCGGCAGCCAGACGTCGGGATGCACGTCGATATCGCCGCGCCCGCCATCCATCGAGGCGAAGATCACCGCGTTGGCCCCCGGCGCATAGCCGACCTCGCTGCCGAGGCGGGTCTCGATCACCTGACCGATGATCCGGCTCATGATCCGCGCGCCGGGCCAACTCGGTTCGCCCACCATGACCTTTTCCTGGGCGGCGGCCGGGCCGGCCAAGCTCAGCACCGCGAGGGCTGTCGTCGCGAATGACGCTGTCTTCATGGGTGTCGTCTCCTGTTGGGGGATGATGCGCCTCAGGCGCGGGCCCGCTTGCGCTGCGGATCGATGAAGGGAATGTCGGCGACCGTGCCGCCAAGCCGCTTCATGCGGCCGTCCATCTGGCCGATCTCCAGCCGGCGGCCATTCTCGGAATGCTCCACCCCGAGGCGCACGATCGCGACCGCATGGCCGAGCGTGGGAGAGCGGGTGGCGGAGGTCACCACGCCCACCTGCCGTTCGCCGTCGAGCACCGGGCTCGCATGGCGGGGCACGTCGCTCCCGTCGAGCAGCAGCCCCTTGAGCACCCGGCGCGGAGCCTGCGCGTTGCGCGCCAGCGCCTCGCGGCCGGTGAAGGCGGGCTTGTCGAGGTCAACGGCAAAGCCCAGCCCCGCCTCGAAAGCGTCCACACCGGGCGCGAACTCCGCCCCCGCGGCGGCCAGCCCCGCTTCGATCCGGATCATGCCGAGCGCCTCGGTGCCCATCGGCGTGACGCCCAGATCCGCGCCCGCCTCCATGATCGCGTCCCAGATCGCCAGCGCGTCGGCGCGGGCGCAGAAGATCTCGTATCCCAGCTCACCGGTATAGCCCGATCGCGCCAGCATGAAGGGCGCACCCTCGCGGTCGCCAAGGCGCGCGACGGTGACGCCGAACCATTTGAGATCCCCGAGCGCGGGAACCTGCGGCTGGGTGAAGACGATGCGGCGCAGAAGCTCGCGCGACTGCGGCCCTTGGACGGCGAGGTTGGGCATCGCGCCACCGAGCGCGTGGATGCGCACCTGCGCGCCCATCTCGCGCGCCAGTTCCTCGAGCACGCGACCGCTCTCCTCGCTGCCGCAGCACCAGCGGAACAGCTCCGGCCCGAGCCGGAACAGCGTGCCGTCGTCGATCACCGTGCCGGCCTCGTCGCACATCAGTGTGTAGGCACCGCGCCAGACTGCCATCTTGGCCACGTTGCGCGTCGTGGCCCGCTGCAGCAGCGCCTCGGCGTCAGGGCCGACGATGTCGTATTTGCGCAGGCTGCTCATGTCCTGCACCGTGACCGCCTCGCGGCAGGCCCAGTATTCGCCCAAGGCCCCCGTGGCGGGAAAATCGACCGCCGCCCACAGGTCACGCGCCGCCGAAAAATGCCGGGTCAGCGGCTCGAGCCGCGCGTGAAAGGCCGAAGGCTGGCTGGTGGTCATCGGGGCGTCTTCCTTTTCGCGCCAGGCCACGGCGCGGCGGATGGGGGTCTCGGGGCGGTAGATGCGCACATGCACATCGGTCGGATTCCAGCCGTTGATCGGGTCGATGTCGTCGGGGCAGGCGGTGGAGACGCAGACCAGATCCTCGAGCGCGCGCATCGTGACGTGATCGCCGGGGCGGGAATGGGATTCCTCGGTCATGATCCGGTGCGAGGCATGGTCGATCCACGTGTTCCAGAAGAAGTTGATCGCGGGCCAGGCCGAGCGGCGCGCCACCCCGTAGGGCGCCAGCGCCTCGGAGATGTTGTCCGAGCAGTTCAGATGGCCGGGAAAGCCGCGATCCTCGTAGCCGCGCGCGGTACAGGCCAGCCCGAACGTGTCGTGCCGTCCGCAGGTGTCCTGCACCACCTGCAGCAAGGGCCGCATCTCAGCGTCGTGGAACTTGTCGAGCAGCCCCGGCCCCGGATAGGCGCCGCGCACCATCGAGCGGGTGGCGGTGCCGTCGATCATCCATTCGCGCCCCGCCTCCAGCCCGTCGCTGCGAAACGCGGTGAAATCCGAGCATTGCTGCCCCTCGACGTCGATGATCTGGAGGTATTCGCCCTCGCGCAGCCGGTAGGCCAGCGCGGTGCCGCGTGGCACGGTGAACTCCTCGCGCACCTCGCCCAAGGGGGCGGGCAGCCGGACCTGCGTGCGCGGCGCGGGCTGGTGCGTCACCTCGAGGCGCGAGGGATGCGCGCCGCCGATCATCGCGTCCGTGGCCGCGGGGTGGAACAGCCACGCGGTCACCGCGCGGCTTGCGCGCAGCACCAGCGGTTCGTCGCCGGGCCGCAGCCGCGCCGCCGGGACCCGGCTCGCAGCCCCGCCCTGCGCCGCGATCCAGCCCAGCATCGGCTCCGCGTCGCACTTGAGAGGCTCCAGCACGCCGTCCGCCACCAACCCCAGCGCCGGGGCGGCATCGCCACCGCGCGCGTCGAAGCAGGCGATCCGGGCCTCCCCGCCCTCGACGATCACCGACAACAGGTCGCCGGGTTCGAGATCGAGCCGCAGCCCCGCGCGCGGGGGCAGTACATGCCGCCGCGCTTCGCTCGCCTTGGGAAAGCCCGGAAACCTCCGGGCGGGGGTGGCGTATCCGATGTTGTCGAACGCGCGCAGGAGTGCGTAGTTGTCCATCGAGCAGGTCCCGCTCCCTTGATGTAACTGGTTACATGTTCGGTGTAACTGGTTACATTCGTCAAGAACCTTGTTGCGGGTCTCGGATCCGGCCCGAAAATGCCGGAAAGCTGCACAGGAGGCGCAGGACGCGATGCAAAACAGGGCACCCCACAGACGCGCCAACCTGCGCGACGTCGCCGCGGCGGCCGAGGTTTCGGTCGCGACGGTGAGTCGGGTGTTGAACGCGCCGGGCAGCGTGGCCCGCGATACCCGGCTTCGGGTCGAGGATGCGATGGCGCGGCTGCACTGGACCCCGAGCGCCGCGGCCCGGGCGATCAATTCGGGCCGTAGCCGCTTCGTGGGCGCGCTGGTGCCGACGCTCGATCACGACATCTTTGCCCGGCTGCTGGCCGAGCTGGAGTCGCGGCTGGCCGAGCATCGACTGTCGCTGGTGGTGGCCACCACCCGCGGCGATCCGCAGACCGAGGCGCGCAAGGCACAGGGCCTTCTGGACATCGGCGCCGAGGGGCTGCTCGTCTCCGGTGCCGCCCGCGCGCCGGAGTTCCACGCCCTGATCGAGCGGACCCGCCTGCCCGCCGTGGCGACCTCGTGGTACGATCCCGGCTATGCTCTGCCGACGGTGGGCTACGACAACCGGGCCGCGGCGCTGATGGCGCTGCGCCACCTGACCGATCTGGGCCATCGGCGGATCGCGGTGCTGCACGGCCCGCTCGCTACCAACGACCGGACGGCGCTGCGGGTCACCGCGCTCGAGGAGAGCGACCACGACCTCGTCTTTCACGCCACCGGCATGACGATCGCCGACGGTCGCGCGGCCACCCGCGCGGCGCTGGCCGCGCCGGTCCGCCCGACCGCGCTTTTGTGCCTGTCGGATGTGCAGGCGACCGGCGCGCTTCAGGAATGTCTTCATGCCGGAATACGCGTGCCCGAGGCGCTGTCGGTGATCGGCACCGACGATCTGCCCGGCTCGGCGCATCTCTATCCGGCGCTGACCACCGTGCATCTGCCGGTCGGGCGAATGGGCCGGGTCGCGGCCGACGCCATTGCGGGCTGGGTCGAGGCGCAGCGCCGCCCCGAGGCACAGCTCCTCGACACAGCGCTGATGGCGCGCGACAGCACCGCCGCGCCACCCAGCGAAGCCTGACGCGAAGGGTCTTGGCATTCCCGAAGATCGGCGGCGATCCCGCCGGCCATCGTCATTTTGTGATCGGTGCTCTCCGGCAGCCCGCCCCCGATCTCGGGTCTGCCCGGATCTTCATCGCCATCACTGTGTCGAAACGTGCAGGATCCCCACCCGCCGATGGGGGTCGGGCTGATGTCGTGACTGGGACGAGCGCCGCCTCATGCGACCTGCTCGTGGGAAACCCGACTGACGGATCCTGAAGAAGGCGCGTGAACCGCCGCGCGGGTTCACGGGGAAAGGAACGTCAGGAACTCCCGCTCCCGAAAGAGCGCCCTATCATGACCTGCATTCGAAAGGCTTCAGCCACGCCAAGTCCGGATCGGGCCGGAATCGATATGCGTGAAGTTCGATCCATGGTATCGGCCGACGCCTCCGACCTGCAGCCATTCCGCTATGTTGGCCACGTCCGTCATGGGAATACCCTCGAACAGGACGTCGGCGGCCCGCCGTTTCATGTGATAGCTGTTGGACGAGGCGCCAATGCCCCGGCTTTGCAGAAACCGCGTCGTTTCCGGCGTGCGAAACCCCGAAAGCAGAATGATCTGGCCCGAATGCCCCTGCTGCCGGACCACGTCCGATAGCGCCGCAAGGCTCCAGTAGATCCTGTGGTCGATGTCCGGGGTCTCACCGTCGCGCCAGTCCCGGAACAACCAGTCCAGCCGACGCAGCGCGCGCCGATCCGTGCGGCCGTCCTTCATGAAGCGCAAGGCCCGGCGTTCGCCGGTATGGGCGTTGGTGATGTCGAGATAACTGTCCCCGCGCGGAAACATGAAGTCCAGCCGCGTGCCGGGCCGGGTGGGAGAAGGCAGTTTCTCATAGCCGCGAGCGGCGCAGCCTGACAGGAGCGGCGTGGCGAGGCTTGCGCCGGCAGCACAGAAAAGCCTGCGCCGAGTGACGCGCCCCGCGGGCGGGCTGGATGTATTCATGGTACCTCATCACTGCTCGGCCCCGTTTCCCGGGGTCTCGAAGAAGACGCTGTCGAGAACGCCTTCCGGATGCAAAGCATGCGACAGGCCGATGCTTCGGACAAGGGGTGTCCGGGCCGCAAACGACACCGTTACCTGAATGCGCCGCATCGATAGCGCCGCGGCCCGGCCCGGAGTTTCCGGTCTCGCCCGGACGGCGCACCGGGCGCCCTCAGGGGCGGGGCGGTGCAAATCGCTGGAAAATTGTCCGAAATTCGGCTATGGTCGCAACCATCTGCATAGGGATCGCCCGGCTGGTGCGCGTTTCTTCACCGGTCGCGCGAGCGGGCATCGCGATGATCGTTGCGGCCAGTCTGGTACTGATTGTTCTGTTTTCCGTCGGCTTTCACCTTCTCAGCCCTTGGTGGTGGACCCCGATCGCCTCGAATTGGGGCTATATCGACACCACCCTCGTCGTCACCTTCTGGATCACCGGCGCGGTCTTCGTCGCGGTGGTGCTGTTCATGGCGTGGTGCGTGTTCCGCTACCGCCACAAGCCCGGCCGCGTCGCCCATTACGAACCCGAAAGCCGTAGGCTCGAAATCTGGCTCACCGGCCTCACCGCGCTCGGCGTGGCGGCGATGCTGGCACCGGGCCTCGTGGTCTGGAAGCAGTTCATCACCGTTCCCGACGAGGCGACCGAGATCGAGGTGGTGGCGCAGCAATGGTTCTGGAGCTACCGCCTGCCCGGCGTCGACGGGCGGCTGGGAAGCTCCGGCGTCGAATGGATCGATTTCGAGAACCCGCTCGGCATCAACCCGCATGACCGCTTCGGCGCCGACGACGTGGTGATCGACGCGGGCGACCTCCATCTGCCACTGGGCCGGCCCGTGAAGGTCAATTTGCGCTCGATCGACGTGCTGCATGATTTCTACGTGCCCGAGTTCCGCGCCAAGATGGACATGGTGCCCGGCATGGTGACCTATTTCTGGTTCACCCCCACCCGCACCGGCGAATTCGAGGTGCTCTGCGCCGAACTCTGCGGCACCGGCCACGGCATCATGCGCGGCTATGTGCTGATCGATGAGGAGGCCGACTACGAGGCCTGGCTCGGCGAGCAGCTTACCTTCGCGGGTCTGCCCGCGAGCCAAGGCATTCAGGTCGCGAAGACCGCGGGAGGGAGCGATCCATGAGCAGCGTCAGCGAAGACCCCGACACGGGCATTCCGCCCGCCGAAGTCCCCGACCTGCCGCCGCCGCATGCGCATGGGTTCTGGTCGCGCTGGGTCTTTTCGCAGGACGCGAAATACATCGCCCTGCAATATTCCGGCACCGCCATCGCCATCGGCCTCGTGGCCCTCGTGCTGTCATGGCTGATCCGGATGCAGCTCGGCTTTCCCGGCGTGTTCGATTTCATCTCGGCCGAGGCCTATTACCAGTTCATCACCATGCACGGCATGATCATGGTGGTCTACCTGCTCACCGCGATCTTCCTTGGCGGCTTCGGCAACTACCTGATCCCGCTCATGGTCGGCGCGCGGGACATGGTGTTTCCCTTCGTCAACATGCTGAGCTTCTGGATGTATTTCGCGGCCGTCGTGGTGCTGGCGGCAAGCTTCTTCACGCCGGGCGGGCCCACCGGGGCGGGCTGGACGCTCTATCCGCCGCAGGCGATCCTGTCGGGGACGCCGGGCGGCACGCAATGGGGCATCGTGCTGATGCTGGTGTCGCTCATCCTGTTCATCATCGGCTTCACCATGGGCGGTCTGAACTATGCCGTCACGGTGCTTCAGGCGCGAACGCGCGGCATGACATTGATGCGCATGCCGCTCACCATCTGGGGCATCTTCACCGCCACCGTCATGGCGCTTCTGGCCTTCCCCGCGCTGTTCGTGGCCGCCGTGATGATGCTGTTCGACCGGCTCTTGGGCACGTCGTTCTTCATGCCCGCGCTGGTCGAGATGGGCGAGCAGCTGAGCTATGGCGGCGGAAGCCCGATCGTGTTCCAGCACCTGTTCTGGTTCTTCGGCCATCCGGAGGTCTACATCGTCGCCCTGCCCGCCTTCGGCATCGTGTCAGACCTGATCGCGGTGCATGCGCGCAAGAACATCTTCGGCTACCGGATGATGGTCTGGGCCATCGTCATCATCGGCGCGCTATCCTTCATCGTCTGGGCGCACCACATGTATGTCTCGGGGATGCACCCCTATTTCGGCTTCTTCTTCGCCACCACGACCCTGATCATCGCGGTGCCCACCGCGCTCAAGGTCTATAACTGGGTCCTGACGCTGTGGCGCGGCGACATCCACCTCACCTTGCCGATGCTCTTCGCGCTCGGCTTCATCGTCACCTTCCTCAACGGTGGTCTCACCGGCCTCTTTCTCGGCAACGTGGTGGTCGACGTGCCGTTGTCGGACACGATGTTCGTGGTGGCGCATTTTCACATGGTGATGGGTGTGGCGCCGATCATGGTGATCTTCGGCGCGATCTATCACTGGTTTCCATTGATCTCGGGGCGGATGCTGTCGCACCGCATGGGGCTCGTCCATTTCTGGGTCACCTTCATCGGCGCCTACGCGATCTTCTTTCCGATGCATTACGTGGGTCTTGTCGGGGTGCCGCGCCGCTATCCCGACATCACGGCGAGCTTTGTGCCAGACAGCGTCGCCACCCTCAACGCCTTCATCACCGTGGCGGCCCTGACCGTGGGCGCGGCGCAGATGTTGTTCCTGTTCAACCTGTTCTGGAGCCTGTGCTTCGGACGCAGATCTGGCCTGAACCCGTGGCGCGCCGCCTCGCTCGAATGGCAGACGCCCGAGATCCCGCCGCGCCACGGCAACTGGGGCAAAGAGCTGCCCGTGGTCTATCGCTGGGCCTATGACTACTCCGTGCCGGGGGCCGCGCGCGACTACATCGCGCAGGACGATCCCGGCCCCCGCGCCAGCTGGAGCCACGTGCCATGAGCATCGTTCTGGGCTTCGTCGCATTGGTCGCCGTCATCGCGCTGACATGGCTGTGGAAACAGGGCGTGACAGAGCGGCCATGGTTGGAGACCGGCGCCGACACCCGCATCCCTTCCCCCGGCGGGCAGCCCACGGGGCGGGCCGGGCTCGGCATCTTCCTGATCGTGGCGGGCGGGCTCTTCGCGCTGTCGGGCAGCGCGGTGACCATGCGCATGGGCTATGCCGACTGGTTCGAGATGCGGCTGCCGCGTGTGGTCTGGCTCGGCTTGGCGCTCCTTGTCCTGAGCAGCCTCGCCATGCAAGCCGCCGTCTTCGCCGCCCGGCGGGGCGACGGGCCCGGCCTCGGGCGCTGGATCGGGGCGGGGGCCACGAGCATGGCGGGCTTCCTTCTCGCGCAGGGCCTCGCCTGGGCGCGCATGGCCGAGAGCGGGCAGAGCCTTGCCGCGACGCCGGGGGCGAGCTTCTTCTATCTGATCTCCGGGCTGCACGGGCTGCACATCCTCGGCGGGTTGGTGGCGCTGGCGCGGGTGGCCCTGCGGCTGCGGGCGGGGCCCGGTGCCGCCGCCCCCACCGTCGCGCTCTGCGCCATCTACTGGCATTTCCTGCTGATCGTCTGGGTCGCCATGCTGGCGATCCTCACCGGCTGGGCCGCCGACGCCGCAGCACTTTGCCGCGCGATATTGATCTGAGGGAGACGCGCATGACCGACGCCACAGCCCCCCGATCCGTCCCTCCCCGCCCAGACGGGCTGGAAGGTCTTGCCGCCGACTGGGCCTCCGACCAGCGCGCCTTCAAGAGCGCGTCGTGGGGCAAGGCAATGATGTGGATATTCCTGCTGAGCGACACCTTCGTCTTCGCGATCTTCCTCATCTCCTACATGTCGGCGCGCAGCTCGACCGAAGCGGACTGGCCCAATGCGAGCGAGGTCTTCTCGCTGCATATCGGCGGCGCGGACCTGCCGCTGGCCTTGATCGCGATCATGACCTTCGTGCTGATCTCGTCATCGGGCACCATGGCGATGGCGGTGAACTTCGCCTATGCGCGCGACCGCAAACGCACCGCCGCGCTGATGTACACAACCGCGGCCTTGGGCGCGCTCTTCGTCGGCATGCAAGCCTTCGAGTGGTCCAAGCTGATCCATGAGGGCGTGCGCCCATGGGGCAATCCCTTCGGTGCGGAGCAGTTCGGCGCGACCTTCTTCATGATCACCGGCTTTCACGGCACCCATGTGAGCTTTGGCGTGCTGTTCCTGCTGATCGTCGCGGGCAAGGTCCGCAAGGGCGCGTTCGACAGCGGCCGGCGGACATGGCTGTGCCGTGAGAAGGGCGATTACGAGGCGGTCGAGATCATGGGCCTCTACTGGCACTTCGTCGATCTCGTCTGGGTGTTCATCTTCGCGTTCTTCTATTTGTGGTGAGGCTGTCATGACGCATGCATCCGCGAACCAGACCGCCTCCGCCGACACGCATGAGGGGCAGGCGCATCCGGTCCGGCTCTACCTCGTTTGCTGGGGTTTTCTCTTCGTGCTCTCGATCGCCTCCTACATGGTCGATTACGCGCAGTTGCAGGGCATGCTGCGTTGGGGGCTGATCCTGATCTTCATGGCGCTCAAGGCCGGGCTGATCGTTGCGGTCTTCATGCACATGGCGTGGGAGCGGCTGGCGCTGGTCTATGCGATCCTGCTGCCACCGCTCGCGGCGGTGGTCTTCATGGGAATCATGATCGCGGAATCGGGCTATACGCTGCAGGCCCGCGAGACGCATTTCTCGGCCCCCCGATAAGGCGTCTCGGGCTTCCAAGCGGTGAAATGAGGCTTTGGGTGCCGCTCGCGTCAGTCCCGCGCCAAGCGCAGCTCGGCCACGAAATTATAGGCGTCGCCCCGGTAGAGCGAGCGGGTGAATTCGGCCACCCGGCCATCGGCAAGATAGGAGGTCCGCTCGATCCGCAGCCCGGCCGTGCCCGGTTCGACCTCGAGCGTGGTGGCGTCGTCGCGGCCCAGGTTGATGGCCGAGATCCTCTGCAGGGCGCGGACGGGCCGCAGCCCGGCCTCGGCGAGCGTGCCGTAGAGCGACACCTCGACCGCGCCCGGATCGGGCAGGATGTCGAGCGGCAGCGCCGCGCGTTCGATCGCCATGGGCCGCCCGTCGGCCAGGCGCAGCCGCGCCAGCCGCGCGACCGACGCGTCCGACGAGAGACCGAGCGCCACCACCTCGTCCGGCGAGGGGATATAGATGCCCCGGTCGAGCCAGAGGGTCGTCGTCGACAGCCCGCGCCGCGCCATGTCCTCGGTGAAGGAGGTGAGCCGCGACAGGGATTGTTCGAGCCGGGGCGCAGGCGGCGCCACGAAGGAGCCGGAGCCCTGCTTCTGGATCACCAGCCCGTCTTCGACCAACCGGCCGATCGCCTTGCGGACCGTGACCCGCGACAGCCCGGTCATCGCCGCGATCTCGCGCTCCGGCGGCAGCGGACTTCCCGGTGCCAAAAGCCCCTGCGAGACGGCCTCGGAGAACTTTTTGGACAGTTGCAGATAAAGCGGCCCGCCATCGGCGCGGCTCCAGTTCCCGGGGTCGAGGACGGCCGAGATCTTCATGCGCGCCCGCCCGCCGCCTGCGCGAGGATCAGCGCCCCGTCGAGCGGGGTGCCGAGCGGGGCGACGAAGCGCCGGTCCGGACGGTCGAGCAGAGCCCGGTAGCGTGGCCCCAGCCCTCCGGTGAGGCAGATCGGCTCCTCCGGGCGATGGCCGAGAGCGGCAAGCGCGCGGTCGAGCCAACCCGCGCCGCGCGCGAACAGATCGCGCGCAAGCGGATCTCCGGCCTCGAGCGCCTGAACCAGCACCGGCGCGAGCGCACCGTAATCCGCGGGCCGCGCGGAGGCTGCAAAGCCGACGATCTCCTGCGGCGTCCCGCCCATCCGCGCAAGCAGCGCCTCCGAAAGGGCGGTTCGGTCGCGCATGCCATCGACCGCTTCGAGCGTGGCGGCGAGCGCCGCGCGCCCGAGCCAGCCGCCGGAGGCCTGATCCGACAGCTGCAGCCCCCAGCCGCCGACCGCGCGGATGGTGCCCCCGCGCCTCAGCCCCACGAAACTTCCCGTTCCGATGGCAAGGACGGCGCCGTCACCCTCCGCTCCGAGTGCCCCGGCGATGGCGATATTGCGATCCTCGGTGACGCAGCAGCGCCCCGGCAGCTGACCCGCGACCTTGCGGGCCATGTCGTCGGTCTGCACCCCTGCAAGGCCGGCATGTCCGATGGCCTGCTCCAGCTCCGCAGCCCCGAGACCCGCCGATTGCGCCGCGGCGGTGATCGCCGACCGCAGATTGGCCATCCCGCCTTCGAAATCGGATGTGAGATTGGCCGGCCCGGCGGCCCCCTGTCCGACCACGCCGTCGCGCCAGATGGCGGCACGGCAGCCGGTGCCGCCGCCATCGATGCCGAGATAAAGGGAGACTGCTTGCTTCATGTCATACCTATATAATACCTTTAGATGAGTGTGAAGACATATAACCCCCCGCGAAGACGTAGAAGCTGGCTGCGGCAGCCATTCGCACCGATATGCTCGAAGCCATCTGGACAAGAGGTATCATAAAGGTATTAGATAGGTCTCGAAGGGGGATTCGCATGACGCTACCGCGTACCGAGCAGTTGACGGCCGACACGGCGCTGGACCGGATGGACGGCCCGGCCGCGTTGTCGCGCATGATCGACGTTCAGGTCGCGGCGGTTGAGAGCCTGCGCCCAGTCACCGGCGAACTCGAGGCCGCCGCGCGGCTGGTCGCCTCCGCCCTGGTGGGCGGGGGGCGTCTAGTCTATGCGGCCGCCGGAAGCTCGGGGCTGATGGCGCTGGCCGACGCGGCCGAGCTGCCCGGCACCTTCGGCATCGCCCAAGGTCGCATCCTGCTGCGCATGGCGGGCGGCGTGCCGGTGGACGGCACGATGCCGGGCGACACCGAAGACGACACCGAGGCCGCGCGTGCCGTCGTCGCGGAACTGCGCGCCGACGATGTCCTCATCGTGCTCAGCGCGAGTGGCACCACGCCATTTCCTACCGCCATCGCGGAGGGGGCCAAGGCGCGTGGCACACGCATCGTGGCGATCGCCTGCAATCCCGGCACACCGCTTCTTGCCGCCGCCGATGTCGCGATCTGCGTCGAGACACCGCCGGAGGCGCTGGCGGGCTCTACCCGGATGGGGGCGGGCACCGCGCAGAAGGCGGCTTTGAACCTGATTTCGACCCGGGCGGGCATCCTTCTGGGTCACGTGCATGACGGCATGATGGTCAACCTCGTCGCCGACAATGCCAAGCTGCGTGCCCGTGCGATGCATATCGTCGCCAGCGTGACCGGCGTGAGCGACGACGCGGCGGCACATGCACTCGACCGCGCAGGCGGCGCGGTGAAGCGGGCCTGCCTGATCGCCTCGGGTGCCGCACCGGAGGCGGCGCAGGCGCTGCTCGACGCGCATCACCAGCATCTGCGCCCGGCTCTCGGCGCGCTCATCGCACAACAAGACGCCTGAACAGGGCGCGGCAACACCAACACGGGAGAAGACAATGACCAAACGGATATTCGCCGGCGCGCTCTTGGGCTCGACCTTGCTGACCGGCATCGCGCAGGCGCAGGAGGTCACGCTGACCATCGAGAGCTGGCGCAACGACGACCTCTCGATCTGGCAGGACCAGATCATCCCGGCCTTCGAGGCCGCCCACCCCGACATCAAGCTCGACTTCACGCCATCGGCCCCGGCCGAGTACAATGCGGTGCTGAACTCCAAGCTCGACGCGGGCTCGGCGGGCGACCTGATCACCTGCCGTCCCTTCGACGCCTCGTTGGCGCTCTATGACGGCGGCAAGCTCACGGATCTGAGCGATCTCGAGGGCATGTCGAACTTTTCGGATGTGGCCAAGTCGGGCTGGAGCACCGATGACGGATCGGCCACCTACTGCGTGCCGATGGCCAGCGTGATCCACGGCTTCATCTACAACAAGGACGCCTTCGAGGAGCTGGGGCTGGAGGAGCCCACGACCGTCGACGCGTTCTTTGCCGTGCTCGATGCGATCAAGGAAGACGGCACATACATCCCGATGGCGATGGGCACCAACGACCAGTGGGAAGCCGCGACCATGGGCTACCAGAACATCGGGCCCAACTATTGGAAAGGCGAAGAAGGCCGTCAGGCGCTGCTCTCGGGCGAGGCCAGCCTTTCCGACCCCGAATGGGTCGCGCCCTACGAGCAGCTCGCCCGCTGGGGCGAATATCTGGGCGACGGCTTCGAGGCGCAGACCTACCCCGACAGCCAGAACCTCTTCACGCTGGGCCGCGCGGCGATCTACCCGGCCGGATCCTGGGAGGTGTCGGGCTTCAACAACCTCGCCGACTTCGAGATGGGGGCCTTTCCGCCGCCCGTGCCCAACGCGGGCGATGAATGCTATATCTCGGATCACACCGATATCGGCATCGGCATGAACGCCGCGACCGAACATCCCGAGGCGGCGAAGACCTTCCTCGATTGGGTTGCCTCGCCCGAGTTCGCCACGCTCTATGCCAACGCCCTGCCCGGCTTCTTCCCGCTGTCGGAGACCCCGGTCGAGATCGAGGACCCACTGGCGCAGGAATTCGCCAGCTGGCGGCAGGAGTGCAACTCGACGATCCGCTCGACCTACCAGATCCTATCGCGCGGCACGCCGAACCTCGAGAACGAAACCTGGAACGCCTCGGCGCAGGTGATCAAGGGTGCGGAGACACCGTCGGACGCGGGCGCGCGCCTGCAGGACGGCCTCGCCAGCTGGTACGAGCCCAAGCCGTAATTAAAGGCCATGCCGGGCGCGCCCGCCGCGCCCGGCCCCCCGCCCTTCCCCGCACAGGAGATCTTCCATGCCCGGCACCGCCGTCTCTTCGCATGCGCCGAGAATCCGCTGGCACATCGTCGTCTTTCTCGCGCCTGCGGTGCTGGTCTACACGGCGGTGATGATCCTGCCGTTGTTCGACACGCTGCGGCTCGCGCTCTACGACGAGGTCGATGGGCAAAGGGTCTTCGTGGGCCTCGAGAACTTCCGCACCCTGTTCGGCGATCCGACCTGGTCGCGACAGTTCTGGAACGCCCTGGCCAACAATTTCTGGTTCTTTCTCATCCACATGGCGGTGCAGAACCCGATCGGCATCGCGCTCGCCGCGATCCTGTCGAACCCGCGGCTGCGCTTCTCGGGCTTCTACCGGTCGGCCATCTTCATCCCCACCATCCTGTCCTTCGTGATCGTGGGCTTTGCGTGGAAGCTGATCCTGTCGCCGATCTGGGGCATCGCGCCGGGTATGCTCGATGCCATCGGGTTGAAATCGCTCTTCTCGCCGTGGCTCGGACGCGAGGAGACGGCGCTGACCACGCTTGCGCTGATCTCGGTGTGGCAGTTCGTCGGCATCCCGATGATGCTGATCTACGCCGCATTGCTCTCGATCCCCGACGAGATCCTCGAGGCGGGCGAATGCGACGGCGTCACCGGGTTCTCGGCCTTCTGGAAGATCAAGCTGCCCCTGATCCTGCCGTCGATCGGGATCATCTCGATCCTGACCTTCGTGGCGAACTTCAACGCCTTCGACCTGATCTATGCCGCCCAGGGCGCGCTGGCGGGGCCGGATTTCTCCTCCGACATCCTCGGCACCTTTCTCTACCGCACCTTCTTCGGCTTCCAGCTTCAGCTTGGCGATCCGCATATGGGATCGGCCATCGCCTCCGCGATGTTCGCGGTCATCCTGATCGGGGTCTGCCTCTACCTCTTCGGCATCCAGACCCGCATCCGCCGCTACCAGCTCTGAGGAGGCATTGATGTCCACCGCACGTCACACCCCGCTCAACTCGGTCGCGGCCCATGCCGCCCTGATCGCCTACACGCTGATCGCGCTGTTTCCCGTCTTCGTCATCGTCATCAACAGCTTCAAGGAGCGTCGCGCGATCTTTCGCGAGCCGCTGGCCCTCCCCGATGCCGAGAGCTTCAGCCTGATCGGCTACCAGACGGTGATGAAGCAGGGGGATTTCTTTCTCTACTTCCAGAACTCCTTCATCGTCACCGTCGCGTCGCTGTTCTTCATCCTGCTGTTCGGCGCGATGGCCGCCTTCGCGCTGGCCGAATACCGGTTTCGCGGCAACACGCTGATGGGGCTCTACCTCGCGCTTGGCATCATGATCCCGATCCGCATCGGCACGGTGGCGATTTTGCAAGGCATGGTGGCGACGGGGCTGGTGAACACGCTTTGGGCGCTGATCCTCGTCTATACTGCCCAAGGCCTGCCGCTCGCGGTCTTCATCCTGTCGGAGTTCATGCGGCAGGTGTCGGACGATCTGAAGAACGCAGGCCGGATCGACGGGCTCAGCGAGTACAAGATCTTCTTCCGGCTCGTGCTGCCACTGGTGCGCCCGGCCATGGCGACGGTCGCGGTGTTCAACATGATCCCGATCTGGAACGATCTTTGGTTTCCGCTGATCCTCGCCCCGGCCGAGGAGGTCAAGACGCTGACGCTGGGCTCACAGGTCTTCATCGGCCAGTTCGTGACCGACTGGAACGCGGTTCTCTCGGCGCTCAGCCTCGCGATCCTGCCGGTGCTGGTCCTTTACGTCATCTTCTCGCGGCAACTGATCCGCGGCATCACCTCGGGAGCCGTGAAATGACCCGTCGCGTCCTCGTCGCGGGGCTTGGCAACATGGGGGTAAGCCATGCGCTGGCCCATCATGCCGACCCCGCCTCCGACATTGTCGGTTTCGTCAACCGCTCGCCCAGTGCGCTGCCCGAGGCGCTCGCCCCCTACCCCCTCTTCACCGATTTCGAGGCGGCGCTCGCCGAGACGCGCCCCGACATCGTGGTCATCGCCACCTATTCCGACAGCCATGCCGATTACGCCTGCGCGGCGATGCGCGCGGGCGCGCATGTCTTCGTGGAAAAGCCGCTCGCCACCACCGTGGCCGACGCAACCCGCGTCGTGGACTGCGCGAAGGAGACCGGGCGCAAGCTCGTCGTCGGCTATATACTGCGCCATCACCCGAGCTGGCGGCGGCTAATCGAGGAGGCGCGGGGCTTGGGCGGGCCATACGTGTTCCGCCTCAACCTCAACCAGCAATCTTCGGGCCCGACATGGGAGACGCACAAGGCGCTGATGCAGACCACATCGCCCATCGTCGATTGCGGCGTGCATTATGTCGATGTGATGTGCCAGATCACCGATGCGCGGCCCCTTCGGGTGCATGGCATGGGCCTCAGGCTCAGCGACGAGATCCCCGAAGGCATGTATAATTACGGCCAGCTTCAGGTGATCTTCGAGGACGGCTCGGTCGGCTGGTACGAGGCGGGCTGGGGCCCGATGATGTCCGAGACCGCGAGCTTCGTGAAGGACATCGTGTCGCCGAACGGCTCGGTGTCCATCACCCAAGGCAACAAGGGCGCTTCGGACGATGTCGACGGCCACACGAAGGTCGGCGTGATCCTCGTGCATCGACCCGGCCAAGACGAGACCATCGAGATGCCGGACGAGCCCGGCCATCAGGCGCTGTGCGACGCCGAGCAGGCGTATCTGCGGCGCGCCATCGACGAGGATATCGATCTCGCGCGCCACATGCAGGACGCGCTCACCAGCCTGCGGATCTGCCTCGCCGCGGATGAAAGCATCCGCACCGGCCAGCCCATCGCCCTGGAGGAGACCCCATGACCGCCCTCAAGCTCGACCGCGTGAACAAGTCCTTCGGCAAGGTGCAGGTACTGCACGACATCGACCTCACCGTCGATGAGGGCGAGTTCGTCGTCTTCGTCGGCCCTTCGGGCTGCGGCAAGTCCACTTTGCTGCGGGTCATCGCGGGGCTGGAGGACGCGACCTCGGGGCGGGTCGAGATCGGCGGGGCGGAGGTGACCCGCACGCCCCCCGCCAAGCGTGGAATCGCCATGGTGTTCCAGAGCTACGCGCTCTACCCGCACTTGGACGTGCGCGGCAATATGGCGCTCGGTCTTAGGCAGGAGGGCCAGCCGCGCGACGTCATCGACGCGCGTATCGCCGAGGCCGCGCGGATGCTGGAGCTTCAGCCCTATCTCGACCGCCGCCCCTCTGATCTCTCGGGCGGGCAGCGCCAGCGCGTCGCCATCGGCCGCGCCGTGACGCGCCAGCCGCAGCTCTTCCTGTTCGACGAACCGCTGTCGAACCTCGACGCCGCGCTCCGGATGAACACCCGGATCGAGATCGCGCAGCTGCACCGCACGCTCGGTGCCTCGATGATCTACGTCACGCATGATCAGACCGAAGCGATGACGCTCGCCGATCGGATCGTGGTGCTGCGCGCGGGTCGGATCGAGCAGGTCGGCGCGCCGATGGAGCTTTACAACAACCCGGCCAACCGCTTCGTCGCGGGATTTCTCGGCGCGCCCTCGATGAACTTCCTCGCGCCGGTCGCGGACGCCCCCGAGGGCGCAATCCTCGGTATCCGGCCCGAGCATCTGCGCCCCGAGGCCGACGGCCCGATCCGCGGCACCATCACCCATGTCGAGCATCTGGGCGGCGACACCAACATCGTGCTCGACACGAGGTCGGGCGAAAAGGCGACCATCCGCATGTTCGGCCAGCACCGGGCGCGGGTGGGAGAGAAGATCGCCATGGGCTTCAACCCGGCGCACGGCTTTCTATTCGACGCCGAGGGGCAACGGCTTGGCTGATACGAGGTTGGGTCGTCGCGCGATCGGACGTAAGGCGATCGCGAGCGAGGCCTGAAACGATGACGAAGCGAGGGGTCCGCATGTCGATCCGCGGTCGGGCCACCTGTCGAAATGCCGGCGCGCCGGGGGCCGTCGGTCCCGCAAAGGGGAAATGCCATGAAGATACTGATATTGCCCGACCGGGAGGCCGCCGTGGCGGCCTGTGTGGATCTGATCGCGCAGACCCTGACGGCGACGCCAGACGCCGTCCTCGGCCTCGCCACCGGGGGCACGATGGAGCCGGTCTATGCCGGGCTGCTGGCGCGCGCGCGGGCCGGCGAGGTCACCCTTAACCGGATGACCAGCTTCAACCTCGATGAATATGTCGGCCTGCCGCCCGGGCATCCGCAGTCCTACCACACCTACATGCAAGAGCGGCTGTTCGGGCCGCTCGGGTTCGATCCCGCCCGCGCGCATTTGCCGCGCGGCGACGCGTCAGACCCCATGGCCGAGGCGGTGCGCTACGACGCGGCGATCATGGCGGCGGGCGGCATCGACCTGCAGCTTCTGGGGATCGGCGGCAATGGCCATATCGGCTTCAATGAACCCAGCTCCTCGCTGGCTTCGCCGACGCGGGTCAAGACGCTGACCCGCGCCACCCGCGCGGCCAACGCCCGTTTCTTTGGCCCCGACGAGACGGTGCCGCAATTCGCGATCACCATGGGCATCGCCACGATCCTGCGCAGCCGCCATGCCGTGCTTCTGGCCACCGGCGGGCCAAAGGCGGCGGCGGTGGCGGCGATGGCCGAAGGGCCGCTCAGCGCCCGCTGCCCGGCCTCGGCGCTGCAGATGCATCCCAAGGCGACCATCGTGCTCGACGCCGAGGCCGCCGCAGATCTGGAGCTGCGCCAGTATTACGAAACGGTGCACCCGCAGGGGCAGGAGGTGAGCCTTGACTGACGCGGTGCGCCTGATCGTCCTGCCCGAGGCGCTTTATGACGGCGAGACGGAGCAGCCCCTTGCCGACCGGGCCATCGTGATCGAGGGGGGGCGCATCCGCGACGTGACCGCCGCCGCCCGCGCGCCTGCGGGCCGTACCCTGCACGCGGCCATCGCGGCCCCCGGCTTCATCGACCTGCAGATCAACGGCGGCGGCGGGGTGATGTTCAACGACGCGCCGACCCGCGACACGCTGCGACGCATAGTGCGCGCGGCACGGCGCGGCGGCACGGCGCATCTCCTGCCGACCTTCATCACCGCGCCCGGCACATCCTATCTCGCGGCGATGCAGGCCGTGCGCGAGGCGCTGTCCGAGGCTGAGCCGGGCATTCTCGGGCTGCATCTCGAGGGGCCGTTCCTGTCGCCCACGCGTCCCGGCATCCACCCGCCGGCGGCGGTGCGCAAGCTGACGCCGGGCGATCTCGACGCGCTGTGCGAAGGCGTGGGCGGGCCCCTGCTCGTCACCCTCGCCCCCGAGGAGGCCCCGCCCGGCGCGATCGCGCGGCTCGGGCAGGCCGGTGTCACTGTCTTTGCCGGTCACAGCGAGGCCGACCACGCCACGATGATGCGCGCGGCGGATGAGGGGCTGCGCGGCGGCACGCATCTGTTCAACGCGATGTCCCAGCTTACCGGTCGCGCGCCCGGCGTGGTGGGGGCGCTGTTCGACGACGCGCGGCTGTTTGCCGGGATCATCGCCGACGACATCCACGTGCATCCGGCCAACCTGCGGCTGGCGCTGCGCGTCACGGGGGATCGGCGGCTGTGCCTCGTCACCGACGCGATGGCGACGCTGGACGCGCCCGACGCGCGATTTTCGATCAACGGCAAGACCATCGCCCAGAAGGACGGCCGCCTCGCCGATGCCGAAGGCTGCCTCGCTGGGGCGCATCTGGCGATGGACGAGGCGGTGCGCAACATGTCCCGCCTGGCCGGCGCAGGCCGGGCGCAGGCGCTCCGGATGGCGGCGACGACACCTGCCGAAGCGCTGGGGCTGGGCCATGCACTGGGCCGCATCGCGCCTGGAATGCGCGCCTCAATCACCCTGCTCAGCCATGATCTGGAGGCATGCGGCACCATGGTGGACGGGCTTTGTTGGTGATTTCGGGGGCCGGTGGTTCACGAGGGCTTTTCCGGATGAGTTGGTCCACCCTTTTGAGATCATGTCATCTACTCATGGCAGGCGAAACGCCGTCGGCATTCTCGCGACGGGTTTCTTCCGAGATCGACATTCCGGCGATCGCACGACCGACGATAACGCATGGACCCGGCTGAGGTTTTCTCCTTCACTGCGCCGAGGGAGAAGGAGAGGCGATCATGAATCTGGCAAAGCTCTGTGCAACGCGCGCGGCCCAGGGGCGGCCCGTCACGGCCGGTTTGATCGGCGCGGGCAAGTTCGGTTCGATGTTCCTGGCGCAGGTGCCGCATGTCGAGGGGCTGGGGGTCGCGGCGATTGCCGATCTCGACCGGGACCGCGCCCGCGCCGCCTGCCGCGAGGTGGGCTGGGACGAGAGCCGCATCGCGGCCACCCGCTTTGTCGCCAACGGGGCGGAGCTTGCCGCGATGGACGGGGTCGAAGTGGTGATCGAAGCCACTGGCCATCCGCGCGCGGGTATTCGCCACGCGCAGGCGGCGATCGACGCGGGCCGTCACGTGGTGATGGTCAATGTCGAAGCCGATGTGCTGGCCGGCCCCGTGCTGGCGTGCCGGGCCGCCGAGGCGGGCGTGGTCTATTCCATGGCCTTCGGAGACCAGCCGGCGCTGGTCTGCGAGATGGTCGATTGGGCGCGCTCGAACGGCTTTCGCGTGGTCGCGGCGGGCAAGGGCACCAAGTACCTGCCCGCCTATCACGAGGTGACGCCCGACGCGGTCTGGGAGCATTACGGGCTGACGGCGGAAGAGGCCAGGACGGCGGGGATGAACCCGCAGATGTTCAACTCCTTTCTCGACGGCACCAAAAGCGCGATCGAGGCGGCGGCGATCGCCAACGCCACCGGCCTTTCGGTGCCCGATGACGGGCTGGCCTTTCCGCCCTGCGGGACCGACGATCTGGCCCATGTCTTGCGACCACGCGAGGTCGGCGGTCTCCTGGACCGCCCCGGCATGGTCGAGGTGGTCTCCAGTCTCGAACGCGACGGACGCCCCGTGTTCCGCGATCTGCGCTGGGGCGTCTACGTGGTGATCGAGGCGCAAAGCGACTACGCCGCCGCCTGCTTTCGCCAATACGGCCTGCCGACCGACGCGACGGGGCGCTATGCCGCGATGTACCGGCCCTTTCACATGATCGGGCTCGAGCTTGCGACCTCGGTGCTTTCGGCGGCGCTCAGGGGCGAGGCGACCGGAGCGCCAGTGGGCTTTCACGCAAGCGTCGCCGCCATCGCCAAGCGCGACCTCGGCCCCGGCGACCGGCTCGATGGCGAGGGGGGCTACACCGTCTGGGGTCGGGTGATGCCCGCCAAGCGGGCGGCGCGAGACGAGGTGCTGCCGATCGGGTTGGCGCAGGGGATTACTTTGCGCCGGGCCGTCGCAAAGGGCGAAGCACTGCGCTTTGCGGACGTGGAGATCGCCGATGACGAGGCCGTGCGGCTCTACCGCGATTGCCTCGCCCTTGCGGGGACTTCAGGTGCGCATCGCGGTGCCTGAGATCGTCGTATCCGAAAGACGTCCGGTGACCTCTGGCAGGCAGGCTTTTGCCTGTTTCCAGGATTGGAGGCATTGGCGGGCGGCTCAGCGATCCAGCACAGCCTGAAGTCGGCCCTTCATGTAGGAACCGGCCCCGGAGAAGCAGATCTGCACCGGCCCGATCCGGTCATAAGTGGTAGGACATACGCATGGCGGTGGTCGAGAAACGCGACCCCGTCTGGAGGGGAAATAGACGATGCCGCTGGCCATGAACCGAAACGTCTTCATCACCTGCGCCGTGACCGGCTCGGGCGGCACGCAGGATCGCAGCCCGCACGTGCCACGCTCGCCCCGGCAGATCGCCGACAGCGCCATCGACGCGGCGCGGGCCGGCGCGGCCATCGTCCATTGCCATGTGCGCGATCCCGACACCGGCGCGCCGTCGCGGCGGGTCGAGCTCTACCGCGAGGTGACGAAGCGCATCCGCGACGCCGAGGTCGACGTCGTGCTCAACCTGACGGCGGGCATGGGCGGCGACATGGTGTTCGGATCGACCGAGGCGCCCCTTCCGGTGAAGGCCGCCGGAACCGACATGATCGGCGTGACGGAGCGCATAGCGCATATCCGCGACTGCCTGCCCGAGATCTGCACGCTCGATTGCGGCACGATGAATTTCGCCGAAGCGGATTACGTCATGACCAACACGCCGGGCATGCTTCGCGCGATGGGCGCGATGATGACCGAGCTCGGCGTCAAGCCGGAAATCGAGGCTTTCGACACCGGCCACCTGTGGTTCGCCAAGGAGCTGGTCAGGGAAGGCACCCTGGCCAGCCCGGCGCTGGTGCAGCTGTGCATGGGTGTGCCCTGGGGCGCGCCCAGCGACCTCAACACGCTGATGGCCATGGTCAACAACATCCCCGATCATTGGATCTGGTCGGCCTTTTCCCTGGGCCGCGACCAGATGCCCTATGCTGCGGCGGCGATACTGGCGGGAGGCCACGTGCGCGTGGGTCTGGAGGACAACCTGTTTCTCGACAAGGGCGTGCTGGCCACCAACGCGCAGCTGGTCGAGCGGGCGGTGACGATCGTGGAGAACATGGGTGCCAAGGTGATGGGTCCGGCGGCCGTGCGCGAAAGGCTGGGCCTCACCAAGCGGGCCCCGGCGTCGGCATGAGCCTGCGGCGAAAGGGCGGATGACGGTCGCTTTCGGAAGAAGGTTGGCTGACCGATTACGTCTCTCGGGGTGCCGCGCTCAGGACTACCGATTGGGCATAGGGCGGGACCCCCGAGCCGTTCGACGGCAAGGATTTCGAGCCGTTCGACCGCCCATGTGGAGGCGCGGGGCAGATATCCCGCCCATTATATCCCAAGCCCGAATAATCAAATCCGAAAACAGCCGGTTTCCCAATACTACGTAGGAGATACTTTAGGCGGCAATGGGATAACCCTTTCGAGGACATGGCTAATGAAGGCGATCGGCTATCGCGCAGCGGGCGCGGCGGACACTCTGGAGATTTTCGACGCGGACCGGCCCGAGGTTCGGCCGCGCGACCTGCTGGTCGAGGTCAAGGGCGTCTCGGTCAACCCGGTGGACGTCAAGCTGCGCGCGGCGGTGCAGCCCGAAGGCGGCCCGCGGATCTTGGGCTTCGATGCGGCGGGGGTCGTGGTCGAGGTCGGCGCCGAGGTCACGGGCTACGCAGTGGATGACGAAGTTTTCTACGCTGGCGACGTCACCCGCGCCGGCACGAATGCAGCGTTTCACGCGGTCGATGAACGGATCGTCGGACGCAAACCCGCCAGCCTTGATTTCACCGAGGCGGCCGGCCTGCCGCTGACCACGATCACGGCGTGGGAGATGCTGTTCGAGTCCTTCCGCCTGACCGAAGGGAGCGGCATCGGCCAGACCCTGCTCGTCATCGGCGGAGCGGGCGGCGTGGGGTCAATCCTGATCCAGCTGGCCAAGGCGCTGACCGGTCTCACGGTGATTGCGACCGCCTCGCGCCCCGAGACGCAGGATTGGGTGCGCAAGATGGGGGCCGATCACGTGGTGGATCACCGCGGCGATCTCGCGGCACAGGTGGCCGAACTGGGCCTGACGCCTGAATATGTCGCCGCGCTGACCGCGACGGATCAGCACTGGCCCGCGATCATCGAGCTGATCGCCCCGCGCGGCCAGATCGCGCTGATCGATGACCCCGAGACGCTGGACATCAAGCCCGCGAAGCCCAAGGCACTGAGCATCCACTGGGAGTTCATGTTCACCCGCTCGATGTTCGGGACCGAGGACATCGGCGCCCAGCGGGAGCTGCTGAACCGGGTTTCCGAGATGATCGACGCGGGCAAATTGCGGTCCACCGTCACCGAACGAGTGGGTCGGCTGGGCGTCGAGGCCCTGCGCGCCGCGCATCTGCGACAGGAAAGCGGCCGGGTGATCGGCAAGCAGGTTCTGGACGGGATCTGAGGCAGTTCTGACAGGAGATCGAAGATGTTGGACGAGACCGGACAGGCGGCCTTCCCGAGATTGAACCGCGCCTACAATTCCGTCTTCAGGCCGGGACGGATGAGCATCGGGCTGGTCATCCCGCTCGAAGCCTATCCGCACGGCGCCGTGCCCGACATGGCGGGTCACATCGAGCGCGCGCGGCTGGCCGACAGCCTCGGCTTTTCAGCGCTGTGGCTGCGGGACGTGCCGTTCAACGTACCTTCCTTCGGCGATGCCGGACAGCTCTTCGATCCCTTCGTCTATCTCGGGGCGCTGGCGGCCTCGACGCGGGACATCGCACTCGGCGTGGCCAGCATCGTTCTGCCATTGCGCCACCCGGCGCATGTGGCCAAGGCCGCCGCTTCGGCGGATGTGCTTTCGAGCGGACGGCTGCTTCTGGGTGTCGCCTCGGGCGACAGGCCGGAGGAATACCCGGCGCTGGACATGAGTTTCGAGGATCGCGGCGCGCGGTTCCGCGACAGCGTGGATTACATCCGGGCCATGGCCGAGGATTACCCGCGCCGCCAAACCGCCCACGGAACGCTGTCAGGCGGGATCGACATGCTGCCCAAGCCCGAGAGCGGCCGCGTGCCGCTTCTGATCACGGGCGGCAGCCAGCAATCCCCCGACTGGGTCGCGCGGAACGGGGATGGCTGGATGACCTACCCGCGTGATGCGCTCGCGCAGGGCCGCGAGGTCGGCGAGTATCGCCGCCGGATCGCCGAGGCGGGCCTGCCAGACAAGCCGGTGATGCAATCGCTCTATGTGGATGTCGTCGCGCAGGCGGACGCGGCACCGCAACCGATCCATCTCGGCTTTCGGTCGGGCACGGAGCACCTGCGGCGCTACCTGACCGAGGTCCGCGATCTCGGCATCAACCACGTCGCGTTGAACCTGCGGTTCAACGGCGCGGACATCGAAGACACCATGAAGCGGCTGGCGGACGAGATCCTGACCGAGTTTCACAGCTGAGGAGACACCAATGCCCAAGACGATCCTGATCACCGGCGCGACCGACGGCATCGGCCTGCTGACCGCGAAGACGCTGGCCGCACAGGGCCACACCCTCCTGCTTCACGGACGCAGCACCGAAAAGCTGGAGGCCGCGGCCAAGGAGGTGGGTGGCACGCCCGGGACGTTCCGCGCCGACCTGTCGCGCCTCGATGAGGTCGAGGCTCTGGCCGAAGAAATCCAGAGCCGCCACGACCGCATCGACGTGCTGATCAACAACGCGGGCGTCCTCAAGACCCCCCAGGCCCGGACGCCTGAGGGGCTCGATACCCGCTTTGTCGTCAACACCCTTGCGCCTTACCTGTTGGCGCAGCGCCTGCTGCCGATCATTCCGAAAGACGGCCGCGTGGTGAACCTGTCCTCGGCGGCCCAAGCACCCGTGGATGTCGAGGCCCTGCGTGGCAGGCACGCGCTCGATCACATGGCTGCCTATGCCCAGAGCAAGCTGGCCATCACGATCTGGACGCAGGAGATGGCCAGCGCCCATCCGGACGGCCCGGCCTTCATCGCCGTGAACCCCGGCTCCCTGCTGGCCTCCAAGATGGTCAAGGAAGGCTTCGGCGTGGCGGGCAACGACCTGTCGATCGGTGCCGACATCTTGGGCCGGGCCGCGCTGTCGGACGAGTTCGCAGACGCGTCGGGGCGCTATTTCGACAATGACAGCGGGCGCTTCGCACAGCCCCACCCGGCGGCGGGCGACAAGGGCCAGGTCGCCGCAATCATGGAGGCGATCCGCGAGCTTGTCGCTGACACCAACTGAGAAGCGGTTCAAGCGATCGCAATCGGTGTGAAACGACATCCGTCATAGCCAGCCGATCCTCGTAGGCAGGATCGGCTGTCGTCGCGACGCCTGTTGTTCCAAGGGCCAGCCGTGCGGAGCCGTCTCGACACAGAACGTGCAGTATCAAGACCTATCTCTGGAACGCCGACCTTCTGCGGAGATCGGCGTTTTTCTACTCGAGGCAGAACTTCGAACCCATGCCGCGCGACCATGTCGCGATCCGACCAAAGCCTCTCGTTGCCTGTCCGTGTCACGGCTTCCCCTCCCCCATAATTGGGCCTTTTCACCTCACGACCTAAGAAAGGCTCAGGCCATCGGCTTGATCGGGCACAGGCGACGTTCGTGGCCAAGGGAGCGGTTGTCCCGAAAACCTCAGAGCGAAGCAGGTTCGGTGCCATGAGACGGATCGGCCTACCGGCGGCCGATTATCGTCCATTTCGGAAAACTGAACTCCGATCATGCCGGATTATATTGCCGGCTACGCTCCCGTATCTCATGTCCAACGCAACACCCGGCAGGAGAGACCGATGAAAGCCATGACCCTGAACGACTACGGCACCGAAGCATCCTTCGTGGAAGCCGACATGCCGCGTCCGGCGGCCGCGCCCGACCAGGTCCTCGTCCGCGTCAAGGCGACGAGCGTCAATACGATCGACACGATGATCAAGGCCATGGGCAAGGACCTGCCCCTGTCGCCCGACCTGCCCGCCGTGCTGGGCATGGATTTCGCCGGTATCGTCGAAGAGGTCGGTGAGGACGTGACCGGTTTTGCCATGGGCGACGAGGTCTATGGCTGTGCCGGCGGATTGGCCGATCTTCAGGGCGCACTGGCGGAGTTCATGTCCGCCGACGCCCGGCTGATCGCGCACAAGCCCAAAGCCCTCTCGATGCGCGAGGCCGCCGCCTTGCCGCTGGTGGGCATCACGGCTTGGGAAGGGCTGCACCGGGCGGGCGTCGCCGCCGGGCAGAAGGTGCTCGTGCAAGGCGGCGCGGGCGGTGTGGGGCATCTCGCCGTGCAACTGGCCCACCATCTCGGGGCCGAGGTGTCGGCGACCGGCACCGGCGACAGCCAGCTTTCGGTGATCGAAGGCTACGACGCCCGGCCCATCGATTTCGCGGTCGAGAAGATCGAGGACTACGTCGCGGCCCACACCGGCGGGGCCGGTTTCGACGCGGTGTTCGACACGGTCGGCGGGGCCAACCTGACAAACTCCTTCGCGGCGGCGGCACTGAATGCCCATGTGGTCACGACGGTCGCCCTGTCGGAAATCGACCTGTCTCCTGCCCACTTCAAGGGGCTGTCGCTGCACATCGTCTTCATGCTGCTGCCCATGCTGCATGACGTCCGGCGCGAGGTTCACGGTGAGATACTCGCAAACCTCGCCAAGCTGATCGATGCCGGTGCGGTAAAGCCGCTGCTGGACGAGCAGAGGTTCGACCTGAGCCAGATCGGCGAAGCCTATGCCCGGCTGCAAAGCGGTCAGGCGATCGGCAAGGTGGTTGTCGAGGTCTGATTTCGACCTGCGGACCGGGCGTCGCGTCGCCCGGTCATCCCCTGCGATCCTGACGGATACGCCGTCCGGGATCCCGTGCAGGCCAACGGCACCGGGAGCGGCCATGCCTGTTCCGGCACGGCGTTGTCTCCCGCTAACTCTCGGCCGCCACCAGATGCCCATCGCCCACATCGCGGAGCGCCTCGCGGCGGGGCATCGCGCAGCGCGGCAGGACCGGGCTCGGCACCTCGCCCTGCGGCCGTGAGAAGGGCGGCACGACCCGGGCCGGATCGGGGACCGGCACGGCAGCGATAAGCTGGCGCGTATAGGGGTGGCGCGGATCGCCGAAGAGCTGTGAGCGCGTGCCCATCTCGACGATCTGCCCCAGCCGCATCACCGCCACCCGGTCCGAGACATTCTCGACCACCGCCATGTCGTGGCTGATGAAGAGATAGGCGATGCCGAATTCGGTCTTCAGCGCCCGCAGCAGGTCGAGCACCCGCGCCTGCACGCTCACATCGAGCGCCGAGACGCTCTCGTCGGCGATGATCAATCTCGGGCGAAGCGCCAACGCGCGGGCGATGCAGATCCGCTGCCGCTGCCCGCCCGAGAACTCGTGCGGGTAACGGTCGATCTGTTCGCGCTCCAGTCCGACCCGCTCGAACAGGGCCTCGACCTCTGCCCGCCGCTCGGGGGCGGTGCCGATGCCGTGGATCAGCAACGGCTCGGCCACCAGATCGCCAACCCGCATCCGCGGATCGAGCGAGGCCATCGGGTCCTGAAAGATCATCTGCACGCCGCGCCGGAAGGCGGCGTCGGGCCGCTGCCCGCTCTCGAGCCTGCGCCCCGCCACTTCGAGCCGCCCCTCAAAGGGCACCAGACCGGTCAGCGCCTTGGCGATGGTCGACTTGCCGCAGCCGCTCTCACCGACCAGCGAAAAGGTCTCGCCTGCGCGGATCTCGAAACTCACCCCCGCCACGGCGTGGACGGCGTGCGTCGCGCGGTTGAGCAATCCGCCGCGAATGTCGAAGCGCACGCGCAGATCCTCGACCCGCGCCACTGCTTCGGCGCTGCTCGGGGTCCCCGCCCCCTCGCCGCGCCCCATGCGCGGCACCGCAGCCAGAAGCGCGCGCGTGTAGGGCTGTTTCGGGGCCGCGAATATCTCGCGCACCGGGCCCTGCTCGACCATGCGACCCGACTGCATGACGACGACGCGATCGGCCATCTCGGCCACCACGCCCATGTCGTGGGTGATCAGGATGACGGCGGTGCCGAGATCGCGCTGCAGATCGCGCAAGAGTTCCAGCACCTCGCGCTGCACCGTCACGTCGAGTGCTGTGGTCGGCTCGTCGGCGATGAGCACGTCGGGGCGCAGCGCGATCGCCATGGCGATCATCACCCGCTGCCGCATGCCGCCCGACAGCTCGTGCGGATACTGCTTCAACCGCGCTTCGGGCTGCGACATGCGGACCGCGCGTAACGCTTCGATGGCGCGGGCGCGCGCTTCGCTGCGCGACAGGCTTTCATGCGCCTCGATCGCCTCGGTAAGCTGGCGGCCGATGGTCAGCACCGGGTTGAGCGAGGTCATCGGCTCTTGGAAGATCATCGCGATCCGCGCGCCGCGCAGCATGCGCATTCGCCGCTCTGGCAGGCGCAGCAGGTCGGTCTCTCCGAGCCGGATCGCCCCGCCCGAGACATGCACGGCCGGTGGCGGCAGCAGCCCCATGATCGCCAGCGAGGTGAGCGATTTGCCCGACCCGCTTTCGCCCGCGATGGCCAGCGTCTCGCCGCGCGCAAGATCGAAGGACAAGTCTTCCACCAGCACACGCGGCCCTTCTTCGGTCCGCACGGAAACCTCCAACCCCTCGACCGAAAGCACCGGCAGTGCGTCCGGGACCTGTTCGGCCCCGGACAATGTCGTGACAGCCGCGTTCATTCGAACACGCAGCGCGGGAAGTAGAAGCTGACCACCCAGTTCGGCTGATCGACGATCTCGGAGATCCGCAGATCGCCGCAGGTCGAGACCAGCATGTAGGCGTCGACCGCCGCCATCTGCCGCGTGGCGCAAAGGTGATCGACCATCCCCGCCACCGCGTCGCGCGAGGCCGACATCAGGTCCGGCCCGATGCCGGTCGTCACCTCGTAACCCTTGACGTCGAGATGCCGTGTCACCGGCCCCGCCGTGGTGAAGCGCGGGAATTTGAGGTTTGCGTCCTTCACCAGATCGATGGTGAGGACCGCGTCCATCGGACTTTCGATCGCGGTGCCGCAGACCTCGCCATCGCCCTGCGCGGCATGGGTGTCACCGACCGAGAACAGCGCCCCCGCCACCTCGACCGGCAGGTAGAGCACCGTTCCGGCGGCGAGGTCGCGAATGTCGAGATTGCCGCCGACCCGGCGCGGCGGCACGATCGAATGCAGGCCATTCTCGGCCAGCGCATTGCCGATGGTGCCGCAAAACGGCTTGAGCGGCACCCGGCCATGTTCGCCGAAAAGTGCCGGTTCCAGCGTCTTCGCGTCATACTTCCAGACCGTCAGTGCCGGGTCGGTGAACTGATCCGCCAAGAGGCCAAAGCCCGGTATGTTGGCGGTCCAGCCCCAGGCCGAGCCGCTCTCCTCGCGCGGGGCGAAGCTGTCGATGGTGATCTTGAGCGCGTCGCCGGGCTCCGCGCCTTCGACGAAGATCGGCCCCGAGACCGGGTTGATCTTGCCGAAATCGAGGGTCTTGACGTCCTCGACCGTGCTCGTGGGCCCGAGTTGGCCCGCCGAGGAATCCATGCAGTGAAAGGCGATCTGCGCGCCGGGCTCCACCCTTTCGGCCGGGGCGATGGAATTGTCCCAGCCGAAATGATGCTGCGCGCCGTGAATGGTGTAGTCGCAGTTCTGGCACATGTTACTGCTCGGTCACGTAGACATAGTCGTAGTTCACCGGGATCGAGACCGGGTCGACATAGAGCGCATCGTCACCGCCCATGCGCTCGGACTTCATGGTGTAGCGCTGCTCGTTGAAGACCGGCACCCAAGGTGCGTCCTCCATCACCTTCATGTAGACCTCGGACCACTTGGCGAGCCGGTCCTCGGCCTGGCCTGGATCGGCCATGGCGTCGGCCTCGGCGGCCATCGCGTCGAGCTCCTCGTTGCAGTACCACGACCAGTTCCAGCCGCCCGGCACCGCACCCGCGCAGCCCAAGATCGGGCCATAGAAGTTCGACGGATCCGGGAAGTCGGCGATCCAGGCCATGCCACCCGACCAGATCATCGGCGCTTGGCTCTCCTCGCCACCCGCTGCGATCACGTTGGCTTGGGCCAGCGACTGGATCGAGGCGTCGATGCCGATCTGGCTCAGATCCTGCTGGATCGCCTGCGCGATGCGCGGGTTGGGATCGGTGTTCATCACGAAAAGCTCGGTCTCGAACCCGTCCGCGTGGCCGGCCTCGGCCAGAAGCGCCTTGGCCGCCTCGACGTCGTAGGCATAGCCCTCATGGCCCTCGGTGTAACCCGGCATGGTGGGCGGCAGCGGCTGGTTCGCGGGCACGGCGCGGCCGTTGATGATCTGGGTGATCCGGTCCTTGTTGATCGCCATGTTGACGGCCTGCCGCACCTTGGGATCGTCGAAGGGCGCGATCCGCGTGTTCAGCGTGATATAGCCGGTGTGCAGCTGCCCGCCTTCGACCACGCGCTCGGCCTGAGCCGGGTCGTTCATCACCTCGACGAACTTGGCGGGCGGGATGCCGTCGCCGGGCACGTCGACCTCGCCGTTCTGAAGCCGCAGAAGGGCCACGATCGGCTCCTGACCCACTTCGAAGGTGATCTGGTCGAGATAGGGCACGCCCTCGCGCCAGTGATCTTCGAACTTCTCGAACACGAGCCTCTGGCCGATGGTCCATTCACCAAGCTTGAAGGCGCCGGTGCCCACGGGCTCCTTGCCGAAATCGCCGCCAGCCGCCTCGACCGCCTCCTGCGGCACGACGCTCGCGAAGTTGAGCGCCATCACGTGCAGGAAGGTCGCGTCGGGCCGGGTCAGCGTGATCTCGACGGTGCTGTCATCGACCACCTTCACCCCCGACAGACCCTCGGCCTCGCCCGACGACGCGGCGTCGAACCCCTCGATCGCGCCGAAGAAGCCGGCGCCGGGTGATTGGGTCTCGGGGTCGGTGACGCGGTCGAGCGAGTATTTCACGTCCTCGGCCGTCATCTCGCGGCCGTTGTGGAAGGTCACGCCGGAGCGCAGCTTGAAGGTATAGGTGAGCCCGTCATCGGAAATCTCGTAGCTCTCGGCGAGGCCGGGACGCAGCTCGGTGGTGCCGGGGACGTAGTCCATCAGACCGTCGAAGACCGACTTGATCATCGACCAGTTCTGCCAGTCGTAGCCGATCGCCGGGTCGAGCGTGGCGACGTCGTCCTTATAGGTGATGGTGATCGCGCCGCCCGTCCGGGCCTCGGGATCGGGGGTGTAGTCCTGCGCCATGGCGGGCACGGCAAGTGCTGCGATCAGCGCGGTCGAGGTCAGAAGTCTCTTCATGTTCACTCTCCTGTCGGGGTCGTTTCTTGGTTGGTCGTCCGGGGTCTCAGCGCAGCTTGATGCGCGGATCGATGAGCGGGGTGACGAGGTCGGCCAGCAGGTTGCCGATGACGATGGCGCAGGCCGAGACCAGCGTGACGCCCATGATGATCGGAATGTCGACACGCTGGATCGCCTGCCACGCGAGTTGGCCGATGCCGGGCCAGCCGAACACGCTCTCGACCACGACGATGCCGCCCATGAAGATGCCGATGTCGATGCCGATCATCGCGATCACCGGCAGGATCGCGTTCGGAAGCGCGTGGCGCAGGATCACCCGGCGGCGCGCCAGCCCCTTGGCTCGCGCGGTGCGGATGTAGTCGGCGCGCAGCACGTCGACCATCGAGGAGCGCATCATCCTGCTGTACCAGCCCGATCCCATGATCCCGAGCGTCACCGAAGGCAGCACCAGATGCGCCCATGTGCCGTAGCCGCCGATCGGGAACCAGCCGAGCTGCACCGCGAAGACGTAGAGGAGCAGCAGGCCGACCACGAATTGCGGGGCCGAGACGCCGACGAAGCTCGCGATCATCAGGGTCTGGTCGGTGGCTGTGCCGCGTCTGAGCGCCGCGATCACCCCCATGGTGAGGCCCAGCACCAGCTCGCAGCCGATCGCGCCCGCCATCAGGAGGAGCGAGGCCGGAAGCCGCGCCGCGATCAGCGTGCCGACCTCGGTGCGTTGCAGGTAACTGCGGCCCAGATCGCCCTGAACCAGCCCGGTGAGATAGCGCCAGTATTGCACCAGAAGCGGCTGATCGAGGCCGAGCTGCTGGCGGATGTTTTCCACCGTCTGCGCCGTCGCCGAGCGTCCGGCAATCTGGCGCACCGGGTCGGCGGGCAGCGCGTAGAGCAGGAAGAAGGTGATGAACGAGACCCCGAGCAGGATCAGCACCGAGACCATAAGCCGGCGGATCAGATAGGCGGCCATCAGTCGCGCCCCCTTTGCGTCGGGTCGAGCACGTCGCGCAGCGCGTCGCCCAGAAGGTTGAAGGACAGCGCGAGGATCAGGATCGCGGCGCCGGGAAAGAACACCAGCCAGGGGGCGGCCTGGAAATAGGTCTGGTTCTCGAAGATGATGTTGCCCCATGACGGCGTCGGCGGCTGCACCCCGATGCCGAGGAAGCTCAGCGTCGCCTCCAGAAGCACTGTGGTCGAGATGCCCAGCGTGCCCCAGACGATGATCGTCGGCACCAGATGCGGCAGGATGTGGCGGATGAGGATCCGCGCATGCCCCGCGCCCAGCGTCTTCTCGGCGGCGATGAACTCGCGCTCGGCCAGCGAGGTGGTCTCGGTATAGAGCACCCGCGCGGTCTGCACCCAGTTCACGATGGCGATCACCATGGCGACGATCCACAGCGACGGCTGAAAGATCGCGGCGAGGCAGATCGCCAGCAGGAGCGCGGGAAACGCCATCATCAGGTCGGTGAAGCGCATCAGCACCGCGCCGTAGAAGCCGCGGAAGTATCCGGCGGTGACGCCGATCACCGTGCCGATCACCAGCGCGATGCCGTTGGCCACCACGCCGATGATCAGCGAGGTGCGCGCACCGTAGAGGATCCGGGTCAGCAGGTCACGACCCAGAAGATCGGTGCCGAGCAGAAAATCGGCATTGGGCGGCAGCGGCGCGCCGGTCAGGGTGAGCCCTTCGAACCGCTGTTCGTTCGGGTCATAGGGTGTGAGCCACGGCGCGAGGATCGCCCCCGCCACCACCGCCACGATCAGGCCGAGGCCGAACAGCGCCAGCTTGCGCCGCATCAGCCGCGCCCATACGCCCTTGGGGCGCGGCCCGGTCACGGGCAGCGGTGCGCGCACCGGCTGGGTGCCGCTGGTGTCAGACATCATGTCCCTTTCGCAATCCGGTCGTCTCGTCGGTGTCGGCGGTCTCATCGGTCCCGCCGGGGTCGGCGGCGATACGGCGCGCCGCCTGTTCGATGGTCTCGCGCCACGCCATGGCGAGGGCGCGCAATTGCGCATAGGCCTCGTCCTCGCTGCGGCCCCGCGCCATCAGCATCAGCACTGCGCGCACGATGGTCTGGCGTTCGGCCAGCCTCGCCTTGAGGGTGGCAATCTCGCCGCTGGCCTGGCACCGCGCCTCGAAGCCCTGCCGGGCGATCAGCAGCGCCGAATACCCTCCCGCCGCGCCGATGGGCTTGAGCAGATGCGCATCCGCCCCCTGCCCCAGCGCCCATTCGATCCGCCCCGGCGCCTCCGAGCCGATGAGCGCGATCATCGGCATCGGCGCCTCGCCCGGTGGCCACGGAAACATCGCGTCGTGGCATTGGTCGGCGTCGAAGAACACGAAATCGGCGGCCAGCGCCTCCGGCCCGAGTTCGGGCCAGACCGCCACCGCGCGCAGTCCGATTGCCGCGAGCTGGCGGCTCAGCGCCTGGACCGAGGCGTGCGGGCGGTGCAGCACCAGCGCGGTCGCGCCGCCAAGCTCGGGCGTGGCGAAGCGGCGGCTCATGTCACGAGCTTCAGCGTCGGGCGCATGGCGCCGGGCCAGCGTTCGCGCCGCGCGAGGTATGGATCGGCCTCGACCGCGGCCTCGCTGTGCATCACCCGGAACCGCCCCCCCTCGACCCGCGCGATCAGCACCGGCTGCATCATGTGATGCGTCTCGGGGTCGATGCCATGCCGGGGCAGCGCCGCCCGTGGCCCCGCGATCTCGAGATCGGCCAGCGCCATGACCGCCCGGTGCGCCGCCGCTTCGAGCGACGAATCGAGCATCCGCGCCCCGGCCATGCTCTCGGACCGGCCCCCTGCGAAAAACGGCCCCGCCGAGATCAATCCCTCGGCCAGCTCCCCGAGGGCCGGAAGCTCGCATTCGGTGAGGTTGCACGACAGCACCGGGCAATGCCCGTCGGCGAAATCGGGATCGCTCTCGCGCAGCTCGCGCATCGCCGCGAGAAAGGCGTAGGAGGAATTGCCGATCAGGTTGTTGAGCACGAAATCCGGCTTCGTGGCGCGGATCTCGGCGATCAGCCGGGCCACGTCGACATCACCCAGCGGCAGGTTCCGCTCGCCGGTGACGACGCCATTGTCGCGGCCGATCGCCTCGCGCGCCACCCGGTTCATCTCCCAGCCCCAGATGTAGTTCGAGCCGACCAGATAGCCGCGCCGCCCAAAGCGCGAGAACACCCAATGCAGCAGCGGTAACAGATGCTGGTTCGGGCAGGCATGGGTATAGATCACCCGGTCCGAGGTCTCGAACCCCTCATAGGGGCAGGCATACCACAAGGTGCCGCCTGCCTTCTCCAGCGCCGGGATCACCTCCTTGCGGCTTGACGAGGTGACGCAGCCGACCACGTGGCGGATCTCGCGGTCGCGCAGGATCTCGGTGCAATGCGGCTCGTAGAGGTCGAGATTGCCGCCCGGATCGCGCGCCACCACCTCGATCGTCAACGCGCCGTCGGGATCGGCATTGAGATCCGAGATCGCCGACAGCGCGCCCCGGCGACAAGCCTCCGAGAGGGCGGCATATTCGCCGACGCTGGAATACAGCAAGCCTATCGTGATGTCGCGGCGCATGATCACCCATAAAAAAAAAGCCCGCACCGGACCACGAAATACGCGTTCCGAAACGGGCGTGACTGCCATCCGGCGAAGGCCGGGTTTGGGAGAAGCATCCTACGGCACCCGGCACCGGGTCAAGCCATACTTCAGGTTATTGCTTTTCGAAGGCCGGACCATTGCCCCAAGACCCGTTCGGTCGCAGCTTTGCGCATCTTGCTTGCGAAAGCGGCACGGCGTCGATGGTTCATCGCGCCTGCCCTGCCGGAGGCGCATGCCGGTCATTTCACCGATGCGGCTTGCCGCGCGGCGTCATGGCGGGTTTCATGGCGACAACCCAAGGAGGAGGGCACGATGAGGCATTCAAGGTTCATGACCGCTATTCCATTCCTGCTGGCCCCGGTACCGCTGCTGGCGCAGCAGGCCGCCGACGCCGTCACGACCGAGGGCACCTCCTCGGGTGAGATCGCCGGACTGTCCGAGGCCGCCCGCGCCGCGATGGAGGCCAAGTCGGCGGGCCGACCGGTCGAAGCCGAAAACTGGATGGTCGCCGCCGCCAATCCCCTCGCGGTCGAGGTCGGGGCCGAGGTGCTGCGCGCGGGCGGGACGGCCGCGGACGCGATGGTCGCGGTGCAGGCGGTTCTGGGTCTCGTGGAGCCGCAAAGCTCGGGCCTGGGGGGTGGCGCCTTCCTCGTCTGGTACGACGCTGAGGCGGGGGAGCTGACCACGCTCGACGGTCGCGAAACCGCGCCGCTGGCCGCGACGCCCACATTGTTCCAAGACGAGAGCGGCCAGCCGCTCGACTTCTTCGACGCCGTGGTGGGCGGCCTGTCCGTCGGGACCCCCGGCACGCCGCGCCTGCTCGAGGCCGCGCATGAGAGATGGGGCAACTCCGACTGGGCGGGCCTGTTCGACGCGGCCATCCGCCATGCCGAGGAGGGCTTCGAGGTTTCACCACGCCTCGCCGGGCTGGTCGGCGACGATGCGGATCGGCTGCAGCGGTTTGAAGGCACGGCTGCGTATTTCTTTCCGGGCGGCAGCGCCATCGCGCAAGGCGACATGCTGAAGAACCCAGACTATGCCGAAACGCTGCGCGCCCTCGCCCAAGGCGGAGCGGACGCTTTCTACGAGGGCGGCATCGCCGCCGACATCGTGGCGACGGTGCGGGATGCCGAAGGCAATCCGGGCGTGCTCTCCGAGCGCGATCTCGCGATCTACGACGTGGTCGAGCGCGACGCGGTCTGCGCCGATTACCGCGACTACGAGGTCTGTGGCATGGGGCCGCCCTCCTCGGGCGCGCTCACCGTGGGACAGATCCTCGGCATGCTCCAGACCTACGACCTCGCTGGCATGGGGCCTGACAGCGCCGAGGCATGGCGGCTGATCGGCGACGCCTCGCGCCTCGCCTTTGCGGATCGCGGCCGCTACATGGCCGACAGCGACTACGTGCCGATGCCGACCGAGGGCCTCGTCGATCCGGCCTATCTCTCCGGGCGGGCCGCGCTTCTGGCGGGCGACGACGCGCTGCCCGAGGTGGCGCCGGGCGAGCCCGAGTGGCAGCACGCGACGCTTTGGGGTGACGACGTCTCGATCGAGCTGCCCTCGACCAGCCACATCTCCATCGTCGACGAAATGGGCAACGCGCTGTCGATGACCACGACCATCGAGAACGGCTTCGGCTCGCGGCTCTTCGTACGCGGGTTTCTTCTGAACAACGAGCTGACCGATTTCAGCTTTGCCACGCATGAGGAGGGCCGCCCCATCGCCAACCGGGTCGAGCCGGGCAAGAGGCCGCGGTCCTCAATGGCACCCACGATCGTGATGCAGGGCAACGCGCCCGTGCTGGTCATGGGCAGCCCCGGCGGCAGCCGGATCATCGGCTATGTCGCGCAGGCCATCGTCAACTGGGCCGATTGGGGCATGGACGTGCAACAGGCCCTCGCCGCGCCGCATCTGGTGAACCGCTTCGGCACCTTCGACCTCGAGGCGGGGACGGAGGCCGAAGCGCTCGAAGGTCCGCTCCAGGAGATCGGCTATGAGACCGAAATTCGCGACCTGACATCGGGGCTGCACGCGATCGAAATCGGCGAAACGCTCAAGGGCGGCGCCGATCCGCGGCGCGAGGGTATCGCCTTGGGCGACTGACCCCCTGCCCCGACAAGTGGGATCGCGGCGCCCGCCATGTGACGGGCGCCGCGATTTCTCATTCTGCCGCGGCGCGGTCCCCGGCCACCGGCGTCGTCGTACCCATCGAAGCATAGGCGTCATGCGTTTCGCTGCCCATGTTGTGCTCGGCCTCGGCGTCGCTACGGAACCGCTGGCGGTGACGATGCACCATCAGGTTGTCCCAGCGCAGTGCCCGGATCAGGCCCCACGCGATGAGCACGAGCACCACCGCGAAGGGAAAGCCCGCGATCACCGCCGCCGCCTGCAACGCGCCTAGGCCCCCTGCCAGCAGCAGCACCGAGGCCACCGCCCCTTCGGACACCGCCCAGAAGATGCGCTGCACCTTCGGGGGGTTCGGATCACCGCCTGCGGTCAGCATGTCGATCACGAAGCTGCCCGAATCCGACGAGGTCACGAACCACATCACGATCAGCACCGTCGCAAAGAGCGAAGTGAAGCCCGAGAACGGGAAATAGTCGAGCAGTGCGAACATGGTGTTGGCATAATTCTCGCGCGTCGCATCGACCAACGCCGTATCCCCTGTGAGCGAGATCGAGATCGCCGTGCCGCCGAACGCGGTGAACCAGAAGAACATGATCGAGCACGGGATCAGCATCACGCCGAGCATGAACTCGCGCACCGTGCGGCCACGGCTGATGCGCGCCACGAAGACACCGACGAAGGGCGCCCAGCTCACCCACCACGCCCAGTAGAAGATGGTCCAGCTTTCCTGCCAGTTGCCCGCGTCGTTGCCGCCCTGCCAGCCCTCGTTCCAGGTGCCGAGTTGCACGAGACGGCTCAGGTAGTAGCCGTAATTGTCGACGAAGCTGTCGAGGATGAACAGCGTCGGCCCGACGATCACCATGAAGGCGAGAAACAGCAGCGTCAGCACGATGTTGATATTGGACAGCCGCTTGATGCCGCCATCGAGACCGGCGACGACCGACAGCGTCGCCATGCCGGTGATCGCAGCGATGATCGCGATCTGCACCGCGACATTGTTGGGCACGCCGAAAAGCTCGCTCAGCCCCGCATTCACCTGCGTGGCGCCCAGACCTAGCGAGGTGACGATGCCGAACATGGTGCCGAAGACCGCAATGATGTCGACAAGATCGCCCCAGCGACCATAAATCCGGTCGCCGATCAGCGGGTAGAGCGCCGAGCGGATCGCCAGCGGCAGGCCCTTGCGGAAGTGGTAGTAGGCCAGCGCCAGCGCCACCACCGCATAGATCGCCCAGGCGTGGAAGCCCCAATGCATGAAGCTGATCGCCATGGCCTCCTGTGCCGCACGGACCGTCTCGGGGTCGGCATCGGGCGGCGCGAAGTAGTGATACATCGGTTCTGCCACGCCCCAGTAGATCAGGCCGATCCCGATGCCGGCGCTGAACAGCATCGCGGTCCACGAGAACAGCGAGTATTCCGGGCTTTCGTCCATCCGCCCAAGTCGGACATCCCCGAACGGCCCGACCGCCATGAAGATGGTGAAGACCAGCAGCAGGTTGACGAGGATGATCATCGCCCAGCCGAAATAGCCAGCGAGCCAGCCCTGCACCGAGGTGAAGACGGTGTTGGCCAGTTCGTCGAAGATCGCGCCGAACAGAATGAACCCGACGATCAACGCCGCCGAGGTGATGAACACGGGTCGGTTCACCTTGGGAAATATCCAGAACCGCTCCTGCGGTCTCATGCCTGACATCGTGCGCCCTCCAAGCGATGTGGTTCGGACGCAACGTCCGGCGCCGCCGGTCGTTCATATTTACCTTACGGCGGGAACCTGCGTCATGCGCGATATCAGCTGAGCAAAATCATGCTCAAGAGCGTCTGCTTTCGGCTTTTTGGGGAGTTCTGGACGAACCTCGAATCGAGAGGTCGACATCTCTTCCCGTCTGTCCAGACCGCAACCAGATAATATTAGAGGCTTTTTATTATACATATCAACGCATTAGCAGAGATTAGACGACCCGAAGTTACGTGGCCCGAGTGACTGCCGGTCTTGGAGGCGGCACCCACGACAATAGGTACCGCCAAGATCGCGTCATTCGCGCTCGTAACGTCCGAGCAGCGCCAGCAAATCGCGTTCGAATTCGGCGCGGTTCTGTTCGGGCACATGGATATTGCGCACCGCAAGGGTCATGCCGCGCGCCGTTTCCTTGACCGCGACCGACCCGCCCCGCGGCAAATGCAGCTTGCGTCCCGTGGCACGAGGACGTGCAGGCTTGGGATGCGCCTCGTCAGGTATGTCCTTGGCGCCCTGCCCCCCCTGCCCCAGCGTCGGGGCAAGGATCCTCAGGTCGCGATGCGTGGCATCCGTCGGGGCCCGCTGCAACAGTTCCTCACGGTTGCGAAAACAGGTCAGGCCGATCGAGACCGTCGCCTGCGGCACGTTGAGCCGGCTGGCGATGGCGCGCTGGCTCATGTCCGGCAACAGCGATGCGATCTCGCCTACTGATAGCAACTGCTCCACCGGCGACAACGCTTGGCGCATCGTGTTTTCGGCGAAACGCTCCTCAAGGTCGGCCAGCGCCTCGACACTACCGCCAGCGGCCTTCAGCTCCGCAGCCGCTTGACCGAGGGCCCGGGAGATATCCGTGGCAATCAAGGCCCGCACCGGCAGGCCAAGCTTGCGGCAGGCCGCGAGCCGACGCCGTCCCGATTGCAGCACGAAGCGCGTCGCGTCCTCGACCGCGAGCGGGTCCTCTTCGGCCGGGCGCCAAGCCGGGTCCTCGGGCCTGACCCGGATCGGCTGGGTTTGGCCGCGCTCGCGGATATTACGCACCAGCGCGTCGAAATCGGCATCGTCGCTCCAATCGCCGACCCGGTCCGTGCCGACCGCATCGATAATCGTGTCCGTATCGAGTTCCAACGCGATCACACCGCGCATCACGCCCTCGCGGACCGCCGTCAGTCGCTCACGCGCGGCATCGAGCTCGCGCCGGGTCACCGCAATCTGGCCCTTGATGGCACCGCCCCACTGACCGCCGAGCGGCACTGCCTTGGCCGCAGGCGCCGAGGCCTGACGTTCCTCGATCTCGTCCGAGGCCAATGGTTTCGCGTTCAGCTTGCGCTTTCTCATTCTTCCCACCTCGCCTTGATGAAGTCTCTTGCATAGCCACGGCTTGGCAGGGCGCTGCCCCAAACCACGTCGACCAGCGCGTCGTTCACCGCATTGGCGCTGTCGATGAAGGTCTTGGTCGAGGCCCGGCGCGACCGGGGCGGATCATATTCGTAGATGCTCTTGTACTCTTCTGCGGCATTGGCCACGGCGTCGGAGCGCGGATACCAGACCTGCAGGAACAACTCAGGCGCCCGCTGGTACAGATCGACGATCTGGTCGACATCCTTGTCGTTTGCCTCCTGCACGATCGTCGGCAGCACCACGTGACGCCCGATCCCGATCGCATCGGCCGAGGTTTCCTCGATATAGTCGAGATACTCGGCGATGTTCTGCGAATAGGTGCTGAGCGTGCTGAGGTCGAAGCCCTTCATCGTTTGCGGCACGATCACCGAGGTCGCCGCCACGAGGCCGTTGAGCTGCATCAGGGTCAGGCTGGGCTGCTGATCGATGACGATCACGTCGACGGTCTCACGCAGCGCCGCGGTATAGCGATCCACGTCGAAACTGCCATCGGCACGACGCAGGTCCGCGAAACGGGTCTTGGGACCGTAATCATCGTCCCAACGCTCGATTGCGTTCTTCAGCACCGAATGCACCGGGACCTGCGCGCGCTGCGCCAACAGGAACAGGCTGATGTCGCCGTTCTGAATGTCGCTGCCACCCGGGATCAGTCGAATCCCGGCCCATGGCGTTGGCTGCCACATCGCGTCGAGTTCTGCGGTCGGCCGGGTGACAAGGTCGGTTTCGCCCGGCTCGGAGACGCCCATGAAGGCGGCGACCGTGGCGATCTCGGGGTCGAACAGGTGCGACTCGTCATCCGCAAAGTAGAGGCTGGCGGTGGCCTGCGGGTCGCAGTCGATAAGGCCCACGCGCAAGCCGTAATTCATTGTCAGGTACTGCGCGAAATGCGCGGCCGACAGGCTTTTGCCGGTCCCGCCTTTCTGCGCCCCGAAGGTCACGATCTTCAACGGGTCGCCCGGTTGGCGCCAATGCAGGTAGGGACGTCGCCGGTTCGGCAGGCTTTGCAGATGCGCGCGGATCAGCATCAGCTCATCGAGCGTGTAGTGCCTTTCACGTCCATCCCTGACGCCTGCGGGAAAGCTCGGTTCTTCCTCCGCGCTCTTCGAGAGCATGCTCTCGTAATAGTTCTTGGTAAGGCCCAGCAAGTCGCCCACCTCGCGCATCGAAAACTTTTTCTCGACGCGCGAACGCATGGTCAAGTCTCGCCGAAGCCGGCTGTTGACGACCTGCATGGTGCTTGAGAGTTCACCTATGAACGTTCGCAGCATTCGGGTGGGCGCCTTTCTGTATGAGGTGATTACCACGGTAATCATCTTTAATTTCGAAGCCGATCTTGTGTCATCTGCGCAGCCACGTCAGCCCGCCATGTCGATAATTCATCTCCGGTCCGTGAGGTTGGCGTCGAAGCGTTGCTTCCAAGCTGCGGTTCGGTGCTGACCGATTACCACGGTAATCACGTTGCCGCTCGCGCTTGGAGCGTTGCGTGTCGTCGCAAATCGCTGCCCAGGAGCCGCAGTTTCACCTCGAGATCGGCAGGCGGCGATGGTAATTCCGCGATCATTGCCTTGAACTGCGGCAGCGTCGACATGCGTCGCCAGTGTCTAGGCCATTGCGTCGCGAGATGCGCGCCAAGCCGTTGCAACAGACCGGATGCGTTCGGGCTCCGAGCGAGCAATCGCGTCTGGTCGTCGAGGAGCGGCTCTTCGATTACGATGCCGCGATCCTGCCAGAGGCGGCGCAAGGCAGATCGAATCTCCGATGGGGCAGGAGGCGCTTGTGGCGCGGTTGAGGTCCGGACCACTCGTTGGGTTTCGATGATCAGACCCCGGGGCACCTCGGCCTCGAAGTTCGGGAAGGGAGCGCCACCCTTGGCTTCTTGCCAACGCCGCACAAGATCGTCGACCACCACCATGGTCGCGTCATCGTGCCGTGCAGTCGACGGGGCAGGGGCCGCCGCGGGGTGCGGGGCGGCAGTGTGGTTTACCTGATTATGGTTTTCTTCCTTAGGGCGTCCAGCAGGCTGAACGGGGCGTTCGACGGGCTGAACCGGAGGAGCCGTCCGACGGTGCCGAAGCGCGGCCCGCCAATTGCGCCAAAAGGTGACAAGATAGCGCAGCCGGTAGTTGCCGCCATGACGACAGGTCTGCGTTTCGGTCTGCACGAGGCCGAGACCGCGCAGTTCCTTCACATGCGCCGAGACGCTGCCCTTGCTCTTGCCCATCATAGCGGCGAGCTGCGCCTGAGAAGGGTAACACTCCCCGGTTTCGGAGGAGGCATGCGAGCACAGCAGAACCAAGGTTCGAAAGGCGCCGTCGCTCATCGGGAGGCTCATCAATTCTCGGGGCAGGGCGGTGTAACCGGTGGCTACGGGATTGAACTCAAGCATTTCGCACACTTTCGCACTCTCGCGAGCCATAAAGGCTTGCAAAGGGATCGGGGCGGCTGCTAAAAGGAAGTTGTATAGGGCTTTAGCAGCCAGGACATTTAGAGAGCTCGGTCAGCGCCAACTGGCCGGGCTCTCGTCTTGTTCGTATGGGTCTCTAGATCGGCATCGGTGTCCGGCTCTCTCTATAGGCAATGCTGTTAGCAGAAATGCACAATTGCCCCCAGTTAAGCAATCACAAAAGTGTATCACTTTCATCTCCGGACCGTGCGTTGCGTCGGGTCCGGTTGTAAGTTACTGAAATCAGGACCTTTAGAGATCAAGAGCCCATCTTTGCGGGAAGAATCCAGACGTCGGGACCAACCGATTCGCTTCGGATGGCGTGGCGCGACCGGCTTCTTGGGGAATCGGTGGACTGCGCGTGAACTGCTCGTTCTCCTGTATTGCAGCGGCCGCAGTTCGTGGGGCAGGGCTGTGTATCGCCCGGTCCGTGAACTCCGAGGGCATTTGCCCGCTTCGTGAAAACCGGGCATGATCTCCAGAGCGGTTGTCAAACAGCCGACCATCTCGTCGAGATGCTCTATGCTTCGATCATCGATCTCCCTTGGACTTCTCGGCGCGATCGCCCTTGTGGCGGGCCTGAAGGCCGAACCGGCCACGGCCGATGAGGAGGTTCTACGCTGGCGCATGAACAGCCTGCTATACCCGAAACTCTTCGGTGAGGCCGGCAAGTATTTCGCGCAAGAGGTGCGCCGTTTGTCGGATGACAGCTTCATCATCGAGGTCCAAGACCGCGTCGTGCTCGATCAAGACAGCTTCGGCGCGCTCGACTCCGGTCTGATCGACGCCGTCTGGGGCTCGGCTGGGCATCACCATCGCGAAGACCCTGCCTTGGCGGTCTTCAGCGGATTTCCCTTCGGGCCGGGCCCCGTGGGCTTCACCGCATGGATGAAGGAGGGGGGCGGCGCCGAGGCGCTCGATGCGATCTATGCCCGCCATGGCCTGAAGAGCCTCTACTGCGGTATCCTGCCCGGTGAAGGGGGCGGCTGGTTTCGCGCGCCGATCGGGCAGGTCGAGGATTTGGATGGGCTGAGCATGCGCAGCTTCGGCTACGGCGCACGCACGCTCAGAAAGCTCGGCGTCGTCCCCTACGAGCTTCCGGCCGCGGATATCGGCCCGGCTCTGGCGACGGGGCTGATCGACGCGGCCGAGTTCTCGCTGCCGTCCATCGATGCCGATCTCGGACTGCCCGATGCGGTACGGCATCTCTACATGCCGGGATGGCAGCAACCGGCAACCTCTCTCGAAATCCTCATGCCGGAAAGGAGCTGGGTCGCACTATCCGACAGCCAAAGGGACGCGATCGAAGAGGCTTGCGAAAATACCCTGTCATGGACCATCGCCACGGCAACGCAGCGGCAGGCCGAGGCCATCACCCGATTCCGCGCAGAGGGCGTGGAATTGCATGACTGGTCCGAAGGCATCCTCACAGCGCTTCGACGAGCGTGGGAGGAGGTGATCGCGGAGGACACCGCGCGCGACCCGTTGCTCGCCGAGGCGTGGGCGGGGTATCTGCGCTTTCAGGCTGGGCATGGCGCTGCGCGATTGAAGAACCAAGCCGAATAGCCGGCTTCACCCCGGCAGTCCCGCGCGTCTCAGGTCATCGAGAAACCTGTCGAGGCTGGCACGATCGGCCCACCCGTCGAGCGACTGTGCCACCGCGGCGATGCTCCGTTCCGGTCGTCGTCCCGAGGCCGCATCGATGACGGCTTTCGCCTCCTCCATCCTGCCGGACTGCGCGAGACTTGCAGCGAACAACCAACCGGGCCACCACCGCGTGCCGGTGAAGGTGCCTGCGCCATGGAGCGATCCGAACGTCTCCGCCGCGCGGGCCGGATTGCCTCCGATAAGGTAGCTCATTCCGGCGACATGCCGATACCAGTCGGGCGGGGACGGGTTGCGGCGCAGCGCCTGTTCGATCGTCTGCACGGCTTCGGCATCGCGGCCGGTCAGCGCCATCACATGCGCCAGCACGGCGAGGTTGTCGGGGTTTTCCGGATCGATCGTCACGGCTGCCCGCGCGTGGGACATGGCATCAAGAGGTGAGCGCATCTCCGGAAACGGAGCAAGCAGGCGCATTTCGGCGAGCAGGCGGTGCGCGCGGGCACCGCCACCAAGCGAGACGGCGCGCTCGACCATCTCGGCCGCCTGAGCTATCTCGCGCCGGCCGCCGCCCCAAGAGATGTGCTGCACTTCCAGCCAATAGGTCAGCCCGAGGCTGGCCCATGCCTGCGCGTCTTCGGGATCATCCTCCACCATGGTCGTGAGCAACGCGCGCGCGCGCTCGTTGTCTTCCCGCTTCTGCCAATCCCGAGCGTCGAGCAACTCGTCCGCCAGCAGCATCGCCGAATTTGCCGCCTCGGGCACCGGGTTCGAGAGATCCGGCTCCCGTTCCCACCAAAGGGCCAGGCTCGCCGCCGCTGCCGTCAAAGCGAGCCCCCCAGCCCATGCCGACCGCCATCTTCGATCCGGTGTCTTCAACGAGACATCGTCCTCGACGAGCATGTATCCGCGCCGCGGCACGGTGCGCAGCAATTCCGCCCCACGAGGGCCAAGCGCACGGCGGATATCGCTGATGCAGTGGGCAAGGGAATCGTCCGACACGATCACGTCCGGCCAGGCTTCGCGGATGAGGTCATCCTTGCTCACCAGCTGGCCTCGCCGTATGAACAAAAGCTCGAGCACACGGTAGGATTTGGGGCGCAGGGCACACTCGGCGCCGGTCCTGTCCTCGAGACGACCCCGCGCGCGGTTCAGGACAAAGCCGCCGACCAGAATGGTTTCCGGGGCTTCCATGATGGGCCTCCGCTGCCGGTTGGCTGAAATTGTAGCACGATTTCAGCGTTCTTTCATGGCGCTTTCATGACTTGGGGCCGCCGTTGTTTGAGCCTTGCGGGACATTCCTGTCCCGGAGGTCGTCATGATCCGCAAAGCTCTCTACACCGTCGGTTTCGCATTCTGGCTCGCTGTCGCAGCACCGCTATCGGCAACGCCCGAAAACACAAATCCACGTGATGCCCCTCCGCTTCTGGACACCATCTTCCTGTGGCTTTCAGCGAATTTCGATCTTCCTGTTCCGGAACATGTGCCGCGCCTCGCCACCCTGCCGGAGGCTGACCTCATCGCTATGCGATATGGCCCCGAAGCCCAGGTGGCCCTTGGTCAGGTCGTCGCCCTCTACGACGAGACCCGCAGAACGATCTATCTCTCGGAAGGATGGACCGGCCGATCGCCGGCAGAGCTTTCAGTGCTCGTCCACGAGGTGGTTCATCATATGCAGTTCGCCTCCGGCCAGCGTTTCGCCTGTCTAGGCGAGCGAGAGCGTTTCGCTTATGACGCGCAGAAGGAATGGCTTGCGCTGTTCGGGGAAACATTGGCCACAGCCTTTGACATCGATGCGGCCACGCTGCTTGTCGGTACGGTCTGCACCCACTGATACCGAGCGCTCACCCAAGCTTGTTGTCGCGAGGCGTCTCGGTCTGTCGCCGGACCCTTTTGTTGCAATCGTTCGTGGGACGCACGAGCCCCCAGTCCGGCCAGCCATCCGAATTGCGTCAGCGAACGCGCCGATTTGCCGCTTCAGCTTCGTCACCTCTCGTCGCTCTCAAGAAATCCGGCTTGTCGTGCGCGCTCCAGTAGATGCGCGACGGATGACGTCGCCCATTTCGAGCGGCCCCGCGGCGTCGGCTCGCGCATCGCCTCGAGCCGCGCTGCGATCTGCTTCAGCGTCATGTCGGGTGCCGAACTCCTGATGCCTGCGATGATCGCGAGGATGCGGTCATCCTTCTGTGCGGGCGAGGCGCGGTCAAGGACGGACCGGTCCAACAGCCCGTCCTTCACGAAGCGCCCTGCCGCGCGCCGCAGGCGTTCGACGGTCCAGGGCTTCGCTTGAGGATGTCGGCTGTTGATGATCCGCACGACATCCTCCCATGGCAGGCGTGGTCGGAACTGCCGGACGGCGGGCAGCCAGTGCTGCGCCGCGTCGTTGAGCTTGCCGAAGTAGCTGCGATCGCGCGCGCGGCTGACCTTGGCGATCGCCTCCGGATTGCGGTCGCGGAGCCCCGGATTGCCGCCGACGCGCCCCTTCTCGCGCGCCGAGGCCAATCCCGCCAGTGTCCGCTCGCGGATCAGCGCCCGCTCGAACTCCGCCGTGGCGCCGAGGATCTGCAGCGTGAACTTGCCCTGCGGCGAAGTGGTGTCGATCGGATCGCCCAGCGAGCGGAAATGTGCGCCCTTGGCCTCTAGCGTTTCGATCACCTCGAGTAGATGCGAGAGCGAGCGGGCGAGACGGTCGATGCGCACGACGACCAGCACGTCGCCGCGCCCGAGGTTTGCGACCAACTTCGCAAGCACCGGCCGCGCCCGTGCGGCCCCGGAGGCGAACTCCTCGCGGATCTCGATGCAGCCCGCCGCCTTCAGTTCGCGCCATTGGGCAGCGGTGTCCTGCAGGTCAGTCGAGACGCGTGCGTAACCGATCAGGGACATGGGCCTCCGCATGGGGTGCTCGAGCGCCCCTATCCAATTTAATATAACAAGACAATACGGTCGTTTTAGAACGCCGACAAAAGATGCGCGGCTTTGGTTGAGAGGGTAGGGCAAGGGGAGGCGGCAGGCTTCATCTCCTTTGCGGCCAAAGGCGCAGACCGAAGCTGAAGGTTCCGTTCCAACCACAACGCGCTACTGAATTGGATAAGATTGCCCTTTC
>NZ_JBLHYX010000021.1:0-48079 GCF_047631075.1 Limimaricola cinnabarinus
CGCCGGGCGCTTGAGCAATTTGAAGGCTCCACGCCAGGCGCGCTTGCCCGAAACGACCAGTCCAACTACCAATCTCAAACCCGCAAACTCTCGTTATGACCGAGGGACCGGCGGGGAGCAGGTCACTCCGTGGAGCTGAAACACCTGCTTGGCCAAGTCGGCGCCGATGATTGATACTTCCTTCATTGCACGATCCTCCTGAGAACGGCGGTGAGAAAGTCGGCCATGGTAGCGGCGGGGTGAGCCTGCTGCGGGCGGCGTAAAAGTCGTCCACCTTTACCCTTTCTGGAGGCAGGGAGGGCGGGAGGATTTTCACCGTGGACTTGTATCGCAAGGTGCGACTGGCCTGTGCCGAGGGGATGAGCCAGCGAGAGGCGGCGCGTCATTTCAACATCTCGCGCGACAGCGTAGCCAAGATGATGGCGTTCTCTGCTCCGCCCGGCTACCGCCGCACGGCGCCCGTGAAGCGGCCGAAGCTGGATGCCTATACGGGGATCATCGAAGGCTGGCTGGAAGGGGATCGCGCGGTTCATCGCAAGCAGCGGCACACGGCCAAGCGGGTATTCGAACGGCTTCGTAACGAGCATGGTTTCCGCGGCGGCTACACGATCGTGAAGGATTACATGCGGGAGCGTGAACGGCGCGGCCGCGAGATGTTCGTGCCGCTGACGCATCCGCCGGGTCATGCCCAAGCCGACTTCGGCGAGGCGGCGGTCGTCATCGGCGGGGTCGAGCAGAAAGCGCATTTCTTCGTCATGGACTTGCCGCACAGCGATGCCTGTTTCGTGCGGGCTTATCCCGCGGCGACAGCGGAAGCCTGGGTCGATGGCCACGTCCATGCCTTTGCTTTCTTCGGCAAGGTGCCCGCCTCGGTCCTCTACGACAACGACCGCTGCCTGGTTGCGAAGATCCTGCCGGACGGAACGCGCAAGCGCGCCACGCTCTTCAGCGGGTTTCTGTCGCACTACCTGTTCCGCGACCGCTACGGCCGCCCAGGCAAGGGAAACGACAAGGGCAACGCGGAGAGCCTGGTCGGCTACTCCCGCCGCAACTTCATGGTGCCGATCCCGTGGTTCGCGAGCTGGGACGCGTTCAATGCCTATCTGGCGGGGCAGTGCTGCAAGCGTCAGGCGGACGTGCTCCGCGGCCAGTCCGAGACCATCGGGGAACGGCTAGCGCGGGATCTGGCAGCGATGGCCGACCTGCCGACCGCACCGTTCGATGCCTGCGCATCAGGCCACCGGACGGGTCAGCTCCCAAGCGCTGATGCGCTACAGGACCAACGATTACTCGGTGCCGATCGCTTATGGCCACCGCGACGTCTGGATCAGGGGGTATGTCGACGCAGTCGTGATCGGCTGCGGCGGCCAGATCATCGCACGCCATCCCCGCTGCTACGGCCGCGAGGACATGGTCTTTGACCCGGTCCACTACCTTCCGCTGATCGAGCGCAAGATCAATGCCCTGGACCAGGCGGCCCCCTTGGCCGAATGGGACCTGCCGCCGGCGTTCGCGACCCTGCGCCGCCTGTTGGAAGCACGGATGACCAAGGCGGGACGACGGGAGTATGTGCAGGTCCTGCGCCTGCTGGAGACCTTCGACATCGACGATCTCCACGCCGCTGTGAAGAAGGCCCTGCAATTGGGCGCGGTCGGCTTCGATGCCGTGAAGCACCTCGTTCTCTGCCAGGTCGAGAAACGGCCGCCGAAGCTGGACCTCGACGTCTATCCCTATCTGCCGCGCGCTCACGTCGCGACCACGAAGGCCGCCAGCTACATGTCCCTGCTGTCGGGGAATGCGGCATGACCGACACCCCGAAGATCCTGCTCGCGGATCATTTGAAGACGCTGAAGCTGCCCACCTTCCTGCGGGAATATGAGAAGCTCGGCCGCCAGTGCGCCACCGAGGGGCTGGACCATGTCCAGTTCCTGGCCCGCCTGGTCGAGCTGGAGCTGATCGACCGCGAGCGCAGGATGGTCGAGCGCCGTATCAAGGCCGCGAAGTTCCCCGCCACCAAGAGCCTCGACAGCTTCGATTTCAAGGCGATCCCCAAGCTGAACAAGATGCAGGTGCTGGAACTCGCCCCGAGCGAATGGATTGACCGGCGCGAGAACGTCATTGCCTTGGGGCCCAGTGGAACCGGCAAGACCCATGTCGCCCTCGGGCTGGGGCTGGCCGCCTGCCAGAAAGGGCTGTCGGTCAGCTTCATCACGGCCGCCGCGCTGGTCAGCGAGCTGATGGAGGCCCGCGACGAGCGCCGCCTGCTTCGCCTGCAAAAGCAACTGACCGCCGTCAAGTTGCCCATCATCGACGAGCTGGGCTTCGTGCCCTTGTCGAAGACCGGCGCCGAACTCCTGTTCGAGGTGATCTCGCAGCGCTATGAGCGCGGCTCGACGAGGATCACCAGCAACCTGCCATTCGATGAGTGCGAAACCTTCGGCACCGAACGCCTGACCGGCGCGCTGCTCGACAGGCTGACCCACCACGTCAATATCCTCGAGATGAATGGCGACAGCTATCAGCTCGGCCAAAGCCGGGCTCGAAAGGCCGTAGCCCCCACCTGATCCTCGTCAGATGAATTGGCCCCGCGGGCCAATGCGCCCTGCCACGCGCCAGCTATGGGGCAAGCGCGCGCGGCATGGCGCTTGCCGCCGCGCCGCTGGCCTGGTTTTGCGCCGCCGCGTGGCCGGTTTTTAGTCCGCCGTTGACATCCTCCTGATCCGATCCGGACCATCGTGGCACGAGTGCCGTCAGGAGGGGCTACCCAACCCATCATCAACGTCGATCGGATCAGAAGCCTGGTCGTGTACTTCCACTTGTTTTCAGATGCTCTAGGCTAGAAGAGCGTAGCTAGCGATTGTCTGAACAGGAACGAGTCTCGATGGGTCGAACGGAACCAAGAATAGCTGTCATCATCTGCTCACTGGGACGCCCGGAGCTTATTCGGAGCCTCATCCCTCACTTGATGGCGCAGACATTGCCAGCCAACGAAATCATTCTCTCCGTCCCGAGCGCCGATGACGTTCCCTCGGACATCGACTGGTCCGCGCAGCCCGTACCGACCCGAGTCCTCCAAACGCCGAAGGGACTGTGCATTCAGAGAAACCATGCGCTCGACGTCGCGCTTCCCGAGAACGACATCATCGTCTTCTTCGACGACGACTTCTTCCCCAGCCGCTACGCTCTCGAAGGCATAGCCAACGCCTTCGAGGCGTTTCCCGAGATTGCCGGGCTGACCGGGCGCCTGCTTGCCGATGGCATCCAGAGCAGCGGCATCTCTCCGGCCGAAGCGGCGCGTATGGTCGCCGAATGGGACGAAACCCAGAGCGGCGCCGTCACGGAGCCGAAAACCTTCATGGCCGACGGGGTCGGGCTCTACGGCTGCAACATGGCCATGCGCAGCAGTCGTATCGGCGACAAGAGATTCGACGAACGGCTTCCCCTCTATGGCTGGCAAGAGGATGTGGATTTCGCGAGCCGCCTCGAAGGTCGCAAGATCAAGTGCGATGCGCTGGTGGGCGTGCATTGCGGCGTCAAGGTGGGCCGGGAGCGCAATGGCGGCCCGCTGGGCTACAGCCAGGTCGCCAATCCCTATTACCTGATCCGCAAGGGCTCCATGCCCTTGTCGTTCGGCCTGCGGCTCGGTGTGCGAAACATCCTGTCCAACCACGCACGCGCTTTCCGCCCCGAGCCATGGGTTGATCGTCGCGGTCGAGTCAAAGGCAACTGGCTCGCGCTGATCGACATCCTGCGGGGCCGATCGGCACCCGAGAGAATATTGCAGCTTTCTCGCAAGCGGTAGGGACCATTCCGCGAACCGGAACTGCCGCATCCCTGCGCCCCCGCGGTCCAGCCGGCCACGGGGGCGCGGCCCCGTTCAAAGGAAGATGTCGCCGTTCATCGCCTCGTAATCGGCACGAGAAAACGCCTGCAGGAAGATCCGGCCACCATCTTCGATCTCTACGACCGTGCTGCGATCGCGGTTGCCACGGAACTCGATATCGTAATCCGCGCCACGAAGGTCGATGCGATCCTCCCTGGAAAAATCGTGGATGATATCGTCCCCGTTGTTCAAGACGTCGAGCACGAAAACATCCGCGTACTTCTCGCCGTTTCGACCCATATCGGCCCGGAACCAATCGTCGCCCGCCCCGAGCATCATGGTGTCGCGGCCCAGATCCCCGAAAACCCGATCGTTGCCTGCTCCGGCATCGAGCCAATCGTCTCCGCCCCGGCCCCGTAGAGTGTCCTTGCCGTCTCCCCCGAACACAAAATCATCCCCCTTTCCGGCAGAGACGAAGTCATTGCCGTCCCGGGCGAGAATCCTGTCGTCTTCGGCCGTGCCAGACAGCCTGTCATTGGCCTTGCTGCCGAAGACTTCCGTCATCTCGGGAATCTCCGGAGCCACGGGCATGAGTTCCACGGCATAGGGCTCTGACTTCACCTCGACTTCATTGCCGTTGATGTTGTCGCTGTTGACGTGGAGGACCCGCAGATCTTCGTCGCTGCGTCCGGCATCATGCTCGAACAGCCTGATATGTCTGGTCGTGAGATCGCCCTTGGCGTTGCCGTTGTCTTCCACGACGAAATCCACGGTGTCACCCTTTTCAAGGTCGATCCCCCGAAGCGTCAGCTCGCCCATGTCGCGCGTGACGAGCCGATCGATCTCGGCTCCGTTCAGGCGCACGGAAACGGCGATGCCGTCGGCGCTCGCCTTGGCGACGCTGTAGCTCGCGACGATGTCGACCGGGCCGCTCTGCTCGGCGACATAGCGGTCGACCGGATTGCGATCGTCGCGCGAATTGCGGCTGAAATCAGCGCCCAGCACCTCGACCTGATCCATGCGGAAAGGCCGCGCCCAACCGGAGCCGAGAAAGGGATTCCAGATCTCGTTCGACCGCTCCTGCCCGCCCATGATTTCAAGCGTTTCCATGACCGCGCCGCGCCCGTTGACCTTCTCCAGAAGCTGGGACCAGCCGCCCGCACCCGATTGCTGCAGGTCGAACTCGAGGAAGCTGTCGGCGATCGCGCCATGGCCTTGAATGGTGACGTCCTGCCCCTCGACGAAGATCACTTGGCCATCGAGGAATTTTGGCTGCTCGATCACTTGCCCATAGACGTCGCGGACCGAGATGCCGTTGCCGGTCAAGGTCAGAGCCTGGGGCGCACCCCAAACGGCGCTGACACCTTCGCCAAGGTCATAGACCCGCAGCGTCCCGTCGGTCCCGACCCGCTGGATCGGTCCGCCGTCCCCGACGAGCGTCTGGAGATGCTTATAGGCGGTCGCGACGCTGTTGGTGACACCCACTTTGTCGTAGAGTCCCATTTCGGCATGGGACGAGCCATCCTCGTCATAAAGAGCGTACCACGCGGCTGAATCCACCCCGTGGCTTGCCAATTCGGCGGTCATCTTCACGAGGTAGTTCGCGTCGGCCCCCTCAGGCCCGACCAAGGAGGACTGGCCGAATTCGGTGACCATGAGCGATGGTCGCTCGGAAGCCGGCAGTTTGTCGAGAACGCTGTTGAGAACGTCCAGAGCCTCGCCCGCCGCTTCGGGAGTGAGACCGTAAGGGTGAAAGCTCAGCGTATCCATGTATTTGAAGGCGCCTGCATCGATCAGGTGCTGCACGAAGCCGGTCGGCACCGAGTGCAGGCCGCCGCCGATGATCTCCACATCCGGATGAGCGGCTCCGATCTTGTCGGAAACGCCCTTCAGGAGGCGCGTGAACAGCTCCGCCTTGAAAGGCAGGTTGTCGGTTGCCGCTTCTCCTGACACGAAGGCCGACGATTTCCCGTTGTACTCGTTGCCGATCTCGATCTTCTTGAGATCGGGAAAGCGGTCGAGCACGGCCAGTACGTAGTTGGCAAAACCCTCTATGGCCTCGTCGCTGGCTGCCCATTTGCCGTGTTGGTAATTCGGATTGCCCTGCGGCAACAGTGTCAGGATCGGATCGCCGCCCTTGGCGAGAACCCAGTCGAGATAATTGCTTCGCTGATCGCTGAAATCGTACTGCCCCGCCTTGTTTTCGACTCGGTGCCAGTTCAGCCCGCCGCGGACGAAGCTCGCGGCCACCGCGTCGAGGTCGGCGCGCGCCGTTGCTCCATAAGGGCCACCTTGTCCATAATGGGTGGCCACGCCGAGATTGAAGCCCGTCGTCGAATGCGCCGTCATGATCATGTTCCTGCCTTCTTATGTAAGGCTAGGAACTAGGGGCCGAATATGGCCAACCCGCGCGAAAGGTCGGACCAAATCAAGAAATGTTCCGTGCAACTGATGCCAAATTTTCGTGTTCTCGAGTGATGGCTCGGAACTGTATCTGTCAGACCGGTCCCTGAATTCATGACTGACCAGTTCTGAAAACTGCTTCGTCTCATCACTTGCCAGACTTTTCCGCATGCCAGGCCATCTCGGAACGGAACCAGACCGATGGCGAACCGCGCTTGCACGGCGCTGCATGGTAGGTGGGCCAGTTCGTCGTGCGATAGCGGGTCGAGGGAGAAGGCTTCGACACCCCAATGAGCCGACAGTCAGGGCCCCGTTCGGAAAGTCCCCCTCACCGAGAGGCGCGGCAACGTCGCACAAATGCCGCCAAGAGGGGCTACCCAACCCATCGTCAACGCCCCTCGCCCAGCCCTTTTCAGATCGAGGTGGACAAATCGATCGCCTGCAGCAGCGGCCCGACGAGCTTGTCCGCCCCGAACCCATTGAGGTGCCCATGATCGAAATACAGGGGCATGACGCCATCGGTAGCCTTGCAAAAGCCGTCCGAGCACAGTGTTTGACTGGGTCGAAAGATGCTGACACCGAGCTTTCGTTCGAGGGTGGAGAGCATCCTGTTCGAAGGGGCCGCCTGCGCGCCATGTTCCGCTTCGGCAATTCCCACCGGATCATTGGGAAGGCCGCGCAATGCTTGGGCGTTCAACTTATGCGGAATGTTCGACCTCATCCCGGGGATCTGCCCACTGAGCACGACCTCCTTTCCTGCTTCGAGATAGGCTTCGATCTCGGTCTGGATGATCTTCTCCATCCCGCGAGCCCGCTCTGCTCCACCACCGAACCAGTTGTTCTCATCACAAAACTTTCCGCATCCCAGATGCGCCTGCCAGTTCACGAAAAACACCACCGTCGAGATGTTCTCCGAGGCAAGGATATGCGCCTTCGCAGCCTCAAGAAACATGTCGCAGGCGCGCGGTTCGTCATATGCGGCGAAAGGCAGGCAGCCATTCCACAGAAACCCCTGTACCGCGTAATCACGGCCTTCCATCTGTTTTGTCGTGCGCCAGAAAATCTCTTTTCCATGACTGTCGCCGACAAAGGCGACGAGAGATTTGTCGTTGTCGCCAAAAACGCAGAAGCTCTCGAAGTCCTGCGGCAAGGTGTTGCCGCAGCTGTCACGGTAAGGACTGATGCTTTGCTGACCGATCGCGGCCAACCGGCGCTGTTCATCGAGCCGACCCGGAAAACCATCCGCAAGATGAACGGTCAGTCCCGCAGCGACCATGGCCGCAAGTCCGGCCCCGCCGCCGATCAGGATCGTCCGCCGCCCAATACGAACACTGCTGCGAAACGGTGCCTCTACGAATGCCCAGCTTGCCCATGCCAGAAGAAGCGTGATCCCGATCAACACGCACCATCCGACCACGGAAATCTCGATGAAGTAGAACCGAGACATGACGAACAGAGGTTGATGCCAAAGATAGGCGCTATAGCTGATCAATCCGATCCCGATCAGCGCCTTCATGGTCAAGAAGCGATGGACCATCGTGCCCGGCATCGCGAACAGGATGATCGCGCAGGTGCCTACGACCGGTAGCAGGGTGGCGGCGCCGGGATTAGGGGTGGTCTCCTCAAGCAGCATATAGGCCAGAAGTATCGCAACGAGACCGGCCAGGGAAAACAGATCAGCCATCAGGCGCCGGACGTGGTCCGCCGGCGCAGCGGGTCTGATGAAGACCAGCAAGGCACCCGCCAGAAGCTCCCATGCGCGACCGGCGGGCAGGAAGAACGCTTCGGTCGGCGCGGTCTTCGAACCGTGCAGTCCGACCGAGAAACTTGTAAGGGCAAGGGCGGCCAGGACCCATTTGAGATTTCCGGGGCTGAACTTTGCCATCGTCAGGAGAAGGACGGGAAACACCAGATAGAATTGCTCTTCGACGCTGAGTGACCATGTGTGCAGGAATGGCTTGAACGCGCTGACCGACGCGAAATAATCGCTTTCGCTCGCGAAGAACACGTTCGACAGGAAAACGCCGCTCGCGACGACACTCTGTCCGAAATCCCGGAATTCCTTCGGCAACATTATCATCCATGCCAGCACGAACGTCACTGCGGTCACGACGAACAGCGTGGGAAGGATGCGCCTCGCTCGCCGCTCGTAGAATGACATGATGGAAACATGGCCCGTCTTCGAAAATTCCCGCAGCAGGATCGTGGTGATGAGATATCCGCTGATGACGAAGAAGACATCGACCCCCAGAAACCCACCGCTCACCGCGGTGAAACCGGCATGGGTCAGCAGAACGGGTATGACCGCGACAGCGCGAAGCCCATCGATCTCCGGCCTGTATTCCGTTCGCACGACCGGTAGCGCGGCGTTGTTGCCGCTCCCGCTGGTACCACAAGATTGCGAACCCTCGTCGGCCACAAATGCCACTGCGCTATCCATTCATGAAAGTTGAGCGAATAAAGGCGAATCTGGCAAAAGCTGCCTGTTAGACAGGTGGCAGCACATGGTTAATTTGGTGTTAATGCGTCATTGCCCCGACCATCGGATATCTGATGTTGTCCTGACGCCGGAGGCTTATCGAAATGTGGCCGCCGCAAGCAGACCGCAAATTGCGACAGCCGAGGACGCTTTGGAAGAAACCTCATGCGTCGCATTGCATAGAATTTCGGTATTTTGCGCGATTTTCGGGCGCCGTGCGACGAACGATCACACGATCGTCGCGGTCACGACGATTTCTATTCGGGGGGAATCTGGCACATGCGACTCGTGATCGGCAGCCGGATCGTTTCTGCCATTTTCAGAAGCGGATCAGAATTCGCGCAGCGATATCCAGACATCGACCGAAATCGGGGGTGCCCGTTTCCTCGCATGCTGAGCTCGCAGCCACGCCGCCCCTCGTCGAGTGGCGACAGGCCGCACGACCGCGGCCACCGGGTATAGCGGCGAACCTGCGGCGTGTCTCCTGCTCCGAATCCGGGAGGATCTCAGCCTTCGGGCGTGTCACGCGAGACTTGGACCTGCACGGTATCACCGGGCTGCAACGCCGTCGTAGCTGCCACGTCGCGTCGCGCTTCGCCGGTGCGCCCGTCGATCAAGGTGTAATCCACCTCGAAGACGCCTTCGTCCAGAAGCGTGGAAAGGTTGCCATCGGCAAGCAAAAGGCTCTGGCTCTCGGCCGTGCCGTACCGGACGCGCAATTCATTCAGCTGCTCGCGAGAGGCACGCAGTGCGAGGAGAGCTTCTTCGGTGCTGTTGCGAAGAAATCCGTCACGGCCACGCTTGGCCGCAGAAATCCCGCGTTCGATACCGGTCAGCGCGGCCTCCAGCTCGAGGGTGCGCGCCTGCGCGTCCCCGGCAAGCTGTTCGGCCCGATTGAGCGAGTTCGTCGTGGCCAGGCCGCGATCCGCGAGGGATTGCGCGTTGGACAACTCCGCCTGCAGCGATTCCACGATCTGGTCCTGAAGCTGCATGCGCTCCTGCAGCAGTTCCTGCTGACGCAGCAATCCCTCGATTTCCTCGTTCCAGCCTTGGACGAGTTCGATCTTGCGGGCGCGGGAGTTGTCGAGGATCGCCTGTTGATCGGCGACCATCGTTGCCAGTGCCGCGTCGTCGGTGACCGGCACCGACTGGCGCAGGGCCTCGCTTGGAACCACCGTATCGGTCGTCTCGTCGATTTCCGCTTCGAGGCGGGCGATCCGCGCGACCGTCGCCATGATATCGAGCCGCAGCGTCAGAAGTTCGCCATCGATCTGGTTTTGCGCGCGCGCAACATCGAGACGTTCGGCGCCCCTCACCTTCGAGATACCGCCCGACAGTCCCGCGGCCGACTCCACCGTCAGCTGCGGCAGATAATCGTAGCGCCCCGGTGTCGCCACGTCGCCGGTGATGAGGATGGGGGCATAGCTGTCGACCGCGATGTCCACGTCGGGCGCGACGAAGATCCCGGAGGCCGCGACCGCCGCTTCGATCGCGGCCTCGGCCGCATCCAGAGTCATCCCGGCGACGGGCACGCCGCCCGCGCTACGGACCCGCACTGTCCCGTCGGGACCGATACGGGCCAAACGGGGTTCATCCGAGGCGGAGAGCGACATCATCAACTCGTCACCCGGCGTCAGCAGATAATTTTCGGCGTCCACCGCCGTCCCCACGAACAGGGACAGGGTGACGAGTGCGAGGGTGTTACGATGTGTAGGCATAGGACTGCTCCGCCGCGTATTGGATGCTTTCCTCGCGCAGATCGGTCATCGTCAGGACCAGCCCCACGGGTTCGATCTGCATGTCGCGCAGACGCTTGAGCGCGTCGCGCAACGCCGGAGCCGACGTCGCCCGGTGACGCACCACGACGAGAACGGCCTGCGCCTCGCTGCAATAGGTCAGCGTTTCCGACACCGACAGAAGCGGCGGCGCGTCGATGATCACCCGGTCATAGGTCTCGCCCAGCACGTCGAGAAGATCGCGCAGCGCGGAGGGGGTGATCTCCTGATGCGACGGCCGGTTCGGAGCGATGTTCGTCAGCAGGTCGAAATCGAGCCCCGGCAGGGGACAGATCGCCGACTGAATATCGCACTCCCCGCGCAGATAGGCGTCGAGATCATAGCTTCCGGTCAGGCCAAGTTCACGCTGAAGAGGAGAGCGCCGCGTATCGAGATCGAGCAGGATGGTCCTCTTGCCGCTGCGCGCCTCGGAAAGCGCGAGGGCGAGCGCGGTGCTCGTCTTGCCCTCGCTCGACAGTGCGGAGGTGACGATCACGCTGCGCGGCGCGCGCTCTCCGCGCGGCCCCCCCAGAACGGCGCGAAGCTGCCGCACCCGTTCGGCGAAGACATGATAGGGGTCCTTCACCAGATCCTGCAGCATCCGGCTGCGGCTGCGCCAACGGCCTGCGGGCAGCGACGCCAGCACCCTTACGCCTGTCGCGTGCTCGACCTCGTGAGCGAGGCCGAAGCCGCGCCGCATGAAGGCGGACAGGAACGCGAGGACGAGGCCGATCGAAAAACCGATGATCCCGCCGAACACCGTGAACAGCTTGGGGCGCGGTGCAGAGGCACCGGCCGGGACGACGGCCCGCTCCACGAGCCGGGCGTCCGGGTTCTGGAACTGCTCGGCGGTCCGGGTCTCGTTGAAGCGCGACAGCGCCTCCTCATAGGTCTTGCGCGCGGACTCGGCCTCACGCTCGAGTTGACGCAGATCGGTCGAGGCCCGGGACACGGCGGCATGCCGGGCTTCGAGCGTGGCAAGGCTGCTGCGAAGCACGGCCTCGCGGGCCTGTGCCACGGCGACGTCGTTGCGCAGGCCCGAGACGATCGACCTGACCTCATTGACGAGGCTGGTCTCGGTCAGCTCGATCGAGGCCGCGATGCGCTGCCGTTCGGGATATTCCGGTCCGAACTGCGAGGCCAGATCCAGATCCTGTCTTTCGAGGTTCGACAGCTCCTGCCGCAGGGACAGCACGAATGGCGACGTCACCAATTCCGCCGCCGCGGTCATGCCCCCGTCTTCCATCACCCGCTCGATCTGGTTGTAGCGCGCGGTCGCCGACGCGGTATCGGCCTGCGCCACCGCGAGCTGGGTGTTGAGCTGAAGCTGCTGCTGCGAAATCGCCTCGAGCGAAACGCCGTCCTCATCGAGCTGCGTCACACGCATTTCCTCGACCCGCGCCTCTGCCGTCTCGAGCTGCTCGCGCAGTTCGGCCGTACGTTCGCCGAGCCATGTCGCCGCGGCGCGTGCGGTCTCGCTGCGTTCGCGGACCGATCGGTCGATGTATTGCGAGGCGATCCGGTTGGCGATGAGCGCGGCGAGTTCGGGCGATTCCATCTCGACCGAGATCATGATCACGTAGGAATCCCCCGCGCGCCAGACGCGGATGCTGCTGCGGATCTTTGCGACCAGTCGGCGCAGCCGCTGGTCCTGTGCGGACATGGCCTCGATCGCAGGAACCGGCTCCGGCGCATCGGCCCGCGTCAACCCGATGGTCTGTGCGAGGCCGTCGATGCCGTTCTTGATCCTCGCGCCCAGCCCGTCGCCCGCATCGGGTGCCGCGCTGACCGGGTCCAGCGGCGCGAGCACTTCCGGCTCGAAGCTGTTGATCACGTCCTCGATCAGCAGGTTCGACCTGAGCACGGCGACTGCGGACTCCATCAAGCCGTCATTCAGGTCGGGATCGGAAATCACCGCCTCGTCGGACATGACCCTGATCGAGCGAGGGTCGAGCATCAGGCTGCTTTGCGCGGTATAGAGCGGCGTCTGGCGCGACACGGCCGCAAGGGCGAGCGCGGCCCCCAGCAAGGCGCAAATCACCACGATCCACTTGCGTCGCCACAGGGATCGGAACAGCATCGACAGATCGATGCCTTCATCGCCGCCCTGGCTGCCATTGGTTGCGTTCACTGCCGGCACTACGGGTCGCGCAGTTGTCAAATTCCGTTCCACTTCCCGTCCAAGAAGACCATCATTGTCCGGAGACATCCCTCTGCGCACCCGCCGGGGCGACCATGGCGTGTCGCATGCCGCGCTGCAACATGAAAGGGGGCGTTCCGGCGGCTTCGGACGTGGCAACAGTCTGTCTCCCGACCGAACTCAGTCCGAATGCCAGCCCTGCCATGGCGAAGAAGAACGAATCCAGATTGGGGGTCGGCTGGCTCAACATCGCCGACAGCAGCTGCGCCACGCAGCCGTATTTGAAAGCGCGCGCCAGATGCGCCCGCTCATCGCGGTCGGGATCGCTGCCTCGGGTCCGCATCAGGAAGAACTTTGCCAGAAAGGCAAGGAGCAGCAAGGTGCCGATGATCCCGGTGCTGGCGAGACAGGCGAAAAGCCAGCTCGAGGCGCGCATCGACCCAAGACCGGTCCCGAGATAATTGGTATCGATCATGTTCTGGATCGCCTGCGTGTTCCAGCTCATCCGCTCCTGACCCGAATCGGTCGCCATCTTGTCGAGCAGCGACCGGTCGACGAAGGACTGGAAGCCGGGCAGCATCTCGTAGGAGAGGTACAGCCCGTAGATCACGAGCGGGACCAATCCAAGGAAGGTGACGAGCAGGGTCGCGCCACGCCGCGTGATCAGCTGGCCGAGGCTGCCGGTCATGTTGAAGAAGGCGAAGATCCCGCAGAACGCGAGGGTTGCGACATAGGTCGAGGAGGACGTGCTGCGCAGCACGACGAAGATGCTTATCAAGAGCATCAGCGGCACCAGACGCCCGCCGCTGCGGGTGCTGAACCAGTAGCTGATCCAGAACCCCATCACCCCGATGGAATAATATCCGAAGGCCGACGCTTCCGGAAACCCGCCGACCATCCGCTTCATGCCGGCCATGTGGTGGCCGATCGCCATGGAGTAGTTGGCGGTGCGGAACGTATCCATCAATGCCTCCAACCCCGCCGCATAGCTCAGAATGTCGAACAGGCCGAGCGCGACATTGACCGTCGTCGCCACGACCATCAGCTTGAGCACATGCGCGGGGTCGGGCCTGCGCCGGATCAGCGCCGCGGTGACCGAAAAGATCATCAACCCCAGGATCAGGCGATACATCTGCGACAGGTTGCCGTTGCCCGGACCCAACGGGGTCAGCGCGATCCCGTCATCATTGGCGCCCCGCCCGATCCCGAAAACAAGCGAGTCTCCCGCGAAGATCCGCGGCAGGAACGCAGAGGCCACGGCGGCATACACGAGGAACAACAGCAGATAACCGCCCGGCGTCCCCGGCAGGAACGGTCGCAAGAGCGATGAGGTTGGCGCGTCGCGTCCCAGAAGCACGAGCCCGAACAGCCCCGCCACCGTGACATCGATCACCGTGATCGAGGTCCCCCCCAGCGCCGGCAGGTTGATGGCGGCCATGGCCCCCATCGGCGTCACGGCGAAGAAGAACAGCAATCCACGATACGGCCCCCGGGCGAGGATGAAGGCCAGAACAGCGAAAGCTATGAAGGTACTCGAAACGATCTGCATCGTGCTTTTCGCCGTCCATTAATCAAAAGAGCTGGGTAGCGCCTCAATTTGACCCCGGCCACCTGTAACAGTTCCTCGCGATACGTCATAGAGAGCCCGGACGGCAATGTGACGAGTATGAAGCCTTGAGCGATTCCATTATGACGCCCCCTCCCCAACGGCGCGGACGAAAGATCGCGCTCGCCGCTTTCGCGCTCTCGGCGCGCGGTCTCGAACAGATCACGATGCTGGTCGTGATGCTGCTCGCGGCGCGGTTCATGCTGCCGGCGGATTACGGCATCTACAGCATCGCCGTGATCTGCGTCACGCTGATCCAGACGCTGACCTATACCGGGTTTTACCATTTCATCATCACCTCGCCCGCCGAGGACCGCTCGGTGCTCAACACCAGCTTCTGGTTGCTGTTCGGGCTCGGCGCCGGGGGCGCGTTGCTGCTCGTCGCCGCGGCTTGGCCGCTCGCCATCGTGTTCGAGGCGTCCGAACTGGCCTGGGTGCTGATCCTGCTCGCTCTGGCGCAGCCGATCGCCTCCATCGAGGCCTGGTGCGCGGCGGTGCTGCTGCGACGACAGGCCGTGAACCGGCACTTTCTGGTGATGTTTACCCAGAACGTCGTCGGACTGGTGGTGGGCGTCGTCCTTTTGTGGTCATGGCAATCGATCTACGCCCTCGTCGCGTTTCGCTATGCCAAGCTGCTGGTCAGCACGACCCTCTATCTCGTGTCGATGCGCGAAAGGCCGAGCTTCACTCTCGACCGGGGTCTGGCACGGACTGCGATGTCGTTCTCGGGCGGTCTGTATGGCGCGCGCATCATGACCTTCGCGGCGCGATACGGCGCCGATCTCGTGCTGGGCGTGATGTTCTCGACCACCGAGACCGGCCTGTACCGCTTTGGCAACCGGGTCGCGTCGGGGGCCACGGACGTCGTGGCCCAACCGATGCGCAGCTTTGCGCAGACCCAGTTCGGGGCCGCGGGCCGCGCCGGGCTCTCCTTCGAGAACCAGCTCGCGCGCTTCGCGGGGACCGTGACCGTCCTGACCGGGGGCATCGCGGCGGTGATCCTCGTCTTTGCGGCCGATCTCGTCGCCTTGATGTTCCAGCCCGCCTACCTCGCGGCGATGACCGTGACCTACGCCCTCGCGGCGCGGGCCGTGCTGGCCATCGGGCCGTTCCTTCTCGAACCGGCTGCGGCGGCCATGGGTCGCACCGGCATCGTCATGCGGTTCAACATGTTCGGCGCCGTCGTCTCGATCGCCGCGGTCTTCGCCGCAGCACCCTTCGGCCTTGCCGCGCTGGCATGGGCGCAGGCGGGCACGAGCGCCCTGCTCAGCCTCGGTTCGGTCTATGTCCTCGCCCGGATGGGCAACCTGAAGGTCTGGCCCGCGATGCGAAGCTTTGCGGTGGCACTGATCCTCGTCTTGGCCTATGCGCTCGTGCTTTATGCCACGCGCGAGGCGCTTCACGCCCGGATCGACGACCCGACCATCGCCCTCGTGGCCGGTCTCGCAAGCGCCGTGATCCTCGGCCTTGGCGCCATGGCCGTCGCAGCGCGGTTGCGGGTGTTCCAACTCGCAGCCTTCTCGGGATAAGGCGCCCCGCCCGCTCGATGTGATGACAGTTTCAGAAGGTTCATATCCAGTATGAAATATTCCGCCGATCAAAAGCTCTTCTTCGTGCATATCCCGAAATGCGCGGGCCTCTCCATCTACCGTGGTCTCGATGCCATCGCCGAGTTTCCGTGGGCCAGCTTCGCACGCGACAACAAGGAAGCCGAAGCCACTCTGCGGGACAGGGTCACGCCGTTCGGCTACACCCATGCCGAGCTGGGCGAGATCCATCAGGCCCATATTCCCCTTGCCATTCTGGCCCGAAACTTCCCTGAAACCTTCGCCCTGCTCGAACACAGCACCTCTTTCGCGGTGCTGCGCGACCCACGCGACCGTTTCATCTCGGCGCTGCGTCAGCACCTGCGCGAGTTCGAGAATGTCGGCGCCCTGAGCATCACCGACGACATGCTGCGCGACGCCGCGGCCCGGATCTGCGACTGGCTCGAGGCCCACGAAGAGTTCGCCGACCTGCGATACATCCACTTCGCCCGGCAGACGGACTACCTGATGCTCGATGGTCGGCAGATCGTGGACGAGCTTTTCGCGCTCGAACAGCTCCCGCAGCTCGAGGACTGGCTGCATCGAACCTATGGCGTGCCGCGCTTTCTGGAACAATCGACCAACCAGAGCCGCCAGCCCAAACGTTGGTTTCGTCATGTGCAGCCCGCGGTCCGCGCGCTGTCGCGCAGCGCCCTGCCGCGGCCCGTACGTGCCGCCCTGCGGCCCTTGTGGCTCAAAAGCGGCGTCTACGAATCCGCATCCCAGAACTATGGCGACATAGATCTCGGCACGGCGACCGAAGCGTTCATCGCCAAGCGCTATGCCGAAGATGCCCGGCTGCACGCCGCGACGCTTCGCCGCGCGTCCACAGCGGCCTGAGCGGTATCTGTCATGTGGGATGTCGATTTCTCTCTCGCCCTGCGCAACCGGACGGGCAAATACTACATCGGCCGCGACGTGGTGCTCGACAACGCCGATCTCATCGCCGGGCTCCGCTATGGCCGGGTGCGGCACAGCGGCACGACGCCGCTCAAGGTGCCCACCGGCGCGCTCCGGAAATTCGTCGAGAAGGCGTCCGACGCCGAGATGGCCGCGATCAAGCGCTGGCCGTCACTGCCGCTGGGGGTGCGCAGCCGCAACCCCGTGCTGCATCTCGATCCCTATACGGTTCTGCTCTACCGGCAGGACCCGCGCGACATGGTGCTGTGCCATGACATGGGTCCGCTCACCCATCCCGAGCTTTTCGACCCTCAGGTCACGCGGCTCTACGACGAAGCCTACCGGCGCATTTCCGAGACACAGCCGAGCATGGTCTTCGTCAGCCGCGCCTCGCGCGATGCCTATGTCGACCTGTTCGGCCCGCTGCCGCGCATGGAGGTGATCTATCCGCCGCTGCGTCCCGATCTCACCGAGGCCGAGACGGCGCCGGTCGAGGGGCTGACCGCACCTTTCCTGCTGACCGTGGGGTCGATCGGGCGGCGCAAGAATCAAGCGGCGACGATCCGGGCCTTCGCGCGATCGGGTCTGGCGGCGCAAGGCGTGCAATACGTGCTGTGCGGCTCTCGCGAGCCCGGTGCCGAGGAAGTGGCCGAACTCGCCGAAACCACGGAGGGCGTCCGGCTTCTGTCCTATGTCACCGATGCGCAGCTGGCATGGCTCTACAAGGCCGCCGCGGGCTTTGTCCTCGTGAGCCGCCTCGAAGGGTTCGGCGTCCCTGTTGCCGAAGCGATCGCGGCCGGACTGGTGCCGCTGGTCGCACGCGACAGCGTGCTCGAAGAAGTCGCCGGTGCAGGTGCCTTGCGCGCGGACCCGTTGAACGAGGCCGACATCGCGGAGGGGCTGCGCAAACTGGTGAGCCTCGATCCCGAGGAGCGCGCGACGCGAGAGGCCGACCTCGCCCGTTCCATCGAGCGGTTCACCCCGGCGGCGTTCCGCGACGGTTGGCGCGCCGCGCTGACCCGCGAATCGCAACCGGTCGCCACGAAGGAATTCATCGAATGAAGCGCATCACGATCAACGGCAAGTTTCTCGGCGCCTCGCTGAACGGCGTGCACCGAACGGCCGCCCATTATGCGACCGAGCTGCTGAAGGCGGATCGAACCCGCATCGTCGCGCCGCGACCGCATGATCCGGACCCGGAGTTTCCCACTCTCGTCCCCGAGGCGCTGCCCGGACGCTTCGGTGCGGGGCAAGGCTGGGAAATGCTGTCGCTGCCGCGCATCGCCAGGGGCGATCTGCTGGTGAACTTCTGCAATCTCGGACCGATCCTGCACCGCAACTCCATCGTCATGATCCACGATGCGCAGACGTTTCTGCACCCGCAGGACTATTCGGGGCGCCAGGCCACCGCTTACCGATCGCTGCTACCTTGGATCGCACGCGGCGCCCGGCGAATCCTGACGGTGTCCGAGTTCTCGAAGGGCTCGCTCGTCGCGCATGGGATCGGCAAGGCCGACAAGATCGACGTGATCCACAATGGCACCGATCACCTGCAATCCACGGCGGCGGACGCTTCCGTGCTGGCCCGGCACGACCTGACCGCCGGAGGCTACGTGCTCGCCCTGGGATCGGCCAAGGCCTACAAGAACATGCGCGTGCTGTTCGACGCCTTTCGCGATCGGCGTCCCGAAGACCCCCCGCTGGTGGTGGCCGGCGGACCGCCCGCCGCGCGCTATGTCGCTGCCGGCTGGACCCCGCCGCCGGGCACGATCTTCACCGGTTTCGTATCCGATGCCGAGTTGCGCGCGCTTTACGAAAACGCCGCCTGCTTCGCGTTCTCGTCGCTGACCGAAGGGTTCGGGCTGCCTCCCGTGGAGGCCATGTGGTCCGACACCCCGGTGATTTCGGCCCGTGCCGGCGCGATGCCCGAGGTCTGTGCGGATGCGGCGCGCTATGTCCCCCCACAGGATGCGGCCGCGTGGCGCGACGCCATAAGGAGCCTGCTGGCCGATCCGGCGGCACAAGCCGAAATGAAGGCAAAGGGACGCGCGAGGGCGGCGGAGCTCACATGGGCCCGTGCCGGTGAACGGCTTCGCGAGCTCGTGCTCCCCTTGGCCTGATGCGCCTTGGCTCACGAACCCATGGAACCGTCAGTCCAAAAAGCAAAAAGGAGCCCCGAGGGGCTCCTTTTCGTTTGGATGGTACCATGGCTCACATGATGAGCGGATCGGCGTCCATGATCTGCTGCATCTGGTTCTGCGTCAGCGAGTCGGACGCGCCCGGCGACATCTGACCCGTGCTGAAGTCGATCGTCGCAACGTGGTCGTCGGTGAGCTCGAAGTTCTTGAAGACCACGGTGGTCTCACCGTAGATCAGCTTCGAGTGGCCGTTGCTCGCGTTGTAGATGATCTCGTACGAACCGCCATCGATCAGGACAACCTTGTCGTCGCCGAACTTGTTGAAGTCCCAAACGATGTCGTTGCCATCACGCTGGTCGAAGATGAAGGCGTCGTCGTCGGACATGCCATCGGGCAGCGGGCCGGCGTTCGGACGGCCGCCGAACAGCTCGTCATTGCCCGAGTTGCCGGCGATGATGTCGTCGCCCCAACCACCGAAGACGCGGTCGTCGCCGCCGCCGCCGAACACGGCGTCATTGCCTTCGCCGCCACGAACGCGGTCGTTGCCGTTGTCGCCGTTGACATAGTCGTTGCCGTTCTGGCCACGAACGATGTCTTTGCCGATGCCGCCGTAGACCGTGTCGTCGCCGTTGCCGGCGTCAATGGTGTCGGAGCCGTAGCCTGCGGTGAACTGGTCGGCGCCCGAGGTGCCGATGACGAAGTTGTCTTGACCAATGTTGGTCGAGTTCAGTTGGTTCGATTTGATAGCCATGGGAGTTACATCCTTAAAAAACACGACTTTGGTTCGAAAATGGCAGCTCACCTTCAAGCTCGATGCACATCCGGCGGGGCGCCCATCCGCTCACAGTCTGATGGAGATCGGCAGGATTCCGCTCCGGTAGATGTGGCATATTGCAGGGACCTCTTTCAACAAAATTTTGCCGCATTTACGCCGTGATGCCTTAATGTTGATCGACCTTGGGGCGAACAGGGCGCCTACAGAGATGCGGCTGATGTCAGAGGGTTACAGGTGATAGGCTCGGCGGTGCGGTTCGCTTTGTGAACTCGGGCATGTAACGGCCAATTTCCGCCTTAGTTCCACCTAACTTACGGCATTTCCGCGCCATTCCCCTACGTAATCCGCGTCAACTGGCTATCGAATCACTCCTTCTGGCGTCTGGTTAAATATTTTCGGTGGGTTGACACCGCATGAGACGCCGCTCCGCCCTGAGAGCAGCGAAATTCCGCCACAATGCTTTCATCTTGATCTCATTGTCGCCGAGACGGTCGCGGAGGTGTCCGAATCTCACCTACCTCTCGGCCCATCTGGCAAGCCCGCCGGCACGCCTCGGTTCGCCTCTGGTTGCAAGTGAAACGCCCAAGAACGCTTGGGGAACGAGTTTCGTCGGAAACCTCTGTCACCGCGTCCGGCAGAGCGTCACCCCGAAAGCCGTTGAGCTGAGGCTATCCAGCACGGGCCCATCATATGGACATGATACAACGACGAAGGTTCGGTGCCCTTCCTGCCGATTTATATTGTGGTCCCTATGTAAAATGACATCTCGTGATCTAACCACTCGATGGTGATTCTCTCTTGGCTCGCGATTGCCTCGGATCCGATGGATGGGATGGCGAAGCCGAGGTCATGGCGGCGGACACGAAGTCAGCCTGATTCAACCATAGGATTGGTGAGATGGAGATGATCGTTCCGAAGGCGCCGACCAACGAGATGCCGATCCCGTCCGCGCAACATGTGCTCGTGCTCGGGGCGGGCATCGCCGGCCTCGCGACAGCCGATGCCCTGAACCGCGCAGGCTATCGCGTCACGGTTCTCGAGCGGGGGTCCGCCCCCGGCGGCGCGCACCGCTCGCATCAGATTGGTCCTTATACCTTCGACGTCGGAAGCATCTTCTACGACGACAAGGGATTGATCTTCTCGCTCGCGCCGGAGAACCGCGAGCTTTGTCCCGCCGTTCACAGGATCGAACGACGGATCGCCCCGGATGGAAAACTGCTCTCCTACCCGATCGAACCGCGCGAGCTCTTGCATTGGGGGTATCCCAAGCTGAGCAAGGCGCTGCTTGACCTCCTGCTCCGACGGCAGATCACCCGTCTCGACGGCACTCTGGAAACGATCTGCCTCGCGCGGCTCGGGCGGACCATCTACACCGATACCGGCCTCAAATCCTACATCACCCGGTTCAATCACACCGATCCTAGGCTGCTCGACGAAGAGTTCTTTCTCTACCGCATGGGCTTCATCGAGCGGCAGACCCGGCTCAGCGCGCTCTTGGGCCACGTCCGGAGGGCGCTTTTCGGTCAGGCGTTCCGGGCGGCCAACCTGCGGCCATCGGTCCTGCGGGTCCGGCCACGGGACGGCTTTCTGGCCCTGTTCACGCCGCTTCAGCAGAGGCTGGAAGCCGCGGGCGTCGTGTTCGCGATGAACGAGGAGTTGCAGCGCATCGAGTGCAAGCCCGCAGGATATGTCGTGCAGACGTCGGCCGGAACGCATCGCTGCGACATCGTGGTCAACACGATCCCGCTCGATACGCTTCATACCGCGCTGTTCGGCACGCCGAGCGGGATCGGCAGCCTCGACCTCATGACGCTCTTCGTATCGGCGCGCCGCCTCGCCCCCGCCATGGGCAACGTGTTGTTCAACTTCCATGCCACCGGGCGCTGGAAACGGGCGACGATCTATTCGCGCCTTTATTCCGACCCGGCGGTGGCCCGCGAGTATCTGTCGGTCGAACACACGATCCTGCCGGGGGCCGCCGCCGACCCTGAGACCGCCTTCGCGGAGTTCAAGGCCCAGTTGGAGGGGTTCGGCCATGCCGAGGACCTGCGGCTCGAGGGCCATGACAGGGTGAGCGATTGCTATCCGCTCTACCGCCCCGGCACGCACGCCTTGCGGCCCCAGATCCTCAAGCGGATCGAGGCGACCGGCGTCGTCACCGTGGGGCGTCAGGGCCGCTTCGAATACCTGCCAACCTCGTCCGGCGTGATCCGGCGTGTTCTCGAAGAGTTGGCCGCCGCCGGGCTTTCCATGCCCGCCGATATGAAGCAGGCTGCCGGGCCGACGCCATAGTCGCCAACCAGACCCGGACCATGACATGCCCTTCCGCCTCCCCCCGATACCGAACATTGCCGCGCTTTCCGTGCTGACGGCCGTGCCGCTTGCCTGCGCGGCACAGACAGAGCCCCCCGCCACGCCCCTCATGGCGCCGCTTCTCGGAGCGGTGAGCAACTTCGGACAGGGCAATCAGCCCGGCGTGCTCGAAAACGCCATCGCGCTGGGGCTGACGGATCTGCGCGACGGGCTCTACTGGGACAGGGTCGAGACGACCTTGGGAGAGTTCGAATTCGACGGCCCGCAGACAACTTTTCCCGATGAGATCCTCTCCGAGGACCTGTCGCTCAGCCTCACATTGAATTGGGGCCACCCGCTGTTTGAAGACGGTGCGACGCCGACCACCCCCGAAGGCATCGCCGCCTTCGGGGCCTTCGCAGGCGTTCTTGCCGAACGGTTTCCCGATCTGGACGCGGTCGAGATCGGGAATGAATTCAACGGCGTCGACTTTGTTCGCGGCCCGTTGAAGGATGTCTCTCCCGAGGAGCGCGCCAAGGCCCATGCGCAGCTGCTCGCCGCCGCATCCGAAGCGGCGCGCGGCGTGCGCGACGACATCCGGATTCTCGGCGGCGCCAGCCATTCCATCCCGCTCGCTTACCTTTGGGCCGTGCTCGACGCGGGCGGCGGCGACCATATGGATGCCTTGGCGCTCCACCCCTACACGACCCCGCCCGAACAGCTCGCGCGGCAGATCGAGGTGCTCCGACGGCATCCGGCAGCAGCGGACATGCCGATCGAGATTACCGAATTCGGCAGCAGCGATCCCGAGGCCGCCGCCAGTTACATGCTGCGCGATTACTGTCAGATGGCCCTGTCAGGCGTCACCCGCGCCGTGTGGTACCCGCTGACCCCGCGGGGCGACGGTCTGGTGCCGCTGATGGAAAAGGACGGGCGCCTGACCGGCGCGGGGCGCGCCTTCCGGGCGGTGCAGAAGCATTTCGCCGAAAAGCCCGTGACGGGGATCGACGCGGACCCCTTCACCTATGGCTGCCGCTTCGGCGAGGACGCGATGCTGCTCTGGGGCGAGCCGCGCGAAGTGACGGTCACCGACACGGTCGAAATATTCGATGCCGAGGGTCAGCCGCTCGACGGGCCACAGACCCTGTCGCGCGACGCGCCGCTGATCCTGCAGGCCGCTGGCCCCATCGCCCTGGGCGATCAGGTCAAGCTCGGGGATCAGGAGCTGATCGCCGACAGCTTCGACCAGTTCGGCTATCCCTCCGCCGATGGCGCGCCCGCCCCCACCGACCCGTTCGAGCGGCTTATCCGCGTTGACGGGCAAGAGACGGCGCTGAGCACCATGCCGGGTCAGGAGGCGAGCGGCACGCTCTGGACGCCGTATCTCGGGGACAAGGGGCAAAGGCCGCTGCGCCTGACGGCGGAGCAGTTGCTGCCCGGAGGCTCGGCCGAGCGGCCGGTCGAGATCGTGCATCGCTATGTTGCGACCGAGGCGATGGAGGTCGCGCTCGAAGCGACGTTCGAGGTGGCGGAGCGCAGCGACGATGGTATCGCCGTGCGGCTCCTGCTCAATGACGAGGAACTCGAGACGCAGTCCGGCAAGGCCGCGATCACCATGGCCCCCGAGGCGATTTCCCTCGCGGCCGGAGATCGGCTCGAGATCGCGGTCGGCCCCGATGGCAACGCCAATGGCGACGTGACACGCTACCGCATCACCCTGCGCGCCCCCTGAGTTCCAGGAGGCTGCCACCGGATCGAGGGCCCGCGCCTCGATCCGGTGCTCGCGGTCATGCAGGCCGCAGGGCGAGGAGATGCGCGTTGATGTTCCGCCTCGCGCCGCCGTCGATGGTGGCCGTCACCGCATCCCCTACCGACTGCGCCACGGCGGATAGGCCCGACGCCATGGTAAGCGTCTGCTTCGCGCCCGCGCTTCCCTGGCGCTGCACGTCGTAGCGTTCGGCAAAACCGGTCAGATCGGGGTCGCCCGACCATGTCGCCGAATGCATCTCCCCGATCACGGCCGCATAGACGACATGGGTTCCTGCCATGACGGGTGCTGCGACAAGGCCTTCGGCGATGGAATTGCTCGTCGTGGCCGCGCCCGGCTGCACCACGGCGATCGGGTCCGACGGGTCCACACCACGAAACGCCGTCACGATGCCGGTGCTGTAGTAACTCCCCTGTGTGAGGGTCACGCCGGGCTCCGCCTCCCCGGCCAGCTTCCAATAGATGATGCCGCGCGCCTGATCGGAGTTGGTGCTGCCGCTCCTCACCTCGGGGAGCGCGGTCCAGCCCGGAGGTGTCGTCTCGGTATAATTGTTCGAATGGGTGGAGACATGCAAAAGCAGCAGATCCCCCGCCGCCACGCCTGCGGGCATCGGCACGTCATGGGCGCCGTTGGCGGTGGTCGGCAGGCCCGATGCGACATGGGTGATGCCTGCAGGGGCCTGCGCCGCCTGCGTCGTGACGGACCAACGCCCTGTCACGCCGCCGATGGTGAGCGTGGCCACAACGGCCATTTCGGCGCTGTCGCTCGCGGTGATCCGAAGCTGGACCTTCTGGTGCTTGTGAATCTTGCCCGGCGCAGCGGTCCAGTCCGCGAAGACAGTGTCGTCTGGATTGGTGATCCGGTATTCTCCATCTGTTATAGAGATGTCCGTGTCGCGCTCGAAGCCTCGTGGCGACAGCACATCGGACGTCACGACCGCCCCTTGGGCCACGCTGGTCCGGTCCGCGAGGGCGAAAGCCGCCGGCACGGCACCGGTGATATCGCCATGAAACTCCGTATAGTTGCCTCTCCAGCCACGATAGGCGCGCAACCCGCAGTCCTCGCACCACAGGTGATTGGGATGGAGCTGGCTGAACGGGGCGCCGTTGGTTGCGGCGTCGGTGTCGATCACGGCGGCGTTGCCATCGGCGAGCGCCAGATCGAGCTGCACCTGACGCACGATCCACGTGCCCGCGCGCGCCGTGGCGCTGTCGAGACGCGGCCGCGTGCGCTCCACGATGAACAGCCCGGTCGAGATCCGGCTTCGCCATTCCGACAGCAGCGCCCCGAAATTCGCGGCATAGGACCCGGCGAACCCCTTCGCCATGTCGTATTCGCCCTGCGCCCAGATCGTGACGTCCTCTGTCGTGGTGCCGATGGCGGCCCTTGCCGCTGTCACCCGAGCCTCCAGCTCGTCGAAAAGCTGTCGCCCGCCCGTCTGCGTGACCGGGTGCCAATCGTCGCGCCCGGCTTCGGCCTCAAGGCCGGTGCCGCCCTGCGCCCGCTTGACCACGCGGATCGGGCGCGTGTCGCCCGCCTCGCGCAGCTGATGGGCGAACTCGGCCTCCGATCCCCATGCGTTGCGGCTGTCGTCGCCCGCATTGGTGCCCGGTGCATAGGCCTCGAAAACCCCCGCAACCGGGTTCCAGATCTCGACGTCGCTCAGGTTGCCGTATTTCGCGGGCAGCGTGATGCCCGATGTGCCCTGCTTGTCGGCGTTGGACTGGCCCGCGATGATCAACAGCAAGGGTGTCTCGCCGCTCAGGCCGACCCTGAGCTGGAACGCGCTTTGCGCCGCGCCGCCAGAGTTCAGGGCGCGAATGACGATCCGCACATCCGGCGTTTCGGCCGATGGCGTGCCCGACAGCACCCCCGCCGCAGAGAGTGTCAGCCCGTCGGGCAACGGGGCCGACCCCGGTCCTAGGTCGAATCGCATGTCGCGCCCTGAAAAGCCCCCCGCGAGGTCGGCCGGCGTCATCGCCACGCCGGGGTCCAGCGCGAGGTCCGGCAATGGGCGCGTGGCGGTCGGGGTGGGCCAGACGACCATGGGGCCGATCACCCCGCGACCCCGCGACCCGGTGTCGTCGCTTGCCGTGACGATCCCCGACAGGCGCAGCCCCTCGTCTTCGTCAACGGGCAGATAGCTTTTCGTTGTCGCGCCCGTGATCGGCGCCCCCTCCCGCAGCCAGCGATATGCGATCGTCACCGGACCGCTGCCCGTCCAGCTTCCCGGCGAAAAGGTGAGCGGATCGCCGACGCGCCCGCTGCCCGTGATCTGCGGCGCCACCTGATTCACGGGACCCGCCATAGTCCCCGCAATCAGGCCCGTGCCATGGCCGATGCCCGCCCCCAGCCGCATCAGACAAGCCCCACGACGCCCGCGGCCGTCGTGCCCGTGGCCCAGACCTTGCGCACCCGCACCGGAAGCACCGATCCGGCCCCGACATAGAGTGTCGCCGTGCTGCCGCCGATGGCCGTCACCCGCACGGTGCCCGGCTCGGTCGCGGTGATCGCGCGCACCCAGAGCGACAGGTCCGCCGCGTCGTCGGGCACGATCTCATACAGATCGGTCGCAGGGCTCTCGAGGCCGGATTGGCGGCCTGCAAATACATCGGTCATGGTGATCTCCCTCGTGACGCATCAGCGTTCGCGCCGCATCGGCCGTATCTCACCGGGCGGCGACACCGTTATAGCGCCGCATAGGTGCATGATCGCTGACCCGAACGCGCGCTTCGGGCGCGCGGCGCGCAACACGTCCGCTCCGGGGCCCCGCCCCGCTCGACGCGGTGCGCGCGGTGGTCAAAACGGGCGCCGCGTCCGCGCCGCTCGTCCTTCCAAGGGCGAAGCCTCAGGCGGGACGGACCCGGTCATCGACGACGAATCTGTGGCCGATTGATGTGCCTGCCGGACGAACACGGTCCGCACGAAAAGTGGACCCGCTGATCGAAAAACCGTCAATAGACTGTTTCCGGTTCACGATCAGTCACCTTGGGCACGGCACGTGCGACCAGAGCCGCTAAGTGGCGTGATCCTTGGCGTAATTGGGGCAAACGGTCATGAAAACGTCACGATTTCAGTGATTTCATTGCCCTGATCACGATAGCGGCAGATGCGGATTTCCTCTTGCATGTTTGCCGTGAGCAGGAGAAGTAGCACCAATATAGAAAATCTGCCGTTTTTGTGCACAAATGCTGACATATGGCTTGCGACGTTGCCGGAGCCTTGATTGACCGGCACGCGCCAACCATGTCATTTCTGTGTTCGAAGCAAGACTGCCGCACCGAGGGACGTCAGAGACACCGCAATTTGCCGGCCCCGTTTTCAACGCCCACGTTAAGAGATATCATTATGACCGTTACGTCGAACTCCCAGGCCTCCGGCCTTCGCGCAACCGCCTCTGAAACCTTTTATACGCGCAGGGGCAAGCGCCTTCTCGACCTCACTCTCGCACTCATCCTGCTCCCCACCATCGCGATCGTCGTCGCCGTGCTGTATTTCGTCGCGCGCAGCGATGGGGGAAAGACCGGGTTCTTCGGACACAAGCGCGTCGGCCAGAACGGCCGTGAATTCCGCTGCTGGAAAATCCGCACGATGCGGTCCGACGGCGATGCCATCCTGCAGAAGCATCTCGCAGAGAACCCGGCCGCCGCCGCCGAGTGGGCCCGCGACTACAAGCTGACGAACGATCCGCGCGTGACCCGGATGGGGAACCTGCTGCGCCGCACGAGCCTCGATGAGCTGCCGCAGATCTGGAACGTCCTGCGCGGCGAGATGAGCTTTGTCGGCCCCCGTCCGATCGTGGCCGCCGAGCTGGAGCGCTACGAAGGCTACCAGTGGTGCTACCTGACCTCGACCCCCGGCATCACCGGTCTGTGGCAGGTCTCCGGCCGCAACGATGTGAGCTACGAAGAGCGTGTGCGGCTCGACATGGCATATCACGGTCGCCGGTCGCTTGGCCTCGACCTCAACGTGATCGCCCAGACCGCCGGCGCCGTCGTGAAGGCTACCGGGAAATAGACTCTCCGCGCCATCATCGGCGCGCAACAGACGGAATTAACAGGAAGCCGCCCGAGGGGCGGCTTCCTTTCGTTGTGGTGTCCGACACACTCTCTTGGGCATCACGAGAAGATATACGTGCTGCCATCGCTGTTGTTGCTCTGCAGCACCTCGGCCAGGGACAGATCGCCGCCGCCCGTCATCGCCACTTCGAACAGCGTCGTCACCTCGCCGTCGGCGATATGCCTGACGAATGTCCGTCCGGCGTCGGTCTCGATCGTCACCTGGTTGACCTGAAGCGCATCCGCGTTGTGGAGAATGATGCGGTCGTTCTCCCGGCTGTCGAAATCGCGCACGAAGTCGATAGCGTCGATCGATTTGAGGTCGAAGACGAAGCTGTCCGCGCCCTTGGCACCGACCAGAACGTCGCGGCCTGCGCCACCTTCGATGATGTCGTTGCCGGTTCCCCCGTACAGCATGTCGTCTCCGGCGCCGCCCGACAGATAGTCGTGACCCGCGTCGCCCAAGAGCACGTCGGCGCCATTGCCCCCGAACAGCTCGTCGTTACCGTTGTTGCCCATGATGTAGTCGAGGCCGTCGTTGCCATAGACGATGTCGTCACCGTCCCGGGCGCGGAAGCGGTCGTTCCCGCCAAGGCCACGCATGACGTCATTCCTGTGGTCCCCATCGACCCTGTCGCTGCCTTCCGTTCCGGAGAAGGTCCAGATCGGCTCGGGATCGGGCGTCGGTTCCGGGGTCGGCTCGGGTTCGGGCTCGGGGGTCGGCTCGGGCTTGGGTTCCGGCTTCGGCTCGGGCTTGGGTTCCGGCTTCGGCTCGGGCTCGGGCTCGGGCTCGGGCTTCGTTTCGACACCCGTCGAGCCATTCCAGAGCTTCACCAGATCGCTCAAGCCATAGACCGCGTCGCTGAACTCGAAAAGCTCGACATTCGACACCGTCGTCATCGCCTTTCCGGCAAGCTCGAACAGCGCCTCGCCCGTCTTGAGCAGGGATCCCGCGACATCCGCGAAGGCCTGACCCACGAGGAAACGGTCGCTGCCGGCGCCGCCGTCGATCCGATCCTTGCCGGCGCTGGCCTGGAACACGTCATTGCCACGACCGCCGCGCAGCCAGTTGTCGGAGGCGTTGCCGATCAGCATGTCGTTGCCATCGCCCGCAAAGGCGTTCTCGATCGAGGCGTCGATCTTGAGGGCGACGCCCGCGATCTGGCTCGCGGACGCACCGCTCAGGTCGAGCTTGCTGTCGGTGGTGACCATCGCCGCGTTGATGGCATCGATCCCGCCATTCGCGTCGATCAGGCCGCGCCGCGACATGTCCGCCGCCGCCATGCTGTCGAACTCGTCCGAATAGAAATACGTGTCGTTCTTGAGCCCATCGGTACGGCCATGGATGGACAACGTGATATCCTTCACCACGCCGATATGCGCATCGCCGTTCTTGTCCCGAGATCCGGGGGCACGGTCATGGATGTCGACGATCCAACGGCCCGAGCCGTTCTCACCCATCGTAGCGACGGACCCGAACTTGAAATTGCGCAGATCATCGATGCCGCCGGTCAGCGGAATGTCGTGCACCATGCGGATCTTGGTGCCGTCGGGGCTGGTCAGATAGACGTCCAGATCCGCGGTGTTGCGCCAGAAGAAGTCGAGCTGGAGCTGAACGTGCTCGATCGCGATGTCCTTGTCGACGTCGATCGCGAACTGCAGGTGGCTGACTTTGTCGCTGATCAGCTTGGCGTTGGAGGTGTCCTTTTCGACCGAGACGGTGTCGCGGTTCGCAGCGGTCTGCTGCAGCGTCCAGGTCTCGGCCAGACGGACGGCGTCATGCGCGTTGAGAAAGCCGAACCCGAAGGAATCGTTGAACGCCTTGCCGCCGCCGTTGAAGTAGTCGGAGCCGTTCATCACCCAGCCGTCGCCCCACGAGATGCCCTCGCCCAAGCCCTCGCGCCGGGCCGAGAGGCCGAGGATCTGCTGCACGTCGCGATAGCCCAGCTGATCGTTGGCCTCGAGCATGAGGCCCGCCACCGCCGAAACGGCGGGCGCGGAAAAGGACGTGCCGGTCGCTTTCGTCTCGAACCGCTCGCCGGGCTCGGTCGTGAACACGTCACGCCCGGCAGCCGAAAGCAGGACGTTCGCTCCGAGGCTGGTGAAGGAGGAGGCTTCGCCGTCGCGATCGACCGCGCCCACGGCGATGCTGTAGGGGGAATTCTGCAGGTTGTGGAAGTTCGAGGAGTCGTCTCCGCCGCCATTGCCCGCCGAAAAGACGACCACGGTTCCAAGCCCGCCGCGGCCGGTCTCGGCCGGGTCGGCCACCGCCGCCTCCAAGGTGGACACCTTGTTGAAGTTGTCGGTGAAGGGACGGTTGAAGCTATAGCTGTTGTTGACCACGTCGACGGCGCTCGACATGTGCAATGCCTTGATCACCTGATCGACCGCATCCGCGGCGCCATAGTTGACGCCGTAGCCCACGAGAGTGGCTTCGCTGGCGATGCCGACGCTTCCGACGCCATTGTTTCCTTCGGCCGCGATCACGCCCGCCACCAGTGTACCGTGGTGATCCGCGCCCTTGACCGTGAAGCTGACGTCACCGCTCTTCTGATCGAAGTTGTAATCCGATTTCAGGTCGTAGTTTCCATCGAGATCGGAGTGGGTGAAATCGATCTGCGAATCGATGACCCCGATCTTCACGCCTTTTCCACGATACTCGTTCCACACGGACTCGATATCGATGTTCACGGCGGAACGGTTCGCAGCGAAATACCAGCTGCGGAACATTACCGGGTCACTGAACGTTTCAGTTCCGGGTAGGGTAGATGCACCTGAAATGACTTGCTTGGTGGACACACGGCTCTCCTCGGTCATGGGCTTCTCTAGGGTGGACGCCTTCTGGCTGACCCGCCTTGCAGACACTGGCTTTGGATTGGGTCCGCTTGATGACACCATTAAGGTGCGGAGCGGATGACCATGGCAGCATCAGAGCGAAATCTGGCTTGGAATTTGGCAACAGGGGTCGTGCCCCGGTCCTGACTGGCTCCTAGACATTGTTTCAAAATTGATGATTGCGAGAAGAGTTTTGCAAACTCTTAACAAGCGGTTCTCACAGACCGGGCGAGCGCGCATATCGATGCCGCAGAACAATGGTCTGAATCATGAACCCGTTTCATTGCAGAACCTACCAAACCCGTCATGGCACATGGAGCCATTACGGCATCGACAGGCATTGCAACCCATCGCTACACCACAAAAAATCAGCCATGTCCGGCGCAATGTGTCTGCAACGTTGCAGATCCTGTCGGACAGGCCGCGAAACCTACCGGCCACCCATTCCTCCGAAGACCTCGCGGTCGCGAAACAATTCGTTTCGAAGAAATTTCTTGCCTTTTCGACGCCATCTCGCAACGGCGGCGCTGCAGTGCCTATCTGACAAGATATGGAGGGTCCAGAATGACCCCGACTCAGGCCGGACACTCGGCCAAGATCCGCCGTCTCGGGTCTATCCTTATGACTTACAAAGGCTTTTATTGGCCGAAACTCGCCGACCTCCTGTGTGATCTGGGGTTGATTCGCCGATATGAGGAGCGATTCTGTCGATCCGATTCGCCGACTGGCCCGATTTGGCGAGATCCTTCCAATTGTAATGAAACGTCCTGAGCGAGACATGGGGCTGAAACCGCAGCCATGCTCCGCCCGATGGGATGAGCGGTCGTTGCGCCTCGACCACAGCGCCACGTCGCGCATGGCAGCGCACCATGGCGGCTCAGCCCGGCACAGCCCGGGGCGGCACGGGGCGGCACGGGGCGGCCCGGGGCGGCACGGGGCGGCCCGGGGCGGACGCCCACGTGATGCCGCGACACCGGATTCGGCGCTCGAGGCGCGCCTTCGCATCAGAATGATCCATGATTGACCGACCGGGCCTTCGGGCCGCGATTCAGGGGGTCGCCATGTCCGGGACCGGTCGATGCGGCAACAGAGTGTTTCATGGTCCCGAAATCACAGACCTTCAGGCGCGCGCGCTATATGACTGTCGCAATTGCGATATCCCGGCCCAGTGGCAGATCACGATCCCGTCTCTGGAGAGGGCGTGGCGGCTCTTGATTGAGCATTCCGGATAACTGGGTCATGAGGGCACAAAGAAGTGGCGCGCGGGACCTTGACCGGTCCGGGGTGAGGCTTCATGCAGAAACGATAATGGTACAAGGGTCGGCGTAGTGGTTACTGACGCATCTCTCCAATCGGCGGACAAGCCGAAGGAATTGGGACGCTCCGGCAGCGTGGTTCGCTGCTTCAATGTAAAATTCAGCCCCAATCTGGGAGACGGCCTGCTGTCGGAATGCCTTGAGAAGGCGCTGATCGATCTCGGAGCCGATCCCGACACTCACTCGATCGACCTCGCCGCCCGCAAGGCCTACGGCGATGTCATGATGGGGCGTGGGACGGTCATGACGTTCCTTGACGCCCTGCCCCCGACGCTGCGGCGGGCCGCGGTCCGCTTGCCGCTCAAGGCGCAGTCGATCCGAAGCTGGCGTCCGCATTTCGCGCGCGGCCTCGAAGGCGCGGACCGCGTCGTGATCGGCGGCGGCAACCTGATCTCGGACATCGACCTGAACTTCCCGACCAAGCTCGGTCTCGCCATCTCCGAAGCCGAGCGGCGCAATCTGCCGACCGCCTTCTACGCCTGCGGCGTCGCCCAAGGCTGGAGCGCCACGGGTCTCAAGATGTGCCGCGCGGCTTTTGCCCGGCCCCATGTCCGGGCCGTGTTCCTGCGCGACACCGACAGCAAGGTCCTGTGGGACGATCTGATGTCCGAGGCGACGGGCATCACCGGCGAGGTGGTGCGTGATCCCGGCCTGATGGCCGCCGACCTCTATCCGCAGCCGCCGCGCCCGCGTGACCGCCGCCCGGTGGCGGGCCTCGGCCTGATGAGCCATATCGCGATCCGCTATCACGCCACCGACGCGCCGCGTTCCGAGCATCTCGATCAATGGTATCTCGATGTCGCGCGCGGGCTGATCGAGCAGGGCTGCGAGGTGCGGGTCTTCACCAACGGCAGTCCCGAGGACAAGGCTTACGCCGCGCAGATGCATGATCGACTGGCCGCGCTCGGCTCGTCCGATCAGATCAGCTTCCTGACGCAGCGCGACCCGCGCGGCCTTTGTGCGCATATCGCCGATTTCGACGTGCTGATCGCCTACCGGATGCATGCGGTCATCGCCGCCTACGCCTACGGCGTGCCCGCGATCGCGCTCTCGTGGGATCGCAAGCTGCGTTCCTTCATGGCCTCGGTCAACCGCGAGGAGTTCCTGCTCGACGTGGCCAAGGTTCCGGCGGGCGATTGCGTGGACATGGCCATCGCGGCCGCGCGCGACGGGCTGCCGGAGGCCGAGCGGGCCGCCGTGGTGGCCGAGGCGCGCGCCGACGTGGCCCGGATGTGGGCCGTGCTCGAGCCGGAGGGCCGGATGGAGCGCCGCGCATGAACATGCTTGAGGCGCGATTCGCGCGGTTCGAGACATGGATGCGCGATCAGGCGCTGCCATTCTGGAGCGAGACCGGCCTTGCCCCCGACGGCGGGGCGGTCGAACGGCTGACCCTCGCGGGGCAGCCTGATCGTCCGGGCTTCAAGCGGGTCCGGGTCCATGCCCGGCAGCTCTATGTCTTTTCGCATGCGCATGTGCTCGGCGTGCCGGGCATGCTCGAGGCCGCGCGCGAGGTGCATGGGTTCCTGATGGCGCATGGCCGTTCCGAGGATGGCGGCTGGGTCGTGAAGATGGGCGAGGCCGGCGGCTGCGTCGATCCCGAGCGCGATCTCTACGACCAGGCTTTCGTGATCCTGGCGCTGGCCTGGTGGGCCCGCGCGTCGGGCGAAACGGCCCCCATCACCGAAGCCCGGCGCACCCTCGCGGAGATCGACGAGCTGTTCGCGCGCCCCGATGGCCGGGGCTACCTGTCGCGCCTCCCGGATCAGGGCGAAGCCCTGCAAAATCCGCATATGCACCTGCTCGAGGCGCTGTTGGCGCTTCATGCGGTGGACCCCGAAGGTCCGGCATCGGCCCGGATCACGCGGCTGCGCGCCCTGTTCGACGAGGTCCTGCTCGATGCCGAGGCCGGAACGCTGGGCGAGCGCTTCGACATGAACTGGGCGCCGCGCCCGGACGATGCAATCGAGCCCGGGCATCATTACGAATGGTTCTGGCTCTTGCACATGGCCGAGCGCGCGGGCTTCGGCACCGCCGAGCCCGCGGCGACGCGCCTGTGGGACTTTGCCGAACGTCACGGCGTCCTGCCCGGTTCGGCCCTGATCCATGACGGGCTCGACAGGAGCGGCGCGCGGCTTTCGGCGGCGCATCGGTCCTGGCCGCAGACGGAGCGGCTCAAGGCTCTAGCCGTGCGCGCCGAGATCTCGGGCCGGCCCGAGACCGAGGCGATCTCGGCCGCGCTCGAGGCGCTTTGGCGCCACTACATCGCCCCGGCCACCCCCGGCGGCTGGGTCGATCATATCGGCGCCGATCTGCAGCCCAAGGTCGAGTACGTGCCGGCGAGCACTTTGTATCATCTGTTTCTGGCCTATGCCGAGTTGCGCCGCTGCGCGACCGCGCTCGGGCTGACCGCGCACGAAGAGGGACTTCCGGCATGATCGTCGACCAATTTCAGGACAAGCGGATCCTCGTGATCGGCGATGTGATGCTCGACCATTTCGTACGCGGCTCCGTGGGGCGGGTGTCGCCCGAGGCGCCGGCGCTGGTGCTGCATGTGAGCAATGATCACTGGGCGGTCGGCGGCGCCGGCAACGTGGCGCAGAACATCGCCGGGCTCGGCGGCGTGGCCTGTCTCGTGGGTCTGGTGGGCGAGGATGACGCCGCCCGCCGGATCGAGGCGCTGTTCGCCGACGATCCGCGGCTCGAAAGCCATCTGGTCGCCGACCCGAACTGGCCCACCATCGAAAAAACCCGGTTCATCGCCGGCGACAACCACCTGCTGCGCGCCGATCGCGAAAGCAAGCGCATCCCCGAGACGGTCGAGGCCCGCCTGATCGAGGCGATCGAGCGTATCGCGGCGGCGGGCTGCGACGCGATGGTGATTTCCGACTACGCCAAGGGGCTGGTGACACCGGGCCTGATCGCGGCGGTGATCGAGGTGGCGCAGCGGATCGGCGTGCCCGTGATCGCGGACCCCAAGCGGCCCAACTTCGCGGATTATCGCGGCTGCCGCGTGCTGACCCCCAATCGCAAGGAGCTTGCCGCCGCGACGGGCCTTCCGGCCGATGACAACGCCGAGATCGCGGCTGCGGTGCCGGTGGCGATGTCGCAGTTCGGCGGGCCGATCGTCCTGACCCGGTCCGAGCAAGGCATTTCGCTGTTCGACAGCGACGGCAGCGAAATGCACGATCCCGCCCGCAACCGCGAACTGCGCGACGTGTCCGGCGCCGGCGATACGGTCGCCGCGACGCTGGCGCTGGCGCTGGCCGGTGGCGCGGCCCTTGCCGATGCCACCCGCGCGGCCAACGCGGCCGCCGGTGTGGTCGTCGGCAAGAGCGGCACCTCGGTGGTCACGGCACCCGAGCTGATCTCGGCCATGCTGCGCAACACCAACGAGACCGTCCTCGAATCCAAGGTCGCGCCGCTCAACACGGCCCGCAACATCCGCGAGGATTGGCGCCAGCAGGGGCTGCGTGTGGGCTTCACCAATGGCTGCTTCGATATCGTACATCGCGGCCACGTGACATTGCTTGCCCAGGCACGGGCGCGGTGCGACCGTCTGGTCGTGGCGCTCAACACCGATGCTTCCGTCTCGCGGCTCAAGGGGCCGGAACGCCCGATCCAATCCGAGGCCGCGCGCGCCGAGGTGATCGCGGCGCTCGGTGCGGTCGACATGGTGCTGCTGTTCGACGAGGACACGCCGCTTGCGATCATCGACGCGCTGCGACCTGACGTGCTGTTCAAGGGCTCCGACTATACCGTGGACACCGTGGTCGGGCACGAGCTGGTGCAGGGCTATGGCGGCGAGGTGGAGCTGATCGACCTCGTGGATGGCTATTCCACCACCCGGATCGTGGCGAAATCGCGCGCCCTGGCGGCAAGCTGACATGGCGCGCTCTTCCAACCTGACGCGGCGGCTCGACCGGGCCGTCGGCACGGCGGCGGCGTCCCTGCTCTCCCCGTTCAGATCGTCCCGGCCGCAGCCCGCCGATCCGCGCCGCATCCTGCTGATCCAGCCCACCGCGATCGGCGACACGCTGATCGCCTCGGGGCTGATCTCCGCGATCGAGCGACGGTATCCCGCAGCCGAGATCGTGGTCGCCCATGGTCCCTCCAACGCGGCGGCCGTGAAGATGCTCGAAGCGCGGGTGCGCCCGGTGCAGGTCGGCTTTGCCAACCCCGCCCGCGCGGTCGCGGCCCTCAGGGCCCTGAGCCCCGACATGATCGTCGATCTGACGCCCTGGCCCTATGCCACGGCGCTTTGCGCGCATTTTTCCGCGCCGTGGTCGGCGGGCTTCAACCCCCAAGGCAGCCGTCGCGGGCGCTTGTTCGATCTCAGCGTTCCGCATCGCACGGATCGCCACGAGATCGACAATCTCGACGCGCTTTCGCAAGCGATCGGCGCCGGTCCCGCGCGCGAGATGCGGATTACGCGCGACGCTTCGGCCCGCGCCGATCTCCCCGCCTCCGACGGGCTGGTGCTGTGCCATGTCTCGGCCGGCGGGGCGCGTGCCGCCGCCAAGGCATGGCCCGTCGAGAACTGGGTCGCGCTCGCGCAGGGTCTCGTGGCGCAGGGCTACCAGGTCGGCTTTACCGGCGTGCCCGCCGACGCCGAGGCGGTCGCCCCGATCCTCGAAGCCGCGGCGCTGCCTGCGGATCGTGCGTTCAGCCTGTGCGGGAAACTGTCGCTCGCGGCGCTGGCCGAGCTTCTGGCCGAGGTGCCGCTTCTGATCTCGGTCGATACCGGGGTGCTGCACCTGTCGGCGGCGGTATCGGGCCGCGCGATCGGCCTGCATGGTCCCACGCATGCGGCGCGCTGGGGGTCGGTCAGCCCGGCCGCGCTCGGCCTCGATTCGCCGCACCCGGCCGGGGGCTTCGTGCAATACGGTTGGGAAGATCACCCGCAGGCCGAGGAGATCATGCCCATGCTCACACCCGAACGCGTTCTGTCCGCCGCTTTGGACAAGCTCGAAGCCCAGCCGCGCCTTCGGGCGAACGAGGACGCATGAGCGGCGCGCGCCCCGCGCTGTTTCTCGACCGGGACGGCATCATCAACGTCGATCACGGCTATGTCGCCACGCGCGAACGGCTCGATTACGTGCCCGGGATCGCCGATCTAGTGGCGGCGGCGAACCGCGCGGGCTGGGCCGTGGTGATCGTCACCAACCAATCGGGCGTGGCGCGGGGCTATTTTCCCGAAAGCCAGATGCACGCATTTCACGACATGATCCGCGCCGACCTCGCAAGCCAAGGGGCGCGGATCGACGCGGTCTATCACTGTCCGCATCTTCCGGGCGCGGCGGTGGCGCAATTCGATGTCGACTGCGACTGCCGCAAGCCCCGTCCGGGCATGCTGCTGCGTGCGATCCGCGAGATGGACCTCGATCCGGCGCGGTCGGCGATGATCGGCGACAAGCCCAGTGACGTCGAGGCGGCCCGGGCCGCGGGTGTCGCAGGCCATCTGTTCCAGGGCGGCGACCTGCTGGAGTTCGCCGCCCCGCGCCTGTCGGCGCTTCAGAAGTCGGGGTTGTCGCGCAGCCAGCCGACATAGTCGGCCACGCCCGCTTCGAGAGAGCGCCAATTCGGCGCCAACCCGGCCGCGACGCCGCGCTCGGTGCGGGCTTCGGTGAAGTACTGGTACCGTCCGCGCAGCGCCTCGGGCATGTCGATGTATTCGATCACCGGCTCGCGCTCCACGGCCGCGAAGGTGGCGCGGGCCAGATCCTCGAAGCTGCGGGCCTGACCGGTGCCGACGTTGAAGATCCCGCCCAACCCCGGGGTCTTGAGCGCGGCGATCGCGAAGCGAACGCAATCATCGACATGCACGAAGTCGCGCAGCTGTCCGCCATCGCCGTAATCGGGATTGTCCGAGCGAAACAGCCGCACCGGCTCTCCGCGCTCGGCGCCGGGCCGGATCTGGTGGATCACCGAACGCATCGACCCCTTGTGGCTTTCGCGCGGGCCATAGACGTTGAAGAACTTGAGCCCGGCCCAGCTCGGCGGGGTGGGTCGACCGGTATCGCGGTCATGCACCAGCCGCCGATCGACCATGTGCTTGCTCCAGCCATAGGCATTGAGCGGGCGCAGCTGCGCCAGCGCCTCGGCCGTGTCCGCATCCTCGAACCCGCGGGTGCCGTCGCCATAGGTCGCGGCAGAGGACGCGTAGACGAAGGGAATGCCCAGCCGGGTGCAGCACTCCCACAGATCCAGCGTGGCCCGGATGTTGAGGCGCACGATCCGGTCGACGTCGGTCTCCGTGGTGGCCGAGATCGCACCCATATGCACCACCCCGGCAAGCGCCGTGCCATTCCGGGCGATCCAGTCGGACAACGCGTCGATCGCGATCACGTCGTGAAACCGCCCCTCGCGCAGGTTCAGCCATCGCCCGTCGGTGCCGAGGTCGTCGCAGATCACCACGTCGCGCCCTTCCGCCGCGAGGGCGAGGGCGATGTTGGACCCGATGAAACCTCCGCCGCCGGTCACGAGGACCAGCCCGTCGGCGCGCAGCGCGCTGTCAGTCATGTAGGACTCCTTGCTTGCCTTGAATATTGTCAGAGCGCCGCCACGCGGCGCGGTGCGGCGCTGGTGTCGTGCCCGGTCGCCCCGGCATAGAGCGCGAGCTGCCGGTCGATCCACTCCTCGGGGCTGGTGCACAATCCGGCCTGCCCCGATGCGCCGCGCTCGCTCATTTTGGCGACCTCCTCGGCAGGCAGATCGCGCATGCGGCGCAAGATCGCCTCGAAGGCGGCGGGATCGCGGGTGTCGCAAGCAAAGCCAAGCCCCTGCGCGTCGATCTCGGGGCCGAGCAGCGCGCTGTGCGACAGGATCACCGGCAGACCGCTGAGCGAGGCTTCGGCGGCGACGAGGCCGAACGGCTCGGGGTAACGGGTCGGCATCACCAGCGCCCGCGCCGTGGCGATCTCACCGGCAATCCCCGCCCGATCCATCCAGCCACGGAAAGTCACTTCCGGGTGGCGCGCGGTCAGCGTTTCGCGCAAAGGCCCCTCGCCGATCACGGTCAGCGGGACGCCGACGGCCCCGACCGCCGCGATCAGCTCCTCGATGCCCTTTTCAGCCTCGACGCGACCGATGAAGACGAAGCGGTCGTTGCGCTCGGCCTGCACCCGTGTCGGGCCGATGGCCTCGGCGGGGTTGCGAAGACTGTGCAGCGTGTCCTCGGGATAGCCCGCCTTACGCAGGAATGGCGCCATGCCCGGGTGGATCATCAGGATCCCGCCCCAAGGCGCCTGCCGCGGCATGCTCTGGTGCAGGACCGCCTGCCGGCCGGTGCGCCAGAGCTTCTGCGCATAATTGCGCTTGTCGCAATTGGTGCCGAGGCAATCGCGCGACAGCGGCACCCGGTGGCAGGGCTGCATCGCCTGGTAATCCATGAAGGCGCCGTTCGGACAGGCAAGGAAGAAGTCGTGCGCGTGAATGAAGCACCGCGACGCGACCCGCTGCAACGGCCCGAAGATCGCCGGGGTCAGGGCCTTGGAAAAGCTGTGCACGTGATAGACCGTATCGGGCCCGTCATGCAGCGCCACCACCTCGGCCACGCGTTTGCGCGCCGCCTGGCTGTAGAGCCCGCGGGTCGCCGCGCGCAGCGGCGAGGCGCGCAGCAGCGCATCTCCGCCGATGTTGTGCACTTCGATGCCGAGCGCCTCGAACTGCGAATCCTCACCACGGTCGCCGGCGACGTAGACCACTTCGACGCCACGCGCCTGCAGGCCGCGCGCCTGAAGCAGCGCCAGCCCGGTGGCCCCGCCCCGCGCGACGCTGGCATCGTTGATGATCACGACTTTCGGCATTTCAGCCCCTCATGTCCTGCGGTCGAGCGCCTGTCGCGCTCGCGTTTCGATTTGCCACTACCTTTACCGATAGAGCGGGGGAGGCAAGCGGTTTCGCCCCCGCCGAACGCGGCATTCCACTCCCGCCCATGTGTCGGGCGCGGGCGTCCTGGACAGACCCCCATAAAATGGGACTTTGTATCTTATCGCGAAACCAATTGTCAGGAGGATATAGCTTTGGCCGGATCGCCTGGCATTACGACGCCGCGATCGTGACCTTTCGCATTGCATCTACATTTGCCAGCAACTCGAAATCCGGGGCATAGAATTCGCGCACCCTTGCCTCATCCGACGTCGACAATTCAATCGGCTTGCTCAACCCGCGGTTGGCATGTGACAAGGCTTTGCCCGACAACGTCTCGACCATCTCACTCAATTCCGCATCGTCGCGGCCCAGGACAAACAGCCGGTCCACCAGAACCTTGCCGACGGCATCCGTGACGTACCAACTCTGCCTCCTGAAGCTGGCATTCAACCGGAACGCGTTCTCGCCTTCGCCCTCGAGCCAATCGAGAATATCCGGTACCGTGCGCAGATCGGCCAATAGCCGCGCTACACGGGGAGGCACCCTGACATCGGTCGCGCCGCCGTTGATCAGCATGTTGCAGGCCGAACCGAAGCGGGATATCGGATCGCGCAACACCGCAAAGGACGTGGCGCTCGCGAAAAGTTCCGGGTCCGTCCTACGATAGAACTCCGCCGAACGATGGCCAATGCTACGGCCGTAAAGACTGCGGGAAACGCTCGTACCGCCATTCTTCGGCACGTGAATGAATATTGTCCGGTTTCTGTAGATCTGCTTGGGAATACCGCGGAGCGCGAAATTCCTCAGAACCTTCGAATGGCTACGCGCGGCGCGCTCGTAAAGATCGGCGTATACCTGAACCCTGAAACTGTTGACCATGACAGTTTCCACGACGGCATTCATCATCCGGCATCCACCACGGCAAATAGTTTAAATACCATTAATGTATCTCACACGACGATGGATGTGTCAGCCCTTTCGGGCTACTTGATGCCAGAAGGCCAGTTTCATGTAACACAGGCATACGCAATGCCACTGTCGAGGCACCCATGATATCAGCGGATAATGCCTCTGTCGGTTCCGGCGGGTTCAGTCGCGGCATGCTGCGCACTCGGGTGCTCGTTATCGACGATGAGCCGGGGATACGCAACTTCATCGTCAAGACGATGACGCCACACTGCCTCGACGTCGCGCAGGCCGGCAGCGCCGAGGAGGCCGAGGCGCTCGTCGCGGCGCGGATGTTCGACGTGGTGATCCTCGACAACCGGATGCCGGGCACCTCCGGGCTCGAATGGCTCGCCGAACAGCGGCGGCGCGGCAGCCTGTCGGATACCATCATCATGACCGCCTTCGCCGATCTCGACACCGCGATCGAGGCGATGCGCGCGGGTGCCGTGGATTTCGTTCTGAAGCCGTTCCGCTCGAACCAGATCCTCAACGCCGTGCGCCGCTGCGTGGAGCTGGCCGCGATGCGCCGGGAGAACGCGCTTTTGCGCCACGAGCTGAGCACCGGCGATCCGGGCCGGTCGCGCCGCGCCCGGCTGATCGGCGACTCCGCGCAGGTCGAGGAGGTGCGCCGGATGCTGGCGCGGGTGGCGCGGGTGCCGACCCCGGTGCTCATCACCGGCGAGAGCGGCACCGGCAAGGAGGTCGCGGCGCGGCATCTGCACGGGCTGTCGGAGCGCGCGCACGCCCCCTTCGTGCCGGTGAACTGCGCCGCGATTCCCGCCGAGATGCTGGAGATCGAACTCTTCGGCCACACTCGCGGCGCCTTTCCGGGCGCCGAGGCCCTGCGCGAGGGGCTTTTGGTCTCGGCGCAGGGCGGCACCGTGTTCCTCGACGAAATCGGCGAGTTGTCGGCCTCGGCCCAGACCGCGCTGCTGCGGGTGATCGAGGACCGCACCATCCGCCCCATCGGCGCCGAGCGCGAGCTGCCGCTCGATATCCGTCTCGTCTTCGCCACTTCCAAGCACCTGCCCGACGAGGTCGCGGCGGGGCGCTTCCGAGAGGATCTGTGGTTCCGGGTCAACGTGCTCGAAATCCACATGCCGCCCCTGCGGCGGCGCGGCGCCGACACCGTCGATCTGGCGCGGCTTTTCGTCGAGGAGCTGTCGGCGCAGCTCGGCCTGCCGCGGATCGAGATCGACGCCGCCGCCCGCGCCGCGATCCTGCGCCATGACTGGCCCGGCAACATCCGCGAGCTGCGCAACTTCGTCGAACGCGCGCTGATCTTTGCGCGCTTCCCCATCGAGCAGCTCTCCCCCGCCCCCAGCGGTCCGATCGAGCCGCTCGACGACGTGGAGCGGCGCGAGATCCTCGCCGCGTTGGAGGCCACGGGCGGCAACCGCGCCGAAGCCGCGCGGCGCCTTGGCGTCAGCCGCAAGACCATCGACCGCAAATGCGCGGCCTGGGGGCTGTGATCCTGCGCCCCTTCGGGATCTTCGCCCGCTCGGTGCGCGCGCGGCTTCTGGCGATCGCGCTGCTGCCGGTGCTGGTTCTGCTGCCGCTTTTCATCGGCGTCATCGTGCTGCGCTGGTCCGACCGGCTCGACGAGCTTCTGATCGTCAAGGTGAACTCCGACCTGACCATCGCCGATCAGTATCTCGGGCGGCTTCTGGAGAACGCGGCCGAGCGGCTCGACGCGCTCGGCACCTCGACCGAGTTCGCCACCGCCATCGCGCGCGACCCCTCGGCGCAGGGCTTTCTCGCCGAACGCCGCGAGGCCCTCGGCTTCGATTTCCTGTTTCTGGCGCGGCCCGGCGGCATCTCGCGCTTCGACGCGATCCTGCCCGCCGACGATTGGCCGGTCATCGCCGCCGCGCTCGAAGGCCGCGCCATGAGCGCCGTCGATCTCTTCGACGCGGGCACGCTCGAAGCCCTCTCGCCCGATCTGGCCGCGCGCGCGGCGATCCCGCTGGTGCCCACGGCCGCCGCCCGCCCCACCAACCGGGTACAGGAGGATCGCGGCATGATGGTCCACGCCGCCGCGCCGGTGACGCTGGCGGGCGGCGGCCGCGCGGCGCTGGTGGGGGGCGTGCTGCTCAATCGCAACCTCGGCTTCATCGACACGATCAACGACCTCGTCTACCGCGAACGCTCCCTTCCCGAAGGCAGCCGCGGCACCGCGACGCTGTTTCTGGGCGATGTGCGCGTTTCGACCAATGTGCGCCTGTTCGAGAACGTGCGCGCGCTCGGCACGCGCGTGTCCGCCGCCGTTTCGGACCGGGTGCTCGGCGCGAACGAGACATGGCTCGACCGCGCTTTCGTGGTCAACGACTGGTACGTCTCGGCCTATGAGCCGATCCTCGACAGCCACGGTGAGGCCGTCGGCATGCTCTATGTCGGCTTTCTCGAAGCGCCCTTCTCGGCGGCGCGCGCCAACTCGCTCCTCGCGGTGGCGCTGTCGCTTCTGGCGGTTCTCGCGATCACGGTGCCGGTGTTCCTGCGATGGGCGGGGCGGATCTTCCTGCCGCTGGAGCGGATGACCCAGACCATGGCGCGGGTCGAGGCGGGGGATCTGCGCGCGCGCATCGACGCGCGCGGACCCGACGAGATCGGACAGGTCGCGGGTCATCTCGACACGCTGCTCGATCAGGTGCAGGAGCGTGACGCGAAGCTGCGCGACTGGGCCGCCGAGCTGGAACGCAAGGTCGAGGACCGCACCCGCGACCTGCGCGAGGCCAATGACCGGCTGGAGCAGGCGACGCGCCAGCTCGTCCTGTCGGAAAAGCTCGCCGCCGTGGGCGAGATCACCGCCAGCGTCGCGCATGAGATCAACAACCCGGTCGCGGTGATCCAGGGCAATCTCGACGTCGCGCGCGACAGCCTCGATGCGAATGCGGCGGCGGCGGTGAAGACCGAGTTCGACCTGATCGACGCGCAGGTGCACCGGATCTCGGCCATGGTGTCCAAGCTGTTGCAATTCGCCCGACCCGACGATTACGCCGCCTCGGCCCCGGCGCTCGACACGAGCGAGGCGATCCGGGAAGCGCTGGAGCTTGCGCGCCATCAGGCCGAGACCCACGCTCTCGACATCTCGACCGATCTTGTCGCCCGCGCCCGCGTCGCCATGGATCGCGGCGAGCTGACGCAGGTGGTGATCAACCTCGTGGTCAACGCCGCCCATGCGATGCCGCAAGGCGGCGCGCTGCGCATCGCAACGCGCGACGTCCAGGCCGACGCGCAGGCCGGGGCCGGAGATGGGGCCGAGGTCGAGATCGAGATCGCCGATGACGGCCCCGGCATGCCGCCCGAGGTGCTGGCGCGGATCTTCGATCCGTTCTTCACCACCAAGCGCAGCCTCGGCACCGGTCTCGGCCTGTCGATCAGCCAGACGCTGGTCACACATGCGGGCGGCACGATCCTGGCCCAAAGCACGCCCGGCGCGGGCAGCCGCTTCACGATCCGGCTTCCGGCGGCGGAGCCCGCGGGCGGGCCGGTTTGACCGAAAGCGGCAGGCCCGTCCGGGTAGCGTCGGACAAAATGTCCACTTTGCCGCCCCCGGCACTAGGCTTGACGGACAGAATGTCCAGCTAACCTGTTGTTTCATATATGTATTCCTCTTGACAGGTCAAGTGGCGGCGGTCATGCATTCACGCCATGACGGCTCGCGCCGCCGTGCGCGCGCCGGGACTCTGGGAGGAGACGACAATGAGCGTGAGCGACTCGAAGGGGCCCTTGGGCTTTCTTCACAAGGACAACATCGTGGCCGAACCCGGCTTCAACCGCTGGCGGGTGCCCCCCGCCTCCATCGCGATCCACCTGTGCATCGGTTCGGTCTATGCGTGGTCGGTGTTCAACCCGGCGCTGACGCGCGAACTGGGCGTGGTCTCGGCCGCCGGTGACGATTGGTCGCTCTCCTCGGTGGTGTGGATCTTCTCGGTTTCCATCGTGTTCCTCGGCCTCGCCGCGGCCTTCGGCGGCAAATGGCTCGAAAAGGTCGGCCCGCGCATGGTCGGCGTGCTCGCCGCCTGCCTCTGGGGCGGCGGCTTCGTCATCGGCTCGCTCGGCATCGCGGCGCATCAACTGTGGCTGGTCTATCTCGGCTATGGTGTGCTCGGCGGCTGTGGCCTCGGCCTCGGTTATGTCTCGCCCGTCTCGACCCTGATCCGCTGGTTTCCGGATCGGCGCGGCATGGCGACCGGCATGGCGATCATGGGCTTCGGCGGCGGCGCGATCATCGCGGCCCCGCTCAAGGGCTGGCTGCTGAGCCTCTACTCCAAGGCGCCCACCTTCCTCGGCATGTCCGGCGAGGTCGCGACCACCACCGAACAGGGCCGCCTCTTCGTGGAGCAGAACGGCACCATGATCGAGGCCGTGACCGCCACCGCCGCGCAAGCCGCGCAGATCGAGGGCGTCGTGACCAACGGTCTCTATGCCGTCGGCACCGGCGACACCGGCGCCGCCTCGACCTTCCTGACGCTGGGCATCGCCTATTTCGTGGTGATGATCATCGCCGCCTTCGGCTTCCGCGTGCCCGCTAAGGACTGGAAGCCCGAGGGCTGGCAGCCCAAGCCGGAATCGGCCTCGGCCGGGATGATCACCCGCTCGAACGTGCATATCGATCAGGCGATGAAGACGCCGCAGTTCTGGCAGCTCTGGCTGATGCTGTGCTTCAACGTCACTGCCGGCATCGGCGTGATCGGCGTGGCCAAGACGATGATGAGCGAGATCTACGGCACCTCGATGCCGCTGATCGTGACCGCCGCCTTCGCCTCGACCTACGTGCTGATGATCTCGGTCTTCAACATGGTGGGCCGCTTCTTCTGGGCCTCGACCTCGGACTATATCGGCCGCAAGACCACCTACACGATCTTCTTCGTGCTGGGGGCCGCGCTCTACCTGTCGATCCCGTTCTTCGCCAGCGCCACCGCGTCGGATCCCTCGATCATCTGGCTGATCGGCTTCTATGTCGCGACCATGATCATCTTCACCATGTATGGCGGCGGCTTCGCGACGATCCCGGCCTATCTGGCGGACATGTTCGGCACCATGCATGTGGGCGGCATCCACGGCCGACTGCTGACCGCATGGTCCACGGCGGGCGTGCTCGGGCCGCTCCTGATCACCTCGCTGCGCGACATGTCGGTCACCTCGGCGATCTCCGATCTCGCGGCCAAGGTCGATCCGGCGGCCTTCGCCGAGAAGTTCGGCGCGGGGCTCGACCAGCTCGACCAGCTCGTGGCGGCCAAGACCGTCACCATCGCCCGGCTGATGGAGATCGCGCCCGCCGGCACGGTCGACCCGACCTCGAGCCTCTACAACACCACGATGTACGTGATGGCCGCCCTGCTGGTCGTGGCGTTCTTCGCCAACCTCATGATGCGCCCCGTGCGCGAGAAGCATCACTACCGCGAAGCCGACGCGGGCATGAGCGCCGTCCCCGGCGAGTGAGGCCGGCAGGGCCGGTGCAACGGCCCGCCACGATCCCGATGGGGGCAGAGGGCCGCGCGATTGCGCGGTCCTTTCGCTTTGCGGGCATCGGCCATGCGTGGAATGGCGCTATACATCGCGCCCGATTGCGGGTAAGGGTCCGCGCTTGACGTGGTCCCCCGGGGCCGCCCCCGGCCCCAATCCGGCCGCCTCCAGACCAACGGACCTTTACTTACATATGATGCAGACCCTCAGGGACGCGCTCGACGCGCGCGGCTACGACACGCTCACCCCCGTGCAGGAGGCCGTCACCGCGCCCGAGCTCGCCGAGCGCGACCTGCTGGTCTCGGCGCAGACCGGCTCCGGCAAAACCGTGGGCTTCGGCCTCGCCATCGGCCCGACCATCCTCGACGATGACGGCCAGCTCGGCCGCGCCGCCGCCCCGCTGGCGCTGGCCATCGCGCCGACCCGCGAACTGGCCTCGCAGGTGATGCGCGAGCTGGAATGGCTCTACCGCGGCGCCGGCGCCAAGCTCGCCACCGCCATCGGCGGCATGGAGATCCGCGACGAGCGCCGCGCGCTCGACCGGGGCGCGCATTTCGTCGTCGCCACGCCGGGCCGCCTCGCCGATTACGTCCGCCGCAGCGCGATCGATTTGTCGGACATCCGCGCCGTCGTGCTCGACGAGGCCGACGAGATGCTCGATCTGGGCTTCCGCGAGGACCTCGAATTCATCCTCTCGGCCTGTCCCGAGAGCCGCCGCACGCTCCTGTTCTCGGCCACGGTGCCGCCCGCCATCGCCAAGCTGGCCAAGGATTTCCAGACCGACGCCGAGCGCGTCGTCGTCGCCACCAAGGGCGGCCAGCACGCCGACATCTCCTACAAGGCGCTGCAGGTGGCCCAAGGCGACGAGGAGGCGGCGATCATCAACACGCTGCGTCATCAGGACGCCACCAACGCCATCGTCTTCGCCAACACCCGCGCCACCGTGGCGCGCCTCACCGCGCGGCTGTCGAACCGGGGCTTTTCGGTCGTGTCGCTCTCGGGCGAGCTGACCCAGAACGAGCGGACCCACGCGCTTCAGGCGATGCGCGACGGCCGGGCCCGGATCTGCGTGGCGACCGACGTGGCCGCGCGCGGCATCGACCTGCCCGACCTCGAACTGGTGATCCACGCCGAGCTGCCCTCGAACTCCGAGACGCTGCTGCACCGCTCGGGCCGCACCGGCCGCGCGGGCCGCAAGGGCGTCAGCGCCCTGATCGTGCCGATGAAGCTGCGCAAGAAGGCCGAGCGCCTGCTTGGCACCGCCAAGCTTTCCGCCGACTGGACCGTGCCGCCCTCGGCCGAGGACATCCTCGCCGCCGACGAGGCGCGGCTGCTCGACGATCCGGTCTGGAACGCCGAAATCACCGAGGATGCGAAGGTCTTCGCTGCCAAGCTCCTGCAGCGCCACGCGCCCGAGACCATCGCCGCGGCCTATCTGGCGCTCTACCGCGCCCGCCGCTCGGCACCCGAGGAGCTTCAGGCCCCCGACGCGAAGCCGCAGAAACGCGCGACCGAGAGCTTCGGTCCGAGCAAGTGGTTCTCGCTTTCGGCGGGCCGCAACGAGCGGGCCGAGGCGCGCTGGCTCCTGCCGCTGCTGTGCCGCGCGGGCGACATCTCCAAGGATGCGATCGGCGCGATCCGCATTCAGGATACCGAAACCTACGTCGAGATCCTTGAAACCGCCGTGCCGGGCTTCCTGCGCGCCATCGGTCCCGACATGTCGCCCGAGGAAGGTCTGAAGATGACCGCGCTCGACACGGCGCCCGACCTGTCGCGCGGCCCCCGGCCCGAACGCGGACAGCGGCCCGATCGCGGGCCCCGGCCCGACCGCGGCCCCCGCCCGGATCGTGAACCTCGCCCCGAGCACGCGCCGCGCCCCGCCCCCGAAGCGACCGCGCC
>NZ_JBLHYX010000022.1:0-47836 GCF_047631075.1 Limimaricola cinnabarinus
AACTCGTTTCCCGAGAGGCGCGATTGAACTGGCTGTGGCGGGGCGGTTGAAATCCGACAGGTCCCGCGAAACTGTCTCACCCAGATTTGGCGCGCCTCCTGCTTTTTCTCGTGGATAATAGGGAATTCGAATTTGCATTGGGGTTTCCTTGAGCGCAACATCCATTTCATGAATTTTTGAACGGGAGCGTCTCATGCATCTGGCCCGGTTTCCCCGCGTCCCTCTTGCCCATCTACCCACTCCGCTCGAACGGCTCGACCGCCTGAGCGCCGAACTCGGCGGACCCGAGATCTGGATCAAGCGCGACGACTGCACCGGTCTGTCCACGGGGGGCAACAAGACCCGCAAGCTCGAATTTCTCATGGCCGAAGCACAGGCCATGGGTGCCGACATGGTGATGACCCAAGGTGCCACCCAGTCGAACCACGCCCGCCAGACGGCGGCCTTCGCCTCCAAGCTGGGGCTGCGCTGCCACCTGCTGCTCGAGGACCGCACCGGGTCAAAGGATCACAACTACAACCGCAACGGAAACGTGCTGCTCGACCATCTGCACGGCGCCACCACCGAGACCCGCGGCCCCGATCTCGACATGCATGCCGAGATGGAGACGGTGGCCGATACTTTCCGCAAGGACGGCAAGAAGGTCTACACCATCCCCGGCGGCGGCTCGAACGCCACCGGCGCGCTCGGCTATGTCAACTGCGCCTTCGAACTGGTGGGCCAGGCCAATGACCGCGGCATGGTGATCGACCACATCGTCACTGCCACCGGCTCCGCAGGCACACAGGCCGGGCTGATCACCGGCCTCAAGGCGATCAACGCGCAGATCCCGCTTCTGGGCATCGGCGTCCGCGCCCCCCGCGAGAAGCAGGAGGAGAACGTCTACAAGCTGGCCCGTCTGACTGCCGAAAAGCTCGGCTGCGGGGACGTGGTGGCGCGCGAAGACGTGATCGCCAATTGCGATTATGTCGGCGAAGGCTACGGCATTCCGCGCGAGGACACGATCGAGGCGATCCGCATGTTCGCGGAGCTCGAAGGCATCCTTCTCGACCCGGTCTATTCCGGCAAGGGTGCTGCCGGCCTGATCGACCAGATCCGCAAGGGTCGCTTCAAGAAGGGCGAGCGGGTGGTGTTCCTGCACACCGGGGGTGCGGCGGCGCTGTTCGGCTACGACGCGGTGTTCGAGCGCGCACCGGGCGACAAGATGGCGGCGGAGTGAGAGATGGCCGAGATGCGTTTCACCGGTAGCTTCACCCAGCAGGAGCCGATCCCGGAGGAGGGCATCTCGGCGGCGCTGGAGCTCCTTCGCACCGGGCGGCTGCACCGCTACAACACCGTGCCGGGCGAGACCTCGCTCACCGCCCGGCTCGAGGCGGCCTATGCCGAATGGCAGGGCGCGAAATACTGCCTCGCGCTGGCTTCGGGCGGACAGGCGATGCAGATCGCCCTGCGCGCCTGCGGCGTACGCCCCGGCGACAAGGTCCTGTCGAACGCCTTCACCCTTGCCCCCGTCCCCGGCGCCGTGGCCGCGGTCGGCGCCGAGACGGTGCTGGTCGAGATCACCGAGGATCTGGTGATCGACCTCGACGACCTCGCCGCCAAGGCCCGCGCCTCCGGCGCCCGGCATCTGCTCTTGTCGAACATGCGCGGCCATCTGTGCGACATGGACCGGCTGATGCGGGTCGCCAAGAAGTGCGGCCTGACCGTGATCGAGGATTGCGCCCACACCATGGGGGCGAAGTGGAACGGGCGCCGCTCCGGCAATTTTGGCGCGATGGGTTGCTTCAGCACCCAGACCTACAAGCACATGAATTCCGGCGAGGGCGGGTTCCTCACCAGTGACGATCCCGAACTGATGGCCCGCGCGATCATCATGTCGGGCTCCTACATGCTCTATGAACGCCACGGCGCGGCCCCCGCCGCGGAGGCGTTCGAACGGATCCGGCTCGAGACGCCGAACATGTCGGCGCGGATGGACAATCTGCGCGCGGCGATCCTGCTGCCGCAGCTTGAGCGGCTCGATGACGCCATCGCCCGCTGGAACGCGCTGCACGACCGGATGGCCGAACGCCTCGCCACCCTGCCCGGCGTCGCCCTGCCGCATCGACCCGAGCCCGAGCTCTATGTCGGCTCCTCGATCCAGTTTCGCCTGCCGGGGCTCGGGGGCGACGCGGCGCGGCAACTGGTGGCCGAGGCGGCGGCGCGCGGGGTCGAGCTGAAATGGTTCGGTGCGTCGGAGCCGGCGAGCTTCACCTCGAACCATGGCAGCTGGCGCTACCTGCGCGAACAGTCCCTGCCCCGCACCGACGCGGTCCTGTCGACCCTGTTCGACATGCGGCTGCCGCTGACCTTCACCCCGGCCGATTGCGATGCCATCGCCCATCATCTCGACGCCGCCCTCGCGGCGCTGCGCAGCCCGGAGGGCGCGGCATGACCCCGAGGCGGATCGGCATATTGGGCGGCATGGGCCCCGAGGCGACGGTGCTGCTGATGCAGCGGCTCATCGCCGCGACACCGGCCCGCGACGACGCCGACCACATCCCCCTCCTCGTCGACATGAACCCACAGGTGCCCTCGCGCATCGCGCGGCTGATCGAGAGGCGCGGCGAGGACCCCGGTCCGGTGCTGGCCGCGATGGCGCGGGGACTGGTGGCGGGCGGGGCCACCGCGCTGGCCATGCCTTGCAACACCGCGCATCACTACGCCCCCGAGATCCGCGCCGCCGCCTCTGTGCCCTTCATCGACATGATCGCGCTCTCGGTCGATCATGCGGCCCGGCTGGCCGGGCCGGGCGGCACGGTCGGGCTTCTGGGTTCGCCCGCGCTGCGCAAGATCGAGGTCTTCGACCGCGCCTGCGCCGAGGCCGGGCTCACCCTTTTGCATCCGGCCGACGAGGGCGCGCTCCTGACCGCGATCCGCGCGATCAAGGCGCGCGGCCCCGATGAAGAGAGCCGCGCCGCCCTGTACACGGCCTCCGCCGATCTCGCCGGGCGCGGCGCGACGCTACAGCTTATCGCCTGCACCGAGTTTTCGCTCATCCCCGAGGCGCTCGCGCCCGAAGCGCAGGGCATCGACACGCTCGACCTTCTGGTCGAGGGCATCCGCGACGCCGCCTGGGGCGCGCGCAACCAAGACGGCCCCGCCGTCTGACCCCCGCATGAAGGCGCGAAACAGCGCCGATGCACCCAACAATGGAGACTGAAATGAAACGGATGACGACACGCGCGGCCCTCGCGCTTACCACCTTTCTGGCCGCCGGATCGGCGCTGGCAGAGACCGTGACGATCGGCCACTTCGGCAACCCCACGCCGATGCAGGTCGCCCGCGCCGAAGGCAAGTTCGACGCCGCCACCGGCTGGGACATCGAATGGCGCAAGTTCGGCTCGGGCTCCGAGGTGATCGCGGCCATGGCCTCCGGCGACATCAAGCTCGCCGAGCTGGGCTCCTCGCCGCTCGCCATCGCCACCAGCCAAGGCGTCGAGTTGGAGATGTTCATGCTGGCGCAGGTGCTGGGCTCGGCCGAGAGCCTGATCGCCCGCGACGGCAGCGAGATCGAGACGCTGGAGGATCTCACGGGCAAGCGGGTCGCGGTGCCCGTCGGCTCGACTGCGCATTTCTCGCTGATGGGCGCGCTCGATCATGCCGGGATCGAAGCCTCGGATCTCACGCTTCTCAACATGCCGCCCGACCAGATCGCCGCCGCTTGGGAGCAAGGCGCGATCGACGCCGCCTTCATCTGGCAGCCCGTCCAGAACCAGATCCTCGAAACCGGCACCCGCCTCGCCACCTCGGCCGAGACCGCCGAGTGGGGCTTTCCGACCTTCGACGCCTGGGTGGTGAGCGCCGAATTCGCCGCCGAGAACGCCGAGGCCGTCGCCGCCTTCGCCAAGACGATGGACGAGGCCAACGCCGCCTATCTCGCCGACCCGGCGGCCTGGACCGCAGACAGCGCGCCGGTGCAGAGCATCGCCGCCGAGACCGGTGCCGATGCGCAGCAGGTCCCGACGATCCTCGAGGGCTTCACCTTCGTGCCGCTCTCCGAGCAGCTGGGCGAAACCTGGCTCGGCAGCGCGCATGAGACGATGCGCGACACCGCCGAGTTCCTCAACGAAGCCGGTCGCATCGACCAGGTGGCCGAGGACTACTCGGGCTTCGTCAACACCGAGATCGGCTCCGCCGCGACGCAGTGATGCCGCGCCCCCGGCCCCCGCGCGGGGGCCGGGGCCTCCAGACCCCGACGAGGAGTGGTCCAATGGGACTGAACATCAATTCTGCCTCCGTGGTGTTTCCCGCAGCCGAGGGTCGGCCGCCGGTCGAGGCGCTGCGCGGCATCGACCTGGCCATCGCCGAGGGCGATTTCGTGGTGGCGCTCGGCGCGTCCGGCTGCGGCAAATCCACGCTTTTGAACCTGATCGCGGGCTTTCTCTCGCCCAGCTCGGGCGAGATCCTGCTCGATGGCCGCCCCGTGACCGGCCCCGGTGCCGACCGCTCGGTCGTGTTCCAGAAACACGCGCTGCTGCCTTGGCTCAACGTGATCGAGAACGTGGCCTTCGGGCTCAAGATGCAGGGCGTGGCCGAGGCCAAGCGCCTCGCCATCGCCGAGGAATATGTGAGGCTTCTGGGCCTCGACGGGTTCCAGAAATCGCCCGTCTACCGGCTCTCCGGCGGCATGCAGCAGCGCGTCGGCATCGCCCGCGCCCTGACCTGCGACCCAAGGGTGCTTCTGATGGACGAACCTTTGGGCGCACTCGACGCGCTGACCCGCGAAAAGGCGCAGGAGCTGATCCTCAGGATCTGGAACGACACCGGCAAATCCGTCTTCTTCATCACCCACAGCGTCGAGGAGGCGCTGTTCATGGGGACCAAGTTGATCGTGATGTCGCCCCGCCCGGGCCGCATTTCGCATCGCTTCGATCTGCCCTTCTCGCGCCGCGTGCTCGCGGGCGAACCGGCGCGGCAGGTCAAGGCCTCCCCCGAATTCATCCAGCTGCGCGAGGAGGTGCTCGGCATCATCTTCGCCGACGAGGAGGAAGCGGCATGATCGAGACCGTGAAGCACCGCCCGAGCGTCGCCGAAAAGGCCCGCATCAACCCGCGCAGCGGCGTCTTCGCGTGGTTCGCGCGCAGCCGTCCCACCAAGCCCGGCGAAACCTACGGCGTTCCCGGACAGGGCGACACCGCCTGGCTCTCGGTCGCCTCGATCCTGTTCCTGCTCTTCGTTTGGTGGGCGGTGACGGCGCTGGGTCTGGTCAAGCCGCTCTTCGTGCCGAGCCCGCAGGCCATCGTCGCCAAATTCATGGACGTCTGGCAGAACGGCTTTACCAACACCTCGCTGCTCGAACACGTCGCGGTTTCGACCGCGCGGGTCTTCGGCGCCTTCCTTCTGGCCTGCGCCGTGGGCATCCCGCTCGGCCTCGCCATGGGGATGAGCCCGGTGATGCGCGGGTTGTTCGATCCGCCGATCGAGTTCTACCGCCCCATCCCGCCGCTGGCCTACCTGCCCCTGATGATCATCTGGTTCGGCATCGGCGAGACCTCCAAGGTGCTGCTGATTTTCCTGTCGGTCTTCGCGCCGGTCGCGCTCGGCGCCCGTGCCGGGGTGCGGTCCGCCGCGATCGAGCAGATCCACGCCGCCTACAGCTTCGGCGCCTCGCGCTGGCAGGTGATGCGCCACGTGATCCTGCCCTCGGCCCTGCCCGAGATCCTGACCGCGATGCGCGTCGGCGTCGGCTTCGGCTGGACCACGCTGGTCGCCGCCGAGATGGTCGCCGCGACCAAGGGGCTTGGCTACATGGTGCTGTCGGCCAGCCAGTTCCTGCAGACCCCCACCGTGATCATGGGGATCATCGTGATCGCCGCGATCGCCTATGCCTTCGACCTGCTCATGCGCTGGATCGAACGCAAGGTCATTCCCTGGAAAGGCAAGATGTGAGACCCGACATGACCGTGACCCATCTCAAGACCGCCAAGCGCCACGCCGAGAGCGACCAGGCCGATACCCGCGCCGCCGTCAGCGCCATGCTGGCGGAGATCAAGTCGGGCGGCGAGGCCCGGGTCGAGGCCTATGCCCGCGACCTCGACCGCTGGGACGGCCCGGTGCTGGTTGATGCCGAGACCCGCCGCGCCGCCGCCGATCGGCTCCCCGAAAGCCTCAAGGAGGACATCCGCTTCGCCCATGCCAACATCCGCCGCTTCGCCGAGGCGCAGATGCGGACAGTGCAGGACTGCGAGGTCGAGATCCTGCCCGGGCTGATCGCCGGGCAGCGACAGATCCCGATCTCGGCGGCGGGCTGCTACGTGCCGGGCGGGCGCTACAGCCACATCGCCTCGGCGCTCATGACCATCACCACCGCCAAGGTGGCGGGTGTCGGTCACATCACCGCCTGCTCGCCCACCCGTCCGGGCGAGGGCATCCCGGCGGCGATCCTCTTCGCCATGGATCTCTGCGGCGCCGACGCGATCCTCAATCTGGGCGGCGTGCAGGGCGTGGCGGCGATGGCCGACGGGCTCTATGGCCTGCCGCGCGCCGACATCCTCGTCGGTCCCGGCAACCAATACGTGGCCGAGGCCAAGCGCATCCTGTTCGGCGAAATCGGCATCGACATGTTCGCGGGCCCCACTGACAGCATGGTGCTGGCCGACGAGACCGCCGATCCCGAGATCGTCGCCGTCGATCTGGTGAGCCAGGCCGAGCATGGCTGGAACTCTCCGGTGTGGCTTGCAACCACCGACCGCGCCTTGGCCGAAAAGGTCATGGAGATCGTACCCGGCCTGATCGACGCGCTGCCCGAGCCCAACGCCTCGAGCGCCCGCGCCGCATGGGCCGATTTCGCCGAGGTGATGCTCTGCGACAGCCGCGAGGCGATGGCGCAAATTGCCGACGATTACGCGCCTGAACACCTCCACGTGCAGGCTGCCGATCTCGACTGGTGGCTGAACCGGCTGCGCGCCTATGGCTCGCTGTTTCTGGGCGAAGAGACCACCGTGGCTTACGGCGACAAGGCGTCGGGGCCGAACCACGTGCTGCCGACCTCGGGGGCCGCGCGCTATACCGGCGGTCTTTCGGTGCACAAGTTCATGAAGACCGTGACCTGGCAGCGTGCCGACCGCGCCGCTTCGCGCCGGCTTGGCGGGGCGACCGCCCGGATCAGCCGGGTCGAGGGGATGGAGGGCCATGCCCGCGCTGCCGACATCCGCCTGACCCGCTACGCCGTGACCGAGCCCAGCCCCGCCTCCGCCAAGGTCGCGGGCTAGGTCCTCCCCCCGGTGCCCCGGCCCGGCCCGGCCCGGTCGGGGCGCCTTCTCTGCCGAAGGATTTCCCGATGTTCGTCGATGCGATCGCGCCAGCCTGGCTACGCGCGCCGGTGCTGCGCCTGCCCGTGCTGCTGCCCGGTTTCACCGTCGCCGCCGTGGTCGCCGTGGCGGCCCAGTTCATCTCCGAGCATTATGGTGCGCCGGCGATGCTCATGGCGCTGCTCTTGGGGATGGCGCTGCAGTTCCTGTCGCTCGAGGGGCGCTGCGTCGAGGGCATCGGCTTCACGGCCCGGCAGGTGCTGCGTCTCGGCGTGGTACTCCTGGGCGCGCGGATCTCGGTCGAACTGCTGCTCGATCTCGGGGCGGGGTTGATCGGTCTTATCGTGGCGGCGGTGGCTGCGACGATCTGTTTCGGCTTTCTCGCGGGCCGCGCGCTCGGCAAGGGTTGGCGCTTCGGCCTGCTGACGGGGGGCGCGGTGGCGATCTGCGGCGCCTCGGCCGCCATGGCCATCGCCGCCGTGCTGCCGCGCGACGAGACCTCCGAGACGGATCTGAGCTTTACGGTCCTCGGCGTCACCGTGCTGTCGACGCTGGCGATGATCGCCTATCCGCTGCTGACCAACTGGTTCGGCTTCGACACGCGCACCACTGGCGTCTTCCTCGGGGCCACGATCCACGACGTGGCACAGGTCGTCGGCGCGGGTTTCTCGATCTCGCCCGAAGCGGGCGAGACCGCGACGCTGGTCAAGCTGATCCGCGTCACCCTGCTCGCGCCTGTCGTATTGCTGTTCTCTCTGGCGATCCGAGCACGCGGCCTGGGCGAGAGTGCCGAAGGTCGCAGGCCACCGCTGATCCCGGGCTTCGTGCTCGGGTTTCTCGCTCTGGCGGCTCTGAACTCCGCCGGTTTCGTCCCGGCCATTCTGGCGGATCTCTTGGCCGACGCCTCGGGCTGGGCGCTGCTGATCGCGATCGCGGCGGTGGGGATGAAAACCTCTCTTGCCACCGTGCTGCAGGTCGGCGGCGTGGCCATCGCGCTCATCGCAGCCGAGACGCTCTTCCTCGCGGGTATCTTTGCCGCTGCGCTGTGACACGGTGTCGAGGGACGGCGCGGATGCGCTCGGCACAAGGAGAAGGCGCAGGCCGATCACGGCGGGCAGACGGGGCCTGCGGGTGATGTCACGGCTGTTCCTCCGGTCGGGCAGCCGGGGGTTCGGGGTGGCGGTACGGCGCGCGGCGGGCAACACCCCCCGCCGCGCCAGTGGGCGGTATCCTCAGTTCACCGCGAAGCAGTAGAACAAACCATCGCCGCCCGTGCCCTGCAGGTCCGGCAGGCTGCATCCGCGTGACGCATGAGCCGCGTTCCAAGACGTCGGCGCGTCGCCGCCACCGATGCGGTCGTGATGCCCGACCATGGCCGAGCCTTCGCCGCTGCTGGTCCAGTCCGAACAAGCCTTGCCCGCGAGCCTGCCATCGGCGGTCGAGCCGGTCAGGATGTCGTGCCGGTTCGGCTCGTCGCCACGCCCGTTGATGACCGCGCCGGTTTCGCTGAGCGAGGTCTCCTTGCCCAGATCGTTGGCCTCGCTATGCAGCTCGTCCACATCGGCGGCCACCGTGACACCTTGGGCATTCACCCAAGGGCCTGTCCCGATCCGGTCGCGGGCATCCTCGGCGCTGGAGGAAAGATAGGCAGCCCATGTCCTGCCGGTGACACCCACCGCCTCGGCGAGCGCAGTGCAATGCGCATCCGCCCCCTCCAGACCGCCCAGATCGGCGCCTTGCCCGGGGTTCTCGCTGGTGATGAAGAAGCTCATATCCGCGTCTTGGGCGGTGGCGGCCGTGCCGAGGCCGGTCAGAAGCACGAGGGGAAACATCAAGATTCTGGTCATTGGTTTTCTCCTGCTTGGGTGTCGTTCTACTGGTCCGCCTCCGGCCCGCCTTGCCCACCGGGTCCACCGGGGCCGCGCCCTTGCGCGGAGGCGTCGCATGTGCCTTCCGCATCGTTCAAGGTGCAGCCCGCCTGCGCGGTCAGACAACCAAGGATCGCGTTCGATCCCGGCGCGCCGGCGTGATAGTGATAGCCGTCCGTTTCATCCGCATGGCCATTGCACTGATCGAGGTCCGCAGGCGCCGATCCATCCGCCATCAGATGCGGCCGGATCGCGTGGCCATCCATGGCGATGCCGATCCGCGCGCCGTGATCCCCGGCCCCGTCCGTCTGCGCCACGCCGTCGAGGCAATCGGTGACCGCGTGGTAATGATAGCCGACATGCGGGTTCACATGCCCGCCACAATCGTCGAAGGGCGCGATGGTATAGGCCCCGAGGATCGCGTCGACAGGGGCCGGCCCGTCGAGACGCACGCCGTTATGGGCAAGGCCCGAGCCGTTCTGCCCGGTGCGACCCGCCGCTTCGGCCGCGACCGGCTCCAGCGGGATGACATAGGTCATCGCAGGCGTCTCGGGCAGCGTCTCGGGCAGGCATTGCACGCAATAGTTCTGATAGGCCGGGTCGACATCCGGGCGCGCCGCCGCCTCGCAGTCCTCGAGTGTGCCGGTATAGCGCACCTTACCGGTGTCGGGATCGAAAAGCTGCCAATTGCTGTCGCCGTAGATCTCCGACAGGCGGGTGATGAAATCGCCATCCACGTCGACGGTCTCCCCGTCGAGAAACCAGATGCCGCCCGCCTCCGCGCCGTCGCTCACGGTCGTCGGGCACCATGGCCCCGGCGCATGGCCCTGCGGAGCTGCGGTGAGGGTGATCGAGAAGCAGTCCGCTTTGGCCCCCTCCGACAAGGTGCATTCGACGATCTCGGGGCCGGAGACGACATCCGCGCCCTCGAAGAAATGCGCAATGTTCTGCAGGCGATCATCATTTTCCTGCGCCACGCCGATGGTCGGAAGGCTGGCCAGCGCGGCAAAGACGCACGTGGTCCTGATGGTCACGGGCTCTCTCCTCTTGTTGCCGGTCATTGCCCGCCGGGCGTGGGCAATGCCGCGCGCAAGGCCTCTTCCTCGATGCCGAGCGCCTGTGCGACTTCAGCCAGATCGGCCTCGCGTCCGCCCGCGTCGGTCATGGCCTTCATCAATGTCTCGGCGCTGATCCCCAGCGTGGTGGCGGCCTCTTCGAAGCCCGGGGGCATGCCACCGGCCGGCCCGCCGCCGCCGCGCATCTCTGCGGCACCGATGCCCTGATCCGCGGTGGTCGAGAAGTTGTCTTCGGCCATCGTGCCGACGAGGCAGGCGGGCAGGTTCGGGAAGCTTTCGGAGGCATGGTAGTGATAGCTCTCGCCCTGCGCCGTCATGCCGAGATGGCCGCCGCACTCATCCAGCGCCTCGGGCGCGCTGCCATCCGCCTCGACGCTGCCGAACATGGGAAACCCGTCGAAGGCATAGCCGAACAGAGCGCTCTTGTCCTGTTCCTGCGCGCAATCGGCCAGAACGCCCTCGGTCTCGTAGACCGTCTCGATATCCGAGGCGGTCGCGTGCCAGTGATACCAGCCGCCCGGATCGATGTGACCGCCGCAAACGTCTAGCGCGGGCAGGTGGCCGGTGTCGAGCACCGAGGGCGCGTCGGCAAAGATCGGCACCCCGTCGAGCGCGACGCCGACCTTGGCCACGGTGCCCAGATCGGTCGGGCTCTCGGCCATGACCGGCTCCACCGGCAGGCGCATGGTGATGACCACGCTTTCGTCCTGCGTCGCCATCAGGCAGGCATGATCGACATCGGGCCGCGCGCCCGAACCGGGGTCGCTGATCGCGACGTCGCCATTTTCGTCGTAGAACCTGTAGCCCTGATCGGCCAGCATCTCGAAGAAGGCGCGGTCGAGCCGGTAGAGCCCCGCCGCTTCGCCATCCCAGTCCCAGACGCCGCCGCTCTCGTCGAGATTGGTCGGGCAGAACGGCCCGATTTCCAACGCCTCGGGCTTGTAGGCGGCGGTGAATTCGTAGCACTTCGCCTCGCTGCCATCCTCGAGCGTGCAGTCGACGATCTCGGGCTCTTGGGTGAAGGCCGTGGGCGCGAACTGCGCGGGGTCGGGGTTGGACAGGGCCATGCCGGGTGTCAGCAGCAGCAGCGATGCCGAAAGCGGTGTCATCTTGCGAATTGTCATGTCTCGTTCTCCGGATCATCGTTTCGGCTGCGCCTACGGGGCGGTTCGGGCGCATGCTCGACCAGGACATCAAGTAGATCGGGGGGGAGGGTTTCAAGCTGTGTCGTCCGGCACGGGAACCTGACGTGCAAACGCCAGATCGACCTTTTGGCGACAGGTCGTTCGCCCCGAAGGAGACACCCCGTCCCGGATCGCCCCGCATCAGGCGCCCGAATTCCTTGACGGCCATTTCCGACATGCGCGTGATCCTTTCATGAACACGCAGAAACTAAACACTCGTCGGCAGCAGCCCGTTATCTGACAGACCGTAGGGGAAACATATACTTGGAACGATGAGGCCAGCGGTGGAAACGATGGTACAGGACATTCGTCCTTCATCGAAAATTTGGCGCTCGAGCCGTCTTCCGGATCGGGCCGTGCCGCTCGCTTGAAAAGCGATGACCTTCACGAAGCCGTGGATGTGGCGTCTGTGGTATCCCTTGCCCGTCCGTAATTTGATATGAACGAAAATGAGGTTCGCGCGCATGGCCTCGACCGTCTCGACATGCCAGCGCCGGCTTTCGACAAGCGACACAGGAGGGACCGACATGTTCCCTGACCGACCCAACCGACGCGGATTTCTCATCGCCGGCACGACCACGGCCGCAGCGGCGCTGGCGACCGGTGCCTCCGGGCTTCTCTTGCCCGCTTATGCACAAGGCCTCGCTCCGACGCGCAGCATGCGCGGCGGTTCCAACAACTACCTGCCGGGCGCACCGATCGTCGGTCGGATCGGCGGCGGCGGGTTCTGGATGGCGGGCACTGTGCGGCGCGCGGGCGACGGCGCCCCGCTTCGGAGCGTGCGCATACAGATCTGGGCGCACACGACCGAGGGGCACGAGCGCGACCCCCATAGCCACGGCGCGACGCTGACCGATGCCGATGGCGCGTTCCGGCTCGAAATGCCGCAGATCGTCCCGGCTTTCGGCCAGCCGCACGGCCACCTTGCCTATGACGACGCCGATTTCGAGACGGTGTTCTTGCGGCCGGTGATGCCGAGCGCCAAAGACACCAGCCTGAGCGCGCATTTCGTGCTTCGGCCCGTCTGAGCGGCTTGCCGGTCCTGCGCGCGATCCTGATCTGGGGGGCGCTCGTGATGGTCGCCGGGGTGCCGGTCGCCGTGGCCGCGACGAGCCCGCTGCTTGCTTGGCGCGATCCGGCCTACATCGCGGCGGGCTTCGCGGGTGTGGTCGCGATGGTGCTGCTGCTGCTTCAGCCGCTTCTGGCAGGAGGATACCTTCCCGGCCTGTCCGCTACGCGCGAACGGCGTGTTCACGGCTGGATCGGGGGGACGCTGGTCGCGGCGGTCGTTTTGCATGTTGCAGGGCTATGGGTCACCAGCCCGCCCGATGTGATCGACGCGTTGCTATTCGCGTCGCCCACACCGTTCTCCGCCTGGGGCGTCATCGCCATGTGGGGCGTTTTCGCCTCCGCGATACTGGTGGTCCTGAGGCACAAGCTGCGCCTTCGCCCAACGCAGTGGCGCCTCGGGCACACGACGCTCGGGGTAGTGATCGTGCTGGGCAGCGTGGTGCACGCGCTGCTGATCGAGGGGACGATGGGCATGGCCTCGAAAGCGGTGCTCTGCGCGCTGGTCCTTGCCGCCACGCTCAAACTCGTGATCGATCTGCGCCATCGGCTTTTACGAGCGAAGGCCGGCGACCCTCCCTGACAGCCCGACCGGTTCGGACTGGCAGGGCCGCGTGCAATGGCGGCCCTGCCGATCCCGTTTGGGCCTTCGCAAAGGCAGGCCCTCAGAAGGCGGGTACGGTCTGGCGGCGGCGCTGCAGCAGCACCACCACGCCCAAAAGCAGCAGCGCCGGGATATAGAACACGTATTTCGTGATCCGCTCGCGCGGTGCCTGCACCTGCGAGATCTGCACCGGCGTGTCCGAGTAGAAATCGAAATTGCCGAGCTTCTCGGCCGCCGATGTGCCGAACATCGGCTCGTCGAGCCGCACCACGTCGCCCTCCGGGAAAAGCAGCAGGCCGGAGGCGTCAATCCGCTCGGCGGCCCCGCCATCGCCCTCGATGTCCATCACGAGCGTCGTCTCGGTGATCTCGCCCGAGGTGAAGTCGGGCCCTTCGATCTTGAGACGCAGCGTGTCGCCCGCATTGGCCTCGGCCACCGCCGTCTCGAACTGCGCGGGCGCGTAGCTCTGGAACGGGCTCTGCAGCTGGTTCAGCCAGAAACCCGGCACGAAGAGCGTGAAGGCCACGAGAAGGAGTGCCGCGGATTCGTGGATCTTCGACGGCGCGAGGAAATAGCCCTGCGTCGCGGCGGCGAAGAGCAGCATGGCGAAGGTCGCCACCACGAAGATGAACACCGCCTGCCCGATGCCGAACCACGTGCCCAGATCGATGCCATAGAGGATCAGCGCCGGGTTGTAGATGAACAGGAAGGGCAGCGCGACGGTGCGCAGCGAGTAGAAGAAGGCGGTGAAGCCCGTCTTGATCGGATCGCCGCCCGACACGGCGGCGGCGGCGAAGGAGGCCAGCCCCACGGGCGGCGTCACGTCGGCCATGATCCCGAAGTAGAACACGAAGAGATGCGCCGCGATCAGCGGCACGATCAGCCCCTCCTGCGCGCCCAGATTCACCACCACCGAGGCCATCAGCGACGACACCACGATATAGTTCGCCGTGGTCGGCAGGCCCATGCCGAGGATCAGCGAGAACAGTCCCACGAAGATCAGCATCAGGATCAGGATGCCGCCCGAAAGCTGCTCGACGAGGCCGGCGAGCTCGGTGCCGATCGGCGTCTTGGTGACGGTGGCGACGATGATGCCCGCGGCCGCCGTGGCGACGCCGATGCCGATCATGTTGCGCGCGCCCGCAACGAGGCCGTCGCGCAGGTCGTGCAAGCCCGCGCCGAACTCATGCGCGATCTGGCTTCCCCGGCCGCGGAACATCGCCTTGAGCGGGCGCTGGGTGACGATGATGAAGAGCATCAGGCAGGTGGCGTAGAAGGCCGATTTGGCCGGGCTCTGCCGCTCCACCATCAAGAACCAGACCAGAACGATGATCGGCAGCACGTAGTGCAGGCCGGTGGCATAGACCTCGCCCACGGTGGGCAGCTTGATCTCCTCGTCCGAGGGGTCATCCATCGCGAGGTCGGGACGCTTGGCCGCGACCCAGACGAGACCGAGATATAGCAGACCCAGTACCACCATCATCACCGGTGCGGCGAGGGACGGCAGCGCCGCCTCGAGCGCGTCGACGCCGTAGATCAGCGCCGTGAAGGCGATGCCGCCGACGGCGAAGCCGAGCAGGAATTTCACGATCATCCCGGCGAAGCTCTTGCTTTGGCCAAGCGCGGGCATCTCGCGCTTCAGCGCCTCGAGATGCACGATGTAGACCAGAGCGATGTAGGAGATCACCGCCGGGATGAAGGCGTGCTTGATCACCTCCAGATAGGAGATGCCGATGAACTCGACCATCAAAAAGGCGGCGGCGCCCATCACCGGCGGCATGATCTGGCCGTTGACCGAGGAGGCCACCTCGACCGCGCCGGCCTGCTCCTTGGAGAAGCCCACCCGCTTCATCAGCGGAATGGTGAAGGTGCCGGTGGTGACCACGTTGGCGATCGACGAGCCGGAGATGAGACCGGTCATGGCCGAGCCGACCACGGCCGCCTTGGCAGGACCACCGCGCAGATGCCCCAGCCCCGCGAAGGCGAGCTGGATGAAGTAGTTGCCGGCGCCCGCCTTGTCGAGGAGCGAGCCGAACAGCACGAAGAGGAAGACGAAGGCGGTCGAGACCCCGAGCGGGATGCCGAAGACGCCCGCCGTGTCGAGCCATTGCGCGTTGATCAGCGAGGTGAAGGAGAGGCCCTCATGCTCGATCAGGTCGGGGATCAGCCAGCCGGTCCCGAACCACGCATAGAGCAGGAACAACCCGCCGACGACGGTCAGCGCGGGCCCCAGCGCCCGGCGCGAGGCCTCGAGCAGCACGAGGAGACCGACCGAGCCGATGATGACCTGCGTCTGCGTCGGCAGGCCCGAGCGCGCGGTCATCGCGAGATGGTCGGAAAACCAGAAGACGTAGAAGGCGCAGAAGGCGCCGACGAGGGCGAGGCCCCAGTCGATCAGCGGGATGCGTTCGCGCGGGCTCGACTTGAAGGCCGGGTAGGCCAGAAAGGCGAGGAAGATCGCGAACATCAGGTGGATCGGCCGGGTCTGCGAGGAGTTGAGCACCGGCAGGTAGGCGCCGAACCACAGCTGCGGCTGCGCGATCCAGAGCTGGAACAGCGACCAGACCATCGCCGTGCCCGCGATCAGCATCGCCGTGGCGCGGCTGGTCGGCGCGCGCGCGCCCGAATCCGAACTGGTGACAAGGTCCTGAAGATCGTCGTCCGAATATTGCCGGTCGTCCCGGTCCTCGCGCTGGTCGGCCATCGGACGCGTCCCCTCATGCTGTGGCGGTATCAGGCCCGTCCTTCGGGACGGGAAAGGCCGGGGCGCGCGGTCCATGCGCGCCCCGGCCGGTCATCTCGCGGGGCGTGGGGCTTACTCGCTGAGCAGCCCGGCTTCGCGGTAGTACTTCTCGGCACCCGCATGCAGCGGTGCGGAGAGACCGTCGGCGACCATCTCTTCCTGGGTCAGGCTGGCGAAGGCCGGGTGCAGGCTCTTGAACTGGTCGAAGTTCTCGAACACCGCCTTCACGGTCTCGTAGACCACGTCCTCGGGCACGGTGGCCGAGGAGATGAAGGTCGCGCCGACGCCGAAGGTCGAGACGTCCTCGTCATTGCCGCGATACATGCCGCCCGGAATGGTGGCGGTGCGGTAGTAGGGGTTGTCCTCGACCAGCTTGTCGACGGCCTCGCCCGAGACCTCGACCAGCACCGCGTCGCAGGCGGTGGTCGCTTCCTGGATCGAGCCCGACGGGTGGCCGACGGTGTAGACCATCGCGTCGATGTTGTTGTCGCACAGCGCCTGGGACTGCTCGGCGGCCTGCAGCTCGGAGGTGAGCTGGAAGTCGTCCATGGTCCAGCCCATGGCCTCCATCAGCACCTCCATGGTGCCGCGCTGGCCCGAGCCGGGGTTGCCGACATTGACGCGCTTGCCCTTGAGGTCCTCGAAGGTCTCGATCCCGGCATCGGCGCGCGCCACGACGGTGAAGGGCTCGGGGTGGACCGAGAACACCGCGCGCAGGTCCTCGAACGCGCCCTGCTCCTCGAACTGCGAGGTGCCTTCGATCGCGTGGAACTGCCAGTCGGACTGGGCCACGCCGAACTCAAGCTCGCCCGAGCGCACGGCGTTGATGTTGTAGACCGAACCGCCGGTCGATTCGACGCCGCAGCGGATGCCGTGATCGGCGCGGCCCCGGTTCACGAGGCGACAGATCGCGCCGCCGGTCGGGTAGTAGACGCCCGTGACGCCACCGGTGCCGATCGAGATGAACTTCTGGCCCTCCTGCGCGGCGGCACCGCTTGCGGCAAGGGTCAGTGCGGTCGCGGCTCCGACGAGATAGGTCTTCATAGGCTCTCTCCCTTAAGTCTCTTGATTTTCGTTGGTCGCCTTGGCGATTGGCTCGCCTAAGCGTGATCTCCCGCCTGTGAAAGTCAACACTGCACCGGTGTCAACGGGTTACGGCGCGGGCGTTTTCTCCAATTCTGCCAGAATGTTGGCGTCAAGGGGCAATTCGGCCGTGTTGGCGATGAAAGCCAGCACCGTATAGAAGCCCACCGTTGCCATCAGATCGAACATGCCCGCGCGACCGACCAAAGCTTCCAGATCGGCCTGCCGGGCGCGCGACAGACGCGACGCCTCCAACAGCTCGTCCACCGCGCCCGCGAGCACCGCGTCGGCCTCGGACATGGCGTCGAGCGGCCCCTTGATCGAGGCGATGCGCGCCTCCTCCATGCCGAGCTTGCGAGCGCGGCTGACATGGTGGCCCCATTCGTAGTCCGATCCGTGGCGAAGCCCGGTGCGCAGGATCACCACCTCACTGAACTCCGCCCCGAGTGCCGTGTCGACCACCACATGCTGTCGCAAGTCGGACCATGCCCGCAAGAGGGCCGGGTGATGCGCCATCACCCGGTAGATGTCGAGCCGGCCCGCGAAGCCGGGCAGCATGTCGGCGATCCCGCCGGGCCATTCGGCATCCGAGAGCGGCGTCGGCGCCGTCATGCGACCTCTCCCAGGCCCGCATCCACGGCCTCGGCCAGACGCTCGACGATGCGGTCGATGTCCTCGCGCTCCACGATGAAGGGCGGCGCCAGCAACACGTGGTCGCCGCGCGCCCCGTCGATCGTGCCGCCCATCGGATAGACCATGAGCCCGCGCTCCATCGCCGCCGCCTTGATCCGGGCATGCAGCTTGAGAGCGGGGTCGAAGGGGTCCTTGGTCTCGCGGTCGGCCACCAGTTCGATCGCCTGAAACAGCCCCCTGCCCCGAACGTCGCCGACATGGGCGTGGCGGCCGAAGGTCTCCTTCAGCCGCGCGCGCAGATGCGCGCCCATCTCGCGCACATTGGCAAGAAGGTCGTCGCGTGCGATCACCTCCTGCACCGCCAGCGCCGCAGCCGCCGCCATCGGGTGGCCCATATAGGTGTGACCGTGCTGGAAGAAGCCCGACCCGTTCGAGATGGCGTCGTAGATCCTTTCGCTCAGCAACACCGCGCCGATCGGCTGGTAGCCGCCGCCAAGTCCCTTGGCCACGGTCATCAGGTCGGGCGAGATGCCCTCCTGCTCGCAGGCATGCAGCGTGCCGGTGCGGCCCATGCCGCACATCACCTCGTCGAGGACCAAAAGAACGCCGTGCCGGTCGCAGATCTCCCGGATGCGCCTGAAGTAATCGCCCACCGGTGGCACTGCCCCCGCCGTGGCACCCACCACCGGCTCGGCCACGAAAGCCAGAACGGTCTCGGGGCCGAGTTCCTGAATCTTCGTCTCCAACTCGCCCGCCGCGCGCGCGGCGTAATCGGCGTCGCTCTCGGCCTCGCGCTGCTCGCGATAGGCAAAGCAGGGGGCGATGTGGTGCGTCTCCATCAGGAGCGGCTTGAACTGCGCGCGTCGCCATTCGTTGCCGCCCGTCGCCAGCGCGCCCAGCGTGTTGCCATGGTAGCTCTGGCGCCGGGCGATCACGTGGCGACGCCCGTCTTCGCCGCGCTCGGTCGCGTATTGCCGCGCGAGCTTCAGCGCCGCCTCGACCGCCTCGGAGCCGCCGGAGACGAGATAGGCGTGGCCGATGCCCTCGGGCGCGTCGGCCACCAGCCGATCACCGAGCCGCTCGGCCGCCTCGGTGGTGAAGAAGCCGGTATGGGCATAGGCGAGGGTGTCGGCCTGCTCGTGCAGGGCGGCGATCACATCGGGATGGCCATGGCCGAGGCAGGAAACGGCGGCGCCGCCGCAGGCGTCGATGTAGTCGCGCCCCTCGCTGTCCGTGATGGTCAGGCCACGTGCCGCGACGGCCCGGCGGGGCTGAAGGCGCGTGGAGCGATGGAGAAGGTGGGTCATGACGGCTTCCGACGGTTTCGAGTAGGACCGATGTATGCGCCCCGGTGCCGGGCCGCGCAATCGTTGAAGCATCAAGCGGGGCAGTCATATCAAGTGTGGGCAGCCCCGGTCTTGCGGGCCGAGGCCGTTGCTACGATCATATGGTCGAACGCGTCCGTGTGTCAGGCCTTTCCGTAGGGTGCTTTGTCCTCTTGGCCGGTATGGGTGCGGATTAGGCTCCCCGAACTCTGCCGTCAGCGTTCAATACTCGATCGTGACAAGCACGGAATCCTCGTATTGCCCGGCATGCATTGCCTGACCGGCGAAGATGCGGCCATAGACGGTCACGGCGCTGGTGGCGGCCGTTCCGGTCGCCCGGACATCGCTGCCGGGCTGGTCCCCCCAAGGGCGCGAACGGCCGGCGTCCTGATAAAGGCCGTATCTCAGCTGTCCCAGCGGTCCGGTCAGGCGGCGGTCGGCAGGCCCGCTGGCCCCTATGCCCAGCCCGGGGCCCAATCGGATCGCGTATGGCGTATCGGCGGTGCACCTCACGCCGAGCTGAGCCGCGGCGTCGATCGGACCCGTGGTACCGGGATTGATCCGACCGAAATCGAGCGTGGCGCCCGCAACCTCGCAAAGGGACCTGACGCTGGCGCGCACGGAAAACTGGGGGATCGTCTTGACGGTCCTGCCGATTTCCGCGCATGAGGCCACGGGGTAGTCGAGCCTGATATCGGCCTGCGACGAGAAGGTGGAGGCGTAGTCTCCCGTGCCGGTCGACGCGCCGGTGGAGGTGATCCAGGCCAGAACCGGCAGGGTCGTCCGCGTCCCCAATAGCGACCCCAGCCGCACGAAGACTTCGTTCCGGCTGCTGGCGGCATCGGCGCCCAGACGCATGTCATAGCTGATCGCCGCCCCGTCGGCGCGGCGCATGTAGCGCGGCGCGTTCTGGGTCGCGGCGCCGCCGCTTCCGGGACCGAACCGCACGCAGATGCCGACGTTCGACAGCAATTGGGCACATGAGATCGTCAAGCTGCCCGAGCTTTGGTTCGTCACGCCCGCGCGCAGGCTGACCGAGCCGAAGGCGATATCCGTCATCGTGGCGGTGCAGTTCGACATCATCTCCATTTGCGCAGGGGCCCGATCGGGGAAGCCGATCGACAGGACGACGATGAGGGCGCACAGGGCCGCCCGGATCAAAGGCATGGCAAAGGCTCCAACATCATCGAGGCTGGCGGAAGCGTGGCGCGACAGACCTGCGCGCCTTGCGCGGCCTCTACCGTCGAACCCGGCGCGGTGTCCTGCAACAGCACCTGCCCGTCATAGCCGATGGCAAAAGCATTCGGCCTGCCATCAATTCGGACCGGCGTGCCAAGGGCGAGAGGCGCACCCGTGGCATCGACCAAGGTGACGAGACGCGACCGGGTGACGTCGGAAATACCGAAATCGACCGCAATGCCGCTGCGCCTCGCGGGCACGATTTCGGTCGCGGTCGAACTCCAGAGCGTATCGCCCGGCAGATCGTCGACATCCATCGAGAGGCTGTTGACGTGGTACGACGTCAGCCCCGAAACGAGAGCGTGGCCACCCGGCCCCGTGCGGGCGACCTCCCGGTTCTGAAGGCGTATCGGCAGACCGGCCCGGCCCGCATCGACCACCGCGAAGGAATCGTGGATCTGCCGTCCGGCCGCCAGACGGCGATCCAACACCGCGATCGCCCCTCGAAAGGCGATTTCCGAAGAGGCGAAACCGGAACCGGATGCGATCTGTCCCGTGGCGCGGCCGAAGCGGGTTTCCCTTTCCACCTGTCCGCCAACCCGCAAGGCTTCGCCGTCGCGTGTCGCCTGCACGGCATAGCCCGTGGCACCCGGCCGCTCATCTATCGCGCGTGACGCGTGCAGGCGGCTTCGGCCCTCATGGTCTAGGTGGAATTGGCGCGTCCGGCGCCCTTTGGTCAGGCTGAAGAGCACGGCGAAACGGTCTTCGTCCTGCTCGAAATCGTGACCACCGCTGAGGGTCAACGTCCCGCCGACCCGGTCGAAGGCCCTCGCGTAGCTCAGGCTGGCAAGCCGATGGCGCCGCCCCTCCTGTTCGAGGCGGATGTAGTTCAGCCCCAAGGAGTGACCGGTGCCTCGATACCCCAGGCTGACCAGATCACGGGCGCTTGGCGGATGCAGGGCTTCGCTCGCGGTCTCGGTCGTGCGATCGACGCCAAAGGCGAGGTCGGCGAAATCCCCGAAACTTCGATAGAGGCTGGCATCGAGAGACAGGCGGCCGAGCGGATAGGCCGAGAACGTCACCTCGCCGAAATGGCCGGTCCGGTCGCCATCATGGCTGGCCCCCGCAGAGATCGAGACCTCGGCCCGGCGTCCGGCGACATATTCGGCGCCCACTCCCGCCATGGCGAGATCGTCCATGCCCTCGACATGCGCCGACAGGGTCACCTCGTCCGTCGCGCCAAAGCGCAACGTCGCCGAGACCGCCGTCTCGTCGAGGTAGTCCGTTGTGGCCGAGCCATAGTTCAGCCGCGGCTGCCCCACCTCGATCGAATAGTCGGATATGCCTCGCCCGAGCAGCCGTCTTGCACCGAAGAAGGCCAGCTCCCGGCTCTCGGTGCGTCCGTCCGCACCGCGCAGCGTGACGACGGCGGTGCCCGGGCCCGTCCGGATCGGCACGTTGTCGATCTCGAACCGCCCCGGTTCGGTCGGGCCGGAATAGACCGGCGCGCCATCGAGAAAGACGTCGACCGTGCTCGGGACCGCCGCCATGCCGGCGTAGGACAGCATCGGCGCGGTCACCAGATCGCGGCGAAGCGAGAAGTCCTTTTGGACCTGCACACCGCCGAGGCGCACGGATCGCCCCCAGGATGGCGACGAGCCGATCACGTCGCCCGCCCGGAACGTCAGGGCGCGGTCCACCGCGTCATGCTGCAATACGCTGTCATAGCGCACCCAATCCGTCCTCGGATCGCTGCCGAGGGTGATGTAGGCATATCCCCTCGTGCCGGCCCAACCCCACGGTGTGAACACCCAGCCATCCAGCGCCAGCCCCGGCCCATCGGGCCGTATCTCCCCGGCCACATCCCGATACATGCGCAGGCTGGCGTCGTAGTTCAGCGCCAGCCCCGATGAGGGGTCGGCGGCGACGGCATCGGGCAGTAGCGGTCCGATCATCTGCGGCAGCAGCGCTTCGGGGGCCGCGTCGATCTCGATCCTTTGCGCCAGCGGATCGTAGCGGTAGTCGAGCGACGCGATCGCGTCGAGGGCCACGAGGCGATCACCGGGCGGTGCGTCGATGCCAAGCTCGACCAGCTCGCTGGCCGGTGAGGAAAACCGCCCCTCGGGGTCTCGCTCGAACATCGCGATCAGCCCGGTCGCCGCATCGTTGACGATGACTTCGAGAAACAGGGTCTCTTGGGCCTGCGGCATCAAGGCGGGAGACATGCCCGGATCGGTGAGAGCATTCCGATCGGCCGCCGCGGCGCTGCCCAGCCCGCCGATCCCGACGGCGCATGTCGCGATCAGCAAGTGGCGTCGCCCCGATCTCCCCGTTCGACCTGCGTTCAGTTCGAGAAGCACAAGGGTACGGAGTGACGGATTCTGAGGTTGATCTGACCGGCGTTGCGGGAGGCATCGGGCAGCCTGTCCACGAGGACGCGGTAGCATTCCCGGCCACGCGGCGGCGTTCCTGCAAGGCGCACGATGCGCGCGGTCAGCTCCTGCCGCGGACCCAGCTGCGCCATGGGCGGGCTGACCGCCACGGCGCGCGTCGGGGTCAGCCGATCGGCGGGCGTGCCCTCGGTCCATGCGAAGATACGCAGCTGCACCACGGCGCCGGCCTTGCTGGCGGCGCGCACGGCGATGGTGGTCTGCTCGGCCCCGCCCGGAACTTCGAGGCGGGTTGGCGCGACAGAGACCCCTTGGGCCGCGACAGGCGCCGCGGCGATCAGGGTGCCAAGGCAGGCCATGATCGCGGCAGGCCGGCACAGAAAGACAGGCAGCATGGTCGTCCCCATCAGTAGTTGACGGTCACCGAGATGGTGTCGCTGTAAGTTCCGGCAGAATATTGTCCGGCGGGAACGCGCCCATAGATCTGGAACAGCTGTGGTGCCGTGGCCAGGATCGAGCCCGAGAACAGGGCATCGCTGATCGAGAGAGGCGCGGTGCGCGCGGCGTTCGAGTAGATCTCATAGGGGACATGGGTTCCGGCGTCGCTTTTCATCCGCCGCTGGCCCGAAATCGCGAAGGTGCCGCCGTCGAGAAAGACCGACATCGCGGACTTGTCGGCCGAACAGATGATGGAGACGGTGCCCGCCGCCGCCTCCTCGGTCGGTGCGCCGACCTTGAGCAGGGAGAAGTCGAGCGGCGTGACCTCCACCGAACAGGTGTCCGCGACGGTGGCGGTCACGTTCAGCTTGGCCGTCTCGATGGCCGCGCTCGCGGTCCCCGGGCCAAGTGCCGCCGCCGTCACGCAGCCGATAAGTTGTACGAGACGCTGAGCGAACGGTTTCATTCTGGCCCTCCCATGCTTTGGCACACGTATAGGTATATATTCGAAAGTATTGGTAATAGTCCCTGAGTTGAGTGGCGCTCAACCGGCTTTCACCTGTCGCCTTTCGGCCACAGCATCGCCCTGCCTCGCCCTGCCTCGGACTGGTGATGGTCGCTCCGATCCTACGAAGTGCCCCTGTCTGCGGCCCTGCCTACCTCTGCAGACCCGTCAGCCATGCCGCAAATCATGCGGTGAGCCGTGCCGAGAGCCTTCGGCGATCTGGCGGCAAGGGTCACCGCCCTCGATCAACGAAAGCCCGACTGCCGAAGGGCGGGACGCAACATCGCGGTGGAAAGCGTTCTTTCCGATCTAGGCCACGGCCATGACCGGACCGTCGAGCAGCCGCATCAGCGCCCCGAAATACCCGTCGGACCGGGCCGGTAGTGTCGGGTCCGAGGTGATCGCGACGGCGAGATCGCGGCCCGGATGCGCCGCGATGATCTGACCGCCATAGCCGCGCCCGAGCACGTAGCCGGAGGGCGACAGGAACCAGCCATAGCCATAGGACAGCCCCGACCACGGCGAACGGGCCCGAGGCTCGATCGAGGCGGCGATCCAGTCTCGCGGCACGACCTGTTCCCCGGCAAAGCGCCCCCCGTCGCGCAGGAGCGTGGCGATCTTGAGCATGTCCCGCGGGCGCAAAGCCATTTCGTTGCCGCCCAGGTAGTACCCTTGGGGGTCGCGGGTCCATGGCGGGATCTCGATGTCGAGAGGTGCGCCCAGACGGTCGCGCGCCTGCGTAAGCAGGCTTTGTCCCGTCGCTTGGGCAAGCGCCGCGCCGAGGATGTGGGTCGAGCCTGTGGAATAAAGCATCCGTGTGCCGGGTGCCGCGACCATCGGGCGCGTCATCGCATCGGCCAGCCAGTTGCCGGAGCTGATCCAGCCCCCGTAATTGGCCCCCGACGTCCGCTCGAGGCCCGCCCGCAGAGTCACGAGGTCTTCCATGGTGATGTCGGCCACACCTTCTGTCGCATTCGCCGGCAGGAGGCTTGGGGCGACTTCGTCCAGCGTGGCGGTCACGGCGGGGATCTCGCCGCGATCGACCGCCACACCGAGCAGCAGCGCCACGATGCTCTTGGAGCAGGATTTGATGTTCGCGAAACGGTCGAGACCGGGACCCCGGGGCGCTTCGGCAAATACGATGCCATCACCGCGCCGGACTTGAAGGGAGTGCAGTTGCGGCAGGGCCTGCATGGTGGATCGCAGGTCGTCCGACTGTGCGCGAACCACCCACGGCGCGGAGAGCGCGGCGCAGGCGGTGAAGATGAAGGTGCGGCGCCTGGTCATGCGCCAATATCTTCAAGCGGTCGGCGCGGCTGTCCAGCTTTGCGCGGTCACAACACTGTGGGGTGGCATCGCGCTCATGGCAGTCGGTGTTACCCCCCTCCGCCATTTTGCGCGTGTCCGTGTCCGAAGCATCCGAGCGCCGAACCGAAGCCCGGCTCCGAGCAAATGGGCTTGCCCGGAGCAGGACGGGGCCGAAAGACCCCGCCCGGTAGGGTCGCGTCTATTCGGCCGCTTCCTTGCCACCGATGCTCTCGGCTGATGCGAGGCCCGGCGCATCGGAGGCCCCGCCCAGCTTTTCGCGCACCCCGGCCTCGATCTTGTCACCGGTCTCGCGGTCGATGTTCCGCCAGTATTCGAAGGCGCGCAGAAGCACCTTTTCGCTGACCCCGTCGCACAGATGCCCGACGACGTTTATCACCAGACGACCCCGCGCGGCATCATCCATCACCTCGCGCACAAGCTTGCCGGCCTGGCTCCAATCATCGTCATCCTTCCGCAAGGTGTAGGCCAGGCGCACCATATCGCCATCGGCGTGCCACAGGCCGGCCTCGCCACGTGGATCGGGTTGGGCAGCGGGACCTCCGTAGGAATTGGGCGCGTAGACCGGGTCCGAGACATTCTCGGTCCGTCCGGCGCCATCCTTGGAATAGCTGTGAACGGGGCTTTGGGCCTTGTTCACCGGGATATGCTTGTAGTTCACGCCGAGCCGGGCGCGGTGCGCGTCGGCGTAGGAAAAGCCGCGCGCCAGCAGCATCTTGTCCGGCGACAGCCCGACACCCGGCACCATGTTGTTCGGCTCGAACGCCGCCTGTTCGATCTGGGTATGAAAGTCCGTCGGGTTACGGTCGAGGGTCAGTTTGCCGACCTCGATCAGCGGGTAATCCGAATGCGGCCAGACCTTGGTCAGGTCGAAGGGATTGATGTTGTAGGTCTTGGCGTCCTCATAGGGCATGATCTGCCATTTCAGCGTCCAGCTGGGGTGGTCGCCCTTCTGGATCGCATTGAACAGATCGCGGCGGTGATAGTCGCCGTCGCTCCCGGCCAGCTTGTCGGCCTCGTCCTGGCTCAGATAGGCGTTTCCATCCCCCTGGTCGGTGTGGAAATGAAACTTCACCCAGAACTTCTCGCCCTCGGCGTTCACCAGCGAATAGGTATGGCTCGAATAGCCGTTCATCTCGCGCCAGCTTTTCGGGATGCCCCGATCCCCCATGAGATAGGCGACCTGATGCGCGCTCTCGGGCGACAGGGTCCAGAAATCCCACTGCATGTCGTGATCGCGCATGTCGTTGTCGGCGCGGCGCTTCTGGCTGCGGATGAAGTGCTGGAACTTCAGCGGGTCACGGATGAAGAAGACCGGCGTGTTGTTTCCGACCATGTCGAAATTGCCGTCATCGGTATACATCTTGACCGAAAAACCGCGCGGGTCGCGCCATGTGTCGGGGCTGCCACGCTCGCCCGCGACGGTCGAGAAGCGCATCAGCACGTCGCATGTCGCACCGGGCTGGAAGATGCCGGCCTTGGTATAGCGCGAAACGTCCTGCGTGGTCTCGAACCGCCCAAAGGCACCGGCGCCCTTCGCATGGGGCTGACGCTCCGGGATGCGTTCCCGGTTGAAATTCGCCATCTGCTCGAGAAGGTAGTGGTCGTGCAGGACGATCGGTCCGTCCGGCCCCACGGTAAGCGAATGTTCGTCGCTCTGTACGCGGATGCCTGCATCTGTCGTGGTCGGTGGACCGTCTTTTCCGCGTGTCATCGTTTCGCTCTCCATGATTTGTCCGGGGGACAAGCGATCCCTGTGGGGGATGTTCCCCATGGTCGATAGTATAACACGCTCCACCGAGCGGCCCATGTCGGGATATGGCCAAGCGATCCTCTCTCAGGCGCCCCGCTCCGGCCATGACGCCGAGGGGAGACCTCTCGCACCCGCAAGGCGCATGGCAAGAATGGTGGCCGCCACTCCATGGCAGATGGGCCGCAATGAAGCCCGAACCTCTTGACTGCCGCGCCATCTGACACGATATAAGGGCAACATAGATGGAGTTGGCCATGTTCATCGAGATCTCCGCCCATGACGGGCAATTCGCCCCCGGCCGCATCGCAGAGGCGCTGCGGACCACCAAGGACGAGGTGGCGCGGACTGTCGGCCTTGGCCGGGATGCCATCATGCGCGCGGATCGGGTGGCCAGCCCGAAAACCCAGAAGCGTTTGCGCGAGATGGTCGAAATCGTGAACCGGCTTGAGCCGCGCTTCGGCTCGCCGCTGATCGCATATGCCTGGTATCGGTCCGAGCCCCTGCCGGGGTTCGGGGGGATGACGGCCATGCAACTCGTGCGGGAAGGGCATGCGGACGAGGTCATGGATTATATCGACGCGGTCGATTCCGGCATTCACGCCTGAACATGCGCTTTCAGGGCATTCTGTATCGCGCCCTGAATCCGATGAGGGCGCGCGAGCCGCTCTCTGGCGAAGGCGCGCGCCTGTATGGCGGGCGGTTCAATCCACGCGGCACGCCTGCGCTCTACACCTCGATGTCGGTGCTCACCGCCATACGCGAGGCGAACCAGGCCGGATCTCTGCAGCCGACGACCCTGATCTCCCTAGAGGCCGAGCTGGACCCGATCTTCGATGCGGAGGATCCTGCCGAACTCGCGGCCAAGGGGATCGACCATGCCCTGCTGGCGCAGGGCGACTGGCGCTTGCAGATGCGGCGGAGCGGCACGAGCGCGGGGCAGGACTTCGTGCTGCGCCTCATTGCGGAAGGCTATCACGGGATGCGCGTCCGAAGCTTCGCCAAAGGCGCGGGCAGTGCCGATCTGAACATGGTCTTGTGGAAATGGGGGACGCGACCTCCCGTACGTGTGAGCCTCATCGATGACGACGGCCGCCTCGCCTGAGCTGCCCGGTTCCGCATCTTGGCGTCCATCCAGTGCCACTCGCAACAGCGGGTTGTCCTCAGGCATCCGGAGAGTCTCCGACTCGCGCTTATGATTGGTCGGTTCGATCTCAGAGCATGACAGGTTGCTGGCTCCGGCATCGCCGCATCCCATTGCAAAGGCAGGATAATTCCTAGAAAACGCGCGGCTATCAATCCACGATGTCGCGGGCACCCTGATCCGCGCCGGCAAGGATGGTCGGGCACAGGATTGGACGCAGCTTCCGCTTCGGGCTGACGAGTTCGTTCCAGGCTCGAATCTCGCGGTGTCATAGCGCCCCGCGCGGGCGTCAGCCGCGTCGCCCCGGATCGCTGCATTCGTCACGCCGGTCCGTTCCGATTCTACCGATGAATTTGCCGCCGAAGCGGTGAACTATGCAATGGCCCCCGGCCCGGCCGTGCCGTAGCGTCACGACCAGACACCGTTCCAAAAGGTACCCCCATGAAAGTCGCACTCTTCGGCGCAGGCCGTATCGGCAAGGTCCATGCCGCCTCGATCAAGATGGACCCGCGTTGCGAGTTGGTCGCCGTCACCGATGTGATGACCGAAGCGGCCGAGGCGCTGGCGCACGAGCACGGCATTGCAGCGCGCCGCGCCGACGAGATCCTCGCCGACCCAAGCATCGACGCCATCCTGATCGCCTCCTCGACCAACACCCATGCCGATCTGATCGAGGCGGGGGCGAAGGCCGGCAAGGCGATCTTCTGCGAAAAGCCGATTGACCTCGACTTGAAGCGCGCGCTCGAAATCGGGCGCATCGCCAAGACGCATGACAAACCGATGATGATGGGCTTCAACCGGCGCTTCGACCCGAACTTCGCCGCTCTGAAGGCCGCGCTGGAGGCGGGCGAGGTCGGCAAGGGCGAGCTTCTGGCCGTGACCTCCTACGACCCTGCCCCACCGCCGGTGAGCTACATCAAGGTGTCGGGCGGGCTCTACCGCGACATGATGATCCACGACTTCGACATGTGCGCCTTCCTCTTCGGCATGCCCAAGTCGGTGATGGCGCATGGCTCCTGCCTCGTGGACCCCGAGATCGGCGCCGCGGGCGACATCGACACCGCCGTCGTGGTCCTGACCTATGAGGACGGGCGCATCGCCACGATCCGCAACTCGCGCCGCGCGCCCTACGGCTACGACCAGCGGGTCGAGCTTCTGGGCTCGGAGGGCACGCTCGAGGCGCGCAACGAAATCGAGAACACGGTAGTCAAATCGACCGCCGCCGGCACCGTCTCGGCCAAGCCGGTCTTCTTCTTTCTGGAGCGCTACATGCGTGCCTACGCGATCGAATGGTCGGCCTTCGTCGATGCCTGCGTCGAGGGCAAGCCGGTGCCTGCCACGGTGCAGGACGGGGTGAACGCGCTGGCGCTCGCCGAGGCGGCGAACCTGTCGTTCCGCGAAGGCCGGCCGATCGAGGTCACCTCGGCGATGACGGGGGCCTGAGCCGAGGGTTTTACCCATGCCGCCAGCGCCGAGATGCTAAAACGCGACCGTCTCATCGAGGAGCGCTGCACGCAGCTTCACAAAAAAGCGGCATCCAAGCCTGTGGAGCAACGCCGGAAAGCCGGTTCTGACGAAAGTCGATGGCTTTCCGGCGCCCCCGGAATCCGGACAGGCTGGCGTCAGCGCAGCCGCCGCTCGGTGCTCGCGTCGAAAAGCATTACGCGGGATGCGTCGACGCGCAGCCCCACCCGGTCGTTGGGACGCGGCGCGGGATCGTCCTCGCGCAGCTCCACCACCAGCCGGTCGCCGGTCGCCGCCACGAGATAGGCGTAGGAGACGCCGCCCAACCGCTCGACCAGATCGACGAGGTGGCTCTCGCCCGGTGCCAGAGCGAGGTGCTGGGGACGGATGCCGACGATCACCTCAGTGCCGACGCCGGGCACCGCCGCCGCCACCTGCAGGGTCTGCGCACCGAGGCCCGGTGCCAGCACGCCGTCTTGGGCGGCCGATCCGCCGACGAAGTTCATCGCCGGGGAGCCGATGAAGCCCGCGACGAAGCGGTTGTCGGGGTCGCGGTAGAGATCCATCGGCGCGCCGACCTGCTCGATATGCCCGGCGCGCAGCACGACGATCTTGTCGGCCAGCGTCATCGCCTCGACCTGATCGTGGGTGACATAGATCATCGTCGCGCCGATCTCCTTGTGCAGGCGCGCGATCTCGACCCGCATGTCGACCCGAAGCTCGGCGTCGAGGTTCGACAAGGGCTCGTCGAAGAGAAACACCTCCGGTCCGCGCACGATGGCCCGGCCGATGGCGACGCGCTGACGTTGACCGCCCGAGAGCGCCTTGGGCTTGCGCTTGAGGTAATCGTCGAGCTTGAGGATGCGGCTCGCCTCGCGGACCTTCTCCTTGACCTCGGCCTTGGCATGGCCGGTCATCTTCAGCCCGAAGCCCATGTTTTCCTCGACCGACATGTGCGGATAGAGCGCATAGGTCTGGAACACCATCGCCACGCCCCGGTCGGCCGGATCGGCGCGGGTCACGTCGCTTTCGCCGATGCGGATCTCGCCCGAGCTGGTCTCCTCCAGACCCGCGATCATGCGCAGCAGCGTGGACTTGCCGCAGCCCGAGGGACCCACGAAGACCACGAATTCGCCGTCGGCGATATCGAGATCGACGCCGTGGATCACCTCCACCTCGCCATAGCGCTTCACCAGCTTGCGCAGGGTGACGTCAGACATTGCTCTCTCCCTTGTCGCGGGCCTGCCCCTGATCGGGGAATCGCCACGCCTCCGTGTCCTTCGATATCCGTCCCGCCGCCTCGCGCAGCAGCGGCACCATGGTCTCAAGCTCGTCCAGTGTCTTGCGCGCGGTCACCGAGGTGACCGAGAGCGCGCCGATCACCCGGTCTCGCGCCGACAGGATCGGCATCGCCACGCAGATGATGCCCGGCTCGTGCTCCTCGCGGTCGAAGGCGTAGCCGCGCTTGCGGATCTCGGCCAACTCGGCGCGCAGGCTCTCCGCGTCGGTGAGCGTGTGCGGCGTGAAGCGGTAGAAGCTTTGCAGCGCCACCGCCCGGTCGAGCGCCACCGCATCCAGAAACGCCAGCATCGCCTTGCCGACGCCGGTGCAATGCGCGGGCCCCACCTTGCCCGCCTGGCTGAACATCTCGATCGGGCGCGAGGGCACCCGCTTGTCGACATAGAGCACCTGGCCTGCGTCGAGCTGCGCCAGATGCACCGTCTCTCCCGCCTGCACCGCAAGGCGCGCCAGATGCGGCCGCGCCACCGGAGCGAGCGACGCCTGCTCCCACGCGGCATGGGCCAGCCGCATCAGCCGCAGCCCCGGCGCATAGGTCTGCCGCTCGGGATCGAAGGCGAGAAGCCCCTGATTCGTGAGGGTCTGCAGCAGCCGGTACAGCGTCGCCTTGGGATAATCCGATCCTTCGCGCAGCTCGTTGAAGCGCACGGGGCGCTCGAACCCCGCCACGAGGTCGAGCACCGTCACCGCCTTGCCGATGGTCCCGTCGCCTGCCTGCTGTTCGCGTCGCTGCGCCGTCATGCCGCCTCCTCCGTCACGTCGCAGCGGGCAAATGCGCGCCTCGACTGTTGACAACCATAGGGCAGACCGGCGTATGATTTCAATATGCAAAACCTAGTCCCAAATAATGAGACAGGCGATGCGTTAGAATGGGGAGGAAACCATGAAGATTTACCACCGGGCCGCGATTGCCGCGCTGGCCATGTCGACCACGCTGGCCAGCGGCGCCTTTGCCGAAAGTCACGAGATGGCGCTCTCTGGCGATCTCAAGATCTTTTCGGACATGTCCAACCCCGCGCCGCGCGCGGTGATGGAGGGGATGATCGAGCGATTCGGCGAAATGCACCCGGAGCTGAACATCGAGCTGACGGTGATCGACCGCGAAGCCTACAAGACCCAGATCCGCAACTTCCTGTCGGCCAACCCGCCGGACGTGGCGAACTGGTACGCGGGCAACCGGATGGCCCCCTATGTGGATGCCGGGCTTTTCGAGGACGTGTCGGACCTCTGGGAGGGGGATCTGAGCGAGCAGCTGGCCTCGACCAAGGGCGCCATGACCCTCGACGGCAAGCAGTGGGGCGTGCCCTACACCTACTACCAGTGGGGCGTGTATTACCGGAAGGACCTCTACGAGGAATACGGGCTCGAGGAGCCGCAGGACTGGGAGGCCTTCAAGTCGAACTGCCAGACGCTGCTCGACAACGACATCAAGTGCTTCACCATCGGCACCAAGTTCCTGTGGACCGCCGCCGGCTGGTTCGACTACCTCAACATGCGCACCAACGGCTTCGACTTCCACATGGCGCTGGCCAATGGCGAGGTCGAGTGGACCGATGAGCGGGTGAAACAGACCTTCGCCAACTGGCGCGAGCTGATCGACATGGGCGCCTTCATCGACAACCACACCGCCTATAGCTGGCAGGAGGCGCTGCCCTTCATGGTCAATGGCGAGGCGGGGGCCTATCTTATGGGCAACTTCGCCGTCGCGCCGCTGCGCGAGGCGGGGCTCACCGACGAGCAGATCGACTACTACCAGTTCCCGGCGATCAACGGGGATGTGGAGCTGGCCGAGGACGCGCCGACCGACACCTTCCACATCCCGTCGGGCGCGCAGAACAAGGAAGCGGCCAAGGCCTTCCTGAAATTCGTGGCCTCCGCCGACAACCAGACCACGATCAACGCGGGCGACGCGCTGGGACAGCTTCCGGTCAACAGCGGCTCCTCGGTCGATGACGACAAGTTCCTGAAGGAAGGCTTCGAGACGCTGTCGTCCAACAGCCCCGGCGGCGTGGCGCAGTTCTTCGACCGCGACGCGCCGGCCGAGATGGCCAAGGTCGCGATGGAGGGCTTCCAGGAGTTCATGGTCAAGCCCGACCAGCTCGACCAGATCCTCGACCGGCTCGAGCGCGCGCGCCAGCGGATCTACTGATAGCACCTGAATGATCGCCGGGGGCGGCCCGCCCGCCCCCGGCGTCCCACGTTCATCCCAGAAGGTTCAGCCATGGCCCCGCTTCCGCCCTCCACCGCGCCCCGAGCGGCCCCGCGCTCGTGGTGGCGCCGCAACCAGATCGCCATCACCCCGTGGCTTTTCCTCGCGCCGGGCATCCTGTTCTTCGCGATCTACGTCCTGATCCCGGTGTTCCAGAGCTTCAACGTCTCGCTCTATGATTGGGACGGGCTCGGCGCGGCCGAATATGTGGGCCTGCGCAATTATGAGGAGATGTATTGGGACGATGCCTTCTACACCTCGCTCAGGAACAACCTGATCTGGCTGGTGCTCTATCTTCTGGCGATCCCTGCGGGCCTCGCGATCGCGTTGTTCCTGAACCAGACCGTCACCGGCATCCGCATCTACAAATCCCTGTTCTTCTTTCCCTTCGTGATCAGCCAGGTCGTCGTCGGCCTCGTCTTCAGCTGGTTCTACGACCCGTCCTTCGGGCTGTTGAACGTGATGCTGGGCTGGGTGGGCCTCGGGCCGGTCAACGTGCTGGGCGACGAGAGCTACGTCACCTACGGCATCATCGCCGCCGGCCTGTGGCCGCAGACCGCCTATTGCATGATCCTCTATCTCACCGGCCTCAACGCCGTGGACCCCGAGCAGATCGAGGCGGGCCGCCTCGACAACGCCAAGGGGTTCCGGATGCTGTGGCACATCATCCTGCCGCAGCTGCGCCCGGCCACCTTCATCGCCTTCGTGGTGACGATCATCGGCGCGCTGCGCTCGTTCGACCTCATCTCGATCATGACGGCGGGCGGACCCTTCGGCCAGAGCCGGGTGCTCAGCTTCTACATGTTCGAGGTGGCGCTGTCCGAATACGGCTTCCGCATGGGCTACGGCGCGGCGATCGCCGTGGTGCTGTTCCTGATCATGCTGGTCTTCATCACCTACTTCCTGTGGTCCATGTACCGCGACGAAAGGGGCCGCTGACATGTATCCCGCACCCATCGAGCGCGCCTCGCGCCCCGTCCAGTTCGCCTATCAGGCGCTCATTCCCATGGCCCTCGTGCTGTGGCTCCTGCCGCTCATCGCCGTCGCGGTCTTCTCGATCCGGCCCGACGCCGATTTCGCCAACGCCAATTACTGGGGCTGGCCGTCGTCGTTCGAGGGCATCACCAACTACTCCAAGGTGTTCCTCGAAAGCGACATGCCGCGCTACCTGTGGAACTCGGTGCTGATTACCGTGCCCACGGTGATCGGCGCGGTGGCGCTGTCCTGCATGACCGGCTTCGCGCTCGGCATTTACAAGTTCAAGGCGAACCTCTGGATCTTCTTTCTCTTCGTCGCGGGCAACTTCGTGCCGTTCCAGATCCTTATGGTCCCCGTCCGCGACCTCACGCTCGATCTCGGCCTTTACAACACCAAGACCGGCCTCGTGCTGTTTCACATCGCCTTCCAGACCGGGTTCTGCACGCTGTTCATGCGCAACTTCATCCGCGCGCTGCCCTATGAGCTGATCGAGGCGGCACGGGTCGAGGGCGTGGCCGAATGGCGGATCTTCTGGTTCGTGGTGCTGCCCCTGATGAAGCCCGCCATCGCGGCACTGGCCGTCCTCATCTTCACCTTCATCTGGAACGACTATTTCTGGGCCGTGGTGCTGACCCAAGGGGCCGAGAGCCAACCGGTCACCGCCGGGATCACCTCGTTCAACGCGCAGTACCGCGCCGCCTATCACCTGATGAGCGCAGGCAGCATCGTCGCCGCCCTGCCGCCCGTCGCGATGTTCTTCCTGATGCAGCGGCACTTCATTGCCGGGCTGACCCTCGGAGCCGTGAAATGATGCAATGCTGGCGACTGGACAGCTTCGTCCAGACCCTCGTTCTCGCCTCATCCGACGCGCGCCTGCCGGTTGTCGTCTACTGGGGCGCACCGCTGCCGAAGGGGTGCGATCTCGACGCCATCGCCGAAGCGGAGGCGCGCGACATCACCGGCGGCATGCTCGATGCCAACCCGCCCCTGTCGATCTGCCCCGAGGCGGATCGCGGCTTTCCGGGTCAGCCGGGGCTGAACCTGCGCGACGCCGGGGGCCGCGTGCTGCGCCCCCGGCTGCGGCTCTCGGGCGTCGAAGAGGGGCGCGACGCGCTCACCGTCACCTGCGAGGACGCGGATGCCGGGCTGCGCCATGTCGCGCGCTTCGCCATCGATCCCGACACCCATGTCCTGACGCTTTCCTCCGAGATCGACAGCGACGCGCCGATCATCGTCGACTGGCTCGCCGCCCCTGTGCTGCCCGCGCCGCAGCTCTCGGACGAGATGATCGACGTGTCGGGCCGCTGGATCGGTGAATTCCAGCTTCAGCGCACGCCGTGGTCGGCGGGCATCCGGATGCGCGAGGCGCGCACCGGCCGCTCGGGGCACGAGCATTTTCCGGGGCTCATCGTGCCCGGACGCGGCACGACCAACACGGCGGGCGAGGTTTATGCCTTCCATTACGGCTGGTCCGGCGGCCACCGCATGGTCGCCGAGGAGCTGCCCGACGGGCGGCGGCAGGTGCAGTTCGGCCATGCCGGCGCGACCGAGCTTGGCCCTGTGACCCGTGCCGCCACCGCGCCCTTGCTCGTCACCTTCTCGCGCAACGGGCTGAACGGCTGCGCCACCGCGTTCCAGCGCCATATCCGCGACCGCATCGTGCGATGGCCCGACGCCGAGCGCCCGCGCCCGGTGCATTACAATTGCTGGGAAGCGATCTATTTCGACCATGATGTCGCGACCCTCAAGGAGATCGCGACCCGCGCGGCGGCCCTTGGCGCCGAACGCTTCGTGCTCGACGATGGCTGGTTCGGCAAACGCGGCGACGACACCTCCTCCCTGGGCGACTGGTGGATCGACGCGCGCAAGTTTCCCGACGGGCTGACCCCGCTGATCGAGCATGTCCACGATCTGAACATGAGCTTCGGCATCTGGTTCGAGCCGGAGATGATCAACACCGACAGCGACACCTTCCGCGCCCATCCCGATTGGGCCATGGGGCCGCAGGACCAGATCGAAGGCCGCCAGCAGCGCGTGCTCGATCTCGCCAACCCGGAGGTGCGCGACTACCTCTTCGACCACATCGGCGCGGTGCTCGACGATCACGTCATCGACTACATCAAATGGGACCACAACCGGCTGCTGCCCTATCCCGACGCTGCCCAGACCCATGGCATCTATGACCTACTGGACCGGTTGCGCGCGGCGTTTCCGGACGTCGAGATCGAAAGCTGCGCCTCGGGTGGCGGACGCATCGACGCGGGCATCCTCGCGCGCACGCAGCGCGTCTGGCTGTCGGACAGCAACGACGCACGGGAGCGTCTGCGCATCCAGCACGACGCGGCGCTGTTCTTTCCGGCGGCGATCACCGGCAGCCATGTCGGCCCGCGCCATTGCCACACCTCGGGCCGGGTGCTGCCGATGTCGATGCGGGCCTGGGTCGCGGCGCAGCGGCACATGGGCTTCGAGATGGACCCGCGCGAGCTGACCGAGGCCGAGGCGCAGGTGCTCACCCGCGTCACCGCATGGTGGAAGGCCAACCGCGACTGGACCATGCAGGCCGAGATCCACCGCCTCGATCATGCCGACCCGTCGGTCATCGCCGAGTGCCAGATCGCGAAAGGCGGCGAACGCTTCGTGGCCTTTGCGGGCCGCGCCGCCACTGCGTCGCAGATCCTGCCGCGTCCGCTGCGGTTCACCGGGCTCGACCCGGAGGCGAGCTACCGGGTGGAGCTGACCAACCGCGAAGACCTCGGCCCGCTGTCGCGCGGTGACATCGCGATCAAGCGCGGCGCGATCGAGCTTCCGGGCGCGCATCTGATGAGTCACGGCCTGCAGCTTCCCGCCGCCTTTCCCGACACCATCTGGGTGATCGAGGGCACGCGCCTCTAGCGAAGCCCGGTGACCGTCGGAGAGTGCGATGGCCCGTCTGGTCCCGCGCCTCAAAAGCCGGGTTGGCGCAACTCCGGCGGCCATGGCGCGCGGATGCCGGAAAACTGGACCTATCTTGCGCGCACACTGGACCTACGTGCGGACCGGAGGGCGTGCCTATACTCGGGGCGCCCCCTTGCCCAGCGAGATCCCCATGACCTATCGCCCTGCCGACTTCGCGACCCCCGAGACCGTCTTCAAAGCCTTCGAGGGCGTCAACCTGATCGGCGGGGCGCGTCGCGCCACGCAGGCCACCCTCGCGGTGACGAACCCCGCCACCGGCGCCGAGATCGGCCGCGCGGCGGCGAGCGACGGCGCCGAGACCGCGCAGGCGGTCGCCACCGCCCGTGCGGCGCAGCGGGACTGGGCGGCCACGCCCGCCCGCGCGCGCGGCAAACAGGTCGGCGCCGCCGCCCGCGCCGTCACGGCCCAGGCCGAATTGATCGCGCAGGTGCTGGCGCGCGAGACCGGCAAGGCGATCCGCACCGAGTGCCGCGGCGAGGTCGCGGTCGCCGCCGACATCCTCGAATTCTATGCGGGGCTCGGCTCCGAACTGAAGGGGCAGACCATCCCCTTCGACCCCAGGATGCTCACCATGACCACGCGCGAGCCGCTGGGCGTGGTCGCGGCGATCCTGCCGTGGAACGTGCCGCTGGTGCTGTTCGCGCTCAAGGTGGGTCCTGCGCTGGTCGCCGGCAACAGCGTGGTGGTCAAGGCCTCCGAGGAGGCGCCGTTCGCCACCTTCCTGCTGGCCGAGCTGATGAGCCGCCACCTTCCGGCGGGCGTGCTCAACGTCGTCAATGGCACGGGCGCCGATTGCGGCGACGCGCTGACCCGCGACCCGGGCGTGGCCAAAATCACCTTCACCGGCTCCGAGGCGGTGGGCGAGACGATCAACAGGATCGGCGCCGAACGCATCATCCCGGTCTCGCTTGAGCTCGGCGGCAAATCCCCGATGATCGTCTGCGCGGATGCCGATCTGGACCGCGCGGTGGCCGGTGCGGTCTCCGGAATGCGCTTTACCCGGCAGGGGCAGAGCTGCACCGCCGCGAGCCGCATCTTCGTGCATGACGATCTCATCGACGCCTTCACGGAGAGGCTGGGCGCCGCGCTGGACGCGCTCAGGATCGGCGATCCGCTCGACGAGGCGACTGATGTAGGCACCATCATCAACGCCCGCCAGCGCGCCACGATCGACCGCTATGTTGCTCTGGCCGAGGCGACGCCCGGCGCCACCGTCACACGCCATGGCACGCTGCCCGACGCGGCGCATCTCGCGCCCGATCTCTACATGCAGCCGGTGCTGCTGCGCGGATTGCCTGACGATCACCCCTGCGTCATGGAAGAGATCTTCGGCCCGGTCGCGGTGCTGCGCGGCTGGTCGGACCGCGACGAGGTGATCGCGCTGGCCAACGCGACGCATTACGGGCTCGCGGCGACGGTCTGGACGCGCAGCCTGTCGGTCGCGCTCGACAGCACCTCGCGGCTCGAAGCGGGCTACGTGCAGGTGAACCAGAACCTCACCATACAGCCCAACGTGTCCTATGGCGGCTTCGGCCGGTCGGGTCAGGGCAAGGAGGCCTCGCTCGAGGCGATGGTCGAGCATTTCACCCGCTCCAAGACCATCGTCCTGAACTTCGACTGACGCGCCGTGGGCGATCTCGAACTGCTCGCTCTGGCGACGGTTGCGGCGGGGTTTCTACGGGGGGTGACGGGCTTCGGCTTTGCCCTTGCGGCGGTGCCGTTCTACAGCCTCAGCCTGCCGCCGGTGGAGGCGGTGATCATGGCGCAGATGCTGCAGATCGCGGCGGCGCCGGGCGATCTGATCAGGCATCGCCGCGCCATCGACGCCCGTGCGCTGCGCCTGTTATGCTTGGGCGCGCTGGTCTGCACGCCGCCGGGCGCCTATGTCGCGACCCGGCTCGACGCCGACGTGATGCGGCTGGCGATCGCGGTCTTCGTGCTGGCCGGGCTGGCGGCGCTGCTGTCGCGCCTGCGGGTGCCCGAGGGGCCGGGCGCGGCCATCGCCGCCGGCGGCCTTGCGGGACTGCTGGGCGGGCTTGCTGCCATGCCGGGGCCGCCGGCGGTCGCCTATTTCCTCGGTCGCGACACGGACCGTGCCGCCGCGCGCGCCTCGCTGCTGCTGTTCTTCGCCTTCACCGCGGCGATCGCGCTGTTGTCGATGACGCTGGGCGCGCAGGTGCTCAGCTGGGAGATGATGCGCGGCGCCGCGCTGCTCTACCCGGTGATGATCGCGGGGACATGGATGGGCACTCGGCTGTTTCGCCGGATGGGTGAGGGACATTATCGACAGGCGGCGCTGGCGGTGCTCTTCGTCTCGGGGCTGTTGACCGGGATCAAGGGGCTGGGCGGTCTGCTCTGATCTCCGATCGGCACTGAGCTTGCCGCTTCGTCACGTCGCACCGCTGCGGCGGCTGCCCGACCGGTGCGGACCTTTTCCCTACCGAGGACAGCGCCGCAGCCGCGCTCGACGCCCGATCCTAACTGGACCTAAGCAAACGTCCCATCTGGCCCTGCGCTTGGCGTGCGATCGGGCGCAGCTTGGGTGGCGACGCCGTGCCGGCCCCTTGGCATGGCGCGCTTCACCTTCCTTGCGCCATGCCCATGAGGACCTCGCCGTGAACCAAGCCGCCCCCAACGACTTCAACCGCGTGATCGACGCCGACCGCGCGCATGTCTGGCACCACATGACCCAGCACAAGCCGCTCGAGACCACCGATCCGCGGATCATGGTCGAGGGGCGCGGCATGCGCCTTTGGGACGCGACCGGGCGCGAGCATCTCGACGCGGTTTCGGGCGGGGTCTGGACCGTCAATGTCGGCTATGGCCGCGAAAGCATCGGCGAAGCGATCCGCGCGCAGGTCACGAAGCTGAACTATTTCGCCGGAAGCGCCGGCTCGATCCCCGGTGCGCGCTTTGCCGAGGCGCTGATCGCGCGGATGCCCGGCATGGCCCGGGTCTATTCGGTCAATTCGGGCTCCGAGGCCAACGAGAAGGCCTTCAAGATGGTGCGCCAGATCGCACACAAGCATCACGGCGGCAAGAAGCACAAGATCCTGTACCGCGAGCGCGACTATCACGGCGCGACCATCGCCACGATGTCGGCCGGTGGCCAGCCCGAGCGCAACGCGCAATACGGCCCCTATACGCCGGGCTTCGTGCAGGTGCCGCATTGCCTCGAATACCGCGCGCAGTGGGATGTCGAGGAATACGGCCTGCGCGCCGCCGATGCGATCGAAGAGGTGATCCTGCGCGAGGGGCCCGATACCATCGGCGCGCTGTGCCTCGAAACCGTGACCGCGGGCGGCGGCGTCATCACCCCGCCGCGCGGGTACTGGGAACGGGTGCAGGAGATCTGCCGCAAGCACGAGATCCTTCTGCATCTCGACGAGGTGGTCTGCGGCGTGGGCCGTACCGGCGAATGGTTCGGCTACCAGCATTACGGCATCGAGCCGGATCTCGTGACCATGGCCAAGGGCGTGGCCTCGGGCTACGCCGCGATCGCCTGCCTCGTCACCACCGAGGCGGTGTTCGAGCAGTTCAAGGACGACAGCGACCCGATGAGCCTGTTTCGGGACATCTCGACCTTCGGCGGCTGCACCGCGGGCCCTGCGGCGGCGCTCGAGAACATGCGGATCATCGAGGAAGAGGAGCTTTTGGCCAATACCCGGGCGATGGGCGCGCGGCTGATGGGCAACCTTCGCGCCCTGCAGGACCGGCACGCCGTGATCGGCGATGTGCGGGGCCTCGGCCTTTTCTGCGGGGCCGAGCTGGTGGCCGACCGCGCCACCCGCGCCCCGGCGGATGAGCGACTGGTGCAGGCCGTCGTCGCGGATTGCATGGCACAGGGGGTGATCATCGGCGCGACCACGCGTTCGTTGCCCGGTTACAACAACACGCTGTGCCTCGCGCCCGCGCTGATCGCCACCCCGGGCGACATCGACGCCATCACCGAGGCCATCGACGGCGCGCTGCGCCGCGTGGCGGGCTGAGCCGCGCTTCCGGCGCGGGGCGGCGGATGCTACCGGGGACGTGCGGGGCGCGGTCGCCCTGCCCGTCCCTGCCCGTAGGAAGGCCCCCTAGGATGCCGATCCCGCCCGAGATTTTCCTGCTGCCGCCGGGCAGCGACGCGACGCTGCAGCAGCAGATCCAGCAGATCGTGGCCGAGGCGATCGTCTCGGGGCGCTGCGCGGCGGGCGAGAAGATGCCGTCCTCGCGCCGGTTGGCTGCGCATCTGGGCGTCTCGCGGATCACCATCACGGTCGCCTACAACGAGCTGGTCGCCAATGAGTATCTCGTTGCGCGCGATCGATCGGGCTATTTCGTTGCCGACACCGCGCCGCGCCGGCCGCGCTTCGACGACCCGGTGCGGCATGCGCGTCCCGGTGTTGCTTGGGCCGACCGGCTCACCCGCCCGGTCCGCCAGCGCGACGACATCCTGCGCCCGCCGAACTGGATGGATTACCGCTTTCCCTTCATCTACGGCCAATCCGACCCGGAGCTGTTCGACCATGCCAACTGGCGCGCCTGCGCGCTGCGCGCGGTCGGGCGGCGCGACTTCGATACGCTGGCGCAGGACCGCTACCAGAGCGACGACCCGATGCTGGTCGAGTTCATCCTGCGCCACATCCTGCCCCGCCGCGGCATCCACGCCCAGCCCGACCAGATCCTGATCACCATGGGCGGGCAGAATGCGCTTTGGATGATCGCGCAGCTGCTGCTCTCCGACGGAGAGGTCGCGATCGTCGAGAACCCCTGCTTTCCGGGGCTGCGGCGGATCTTCGACCAGATGGGTCATGTCGGGCGGTCGGTGGACGTGGATGCGGGTGGGCTGCCACCGGAGCGGATTCCCGAAGATGCCCAGCTCGTCTTCACCACGCCGAGCCACCACGCCCCCACCAACGTCACCATGCCGATCGATCGACGGATCGAGATGCTCGAACGCGCCGCGCGCGACGATTTCCTGATCGTCGAAGATGATTACGAGTTCGAGATGTCGTTCCTCGCCCCGCCCTCCCCGGCGCTCAAGTCGCTCGATCAGGACGGGCGGGTGATCTATGTCGGCTCATTCTCCAAATCGATTTTTCCGGGGCTGCGGCTCGGCTACGTGGTCGGCGACCGGCTCATGATCGAGGAGATGCGCAAGCTGCGCTCGGTGGTGCTGCGCCACCCGCCCAGCCACATCCAGCGCAGCACGGCCTATTTCCTGTCTCTGGGCCATTACGACGCGCAGGTCGCCCGGCTGGCGCGCCATTACGGCCAGCGCCGCGCGATCATGGAGAGCTGCATCAGGGTGCATGGGCTGACCCCCGTAGGCGGCGAGAGCCATGGCGGCTCATCGTTCTGGATGCGTGCGCCCGAAGGCGTGGACACGACCCGGCTCGCGCTCGATCTGCGCGCGGATTCGGTGCTGATCGAACCGGGTGCCGCCTTCTTCGCGCATCGCGCGCCGGACCGGTCGCATTACCGTATCGCCTATTCCTCGATCCCCGCGAACCGGATCCAGGACGGGATGGCGCGATTGGCGCGGGCCATGGAGCGCGCCGTCGGCGGGCAAGGCGGCAGCGCGATGCCCAACGATTGATCATCGCAGGGTCCCAGCCGGCCCCGTGAAATTTTACCGAAGAATTTCATTTACAGGGTCGTGAAAATCGCGGACATTTTTTCATGACTGCCTTGAAAAGCCGGTGCCGCCGCGATGCACGATCCTGATACCCTTGGCCATGACATCCGCGCCTTGCGTGGCGCGCGCGGCATGACGCTGGCCGGACTGGCCGAGCGGCTCGGTCGCTCCGTCGGCTGGTTGAGCCAGGTCGAACGCGGCCTCTCCACCCCGACCGTCGAAGATCTGCACGCCATGGGCGAGATCCTCGGCGCGCCGGTGTCGATGTTCTTCGGCAGCCCTCGCGGCCCTGCCGAGGAGCGCGGCCTCCTGGTGCGCGCCGCCCATCGCCGCGAGATCGGCGAGCGTGACAGCGGGCTGGTCGAGGCGCTGATCTCACCCGATCTGACCGATGATTTCGAGGTCGTCCATTCGACCTTTCAGCCCGGCGCCGCCCTCGACCGGCCCCGCTTCCGCGCCACCACCACCGAGGTGGTCTACCTGCTCTCGGGCCGGCTCGACGTCTGGATCGAGGATCGCGGCTTCACGGTCGAGGCGGGCGACAGCTTTCGCATCAAGGGCGCGCCCTACCGCTGGGCCAACCCCTACGAGACCCCGGCCGAGGCGCTGTGGGTCATTTCGCCCCCCGTTTATTGAGGTCCGGCATGTCCCTTCCCTCTACGGCCCGCGTGGTCATCATCGGCGGCGGCGTGGTCGGCGTCTCGGCGCTCTACCACCTTGCCCGCGCCGGCTGGACTGACTGCGTGTTGCTCGAAAAGAACGAGCTGACCGCCGGATCGACCTGGCACGCGGCGGGCAACTGTCCGAACTTTGCCGCGAGCTACGGCGTGATGAACATGCAGCGCCACGGCCTCGCGCTCTATCGCGGGCTGGCGCGGGAGGTCGATTACCCGATCAACTACCACGTCACCGGCGCGGTGCGGCTCGCTCACACTCACGCGCGGATGATGGAGTTCGAGCGCGTGCGCGGCATGGCGGCACATATGGGGCTGGAGATGGAGATCTGCACCCCCGAGGAGCTGCAGGCGCACATGCCGTTCATGGAGACCCTCGATCTCGAGGGTGGGCTGTGGGATCCGCTCGATGGCGACATCGACCCCAGTCAGGTCACGCAGGCGCTGGCTCGCGGCGCGCGCGCCGCAGGCGGCACCATCGCACGTTTCACCCCCGCCACCGGCGTCAGCCGCCGGGGCGGCGAATGGATCGTCCACACCGAAAAGGGCGACATCCGCTGCGACTACGTCGTCAATGCGGCGGGCTACTACGCCGCCCGCATCGGGGAGTGGTTCGTGCCGCATGGCGGCCGCCCGGTGCCGCTGGCGGTGATGAGCCATCAGTATTTCCTCACCGAGGCGATCCCGGAGGTGCGGGCCTGGACCGAGGCGCATGGCCGCAAGCTGCCGATGCTGCGCGATGTCGACAGCTCCTACTACCTGCGGCAGGACACCTATTCGCTCAATCTCGGCCCCTATGAGCGCGACTGCCGGCTCGGCTGGGCCTCGGGCGAGGAGATGCCCGAGGATTTCAGCTTCCAGCTCTATCCCGACGATCTCGACCGGCTGGAATGGTATATCGAGGACGCCATGGCCCGCGTGCCGCTTCTTGGCAGTCAGGGCGTGCAGCGCAACATCAACGGCCCCATCCCCTATGCCCCCGACGGGCTGCCGATGATCGGCCCGATGCCGGGTGTGCCCAACGCCTTTGAGGCGCACAGCTTCACTTTCGGCATCGCGCAGGGCGGCGGCGCGGGCAAGGTCATCTCGGAATGGATCATGCATGGCCATACCGAGTGGGACATGTGGTCATGCGATCCGCGCCGCTTTACCGATCACGCCGATGCTGCCTTTGCCACCGCGAAGGCGATGGAGACCTACGGCCACGAGTACGCGATGCATTTCCCGCGCCACGAATGGCCCGCGGGCCGCGACCGCAAGCTGTCGCCCAATCACGACCGGCTTGGCGCCGACGGCGCGCAGATGGGTGCCTATAACGGTTGGGAGCGGGCCAACTGGTTCGCTCGGCCCGGCGACGATACCTCCGAGGCCGCGACGCTGACATGGGACCGCGCGGGGCCCTGGCAGGCGCGGGTGCGCGAGGAGGCGATCGCGGTGCGCGACGGCGCGGGCGTGATCGACCTCGCGGGCTTTTCGCGCTTTGCCGTCTCGGGGCCCGGCGCGGCCAAGGCGCTGCGCGGCCTGATCGCGGGCGCGCTTCCCAAACCGGGGCGGATGAACCTCGTCTATATCGCCGATGCGCGCGGCCACGTGCTGACCGAGATGTCCTGCATCCGCCATGGCGAGGATGACTTCACCTTGATGACCGCCGCCGTGGCGCAGTGGCATGATGGCGAGATCCTGCGCGCCGCGATGCCCGAGGGTGTCACGGTCAGGGACATGACACGCGACGTGGTCGCGATGCTGGTGACCGGTCCGAAATCGCGCGAGGTGCTGGCCGGGCTGACCGAGGCCGACCTGTCGCTCGGTTGGCTGACCCACCAGAAGGCCCGCGTCGCGGGGCGGCCTGCCCTGCTGGTGCGGGTCTCCTTCGCGGGCGAGCTGGGTTGGGAGGTGCATTGCGCCCCCGGTGACGCCTCTGCCGTCTATGACGCGATCCGCGCGGTGGGCGCCGTGCCCTTCGGCATGTATGCGCTGAACTCGCTGCGCATCGAGAAGGGCTACCTGACCTGGAAGGGCGACCTTTCCTCGGATTACGACCTGTTCGAGACCGGCCTCGACCGCTTCGTGCGGCTCGACAAGCCGCAGGATTTTCCCGGCAAAGCCGCGCTGATCGCAGCCCCGCGCCCCCCTGCCCGGCGACTGGTAGCGCTCAAGGTCGAGACCGGCGCGCAGGACGCCCCCTACATGGCGGCCGTGTTCCATCATGGCACCCGCGTGGGCGAGGTCCTGTCCTCGGCCTATGGCCACCGCGTCGAGGCCGCGATCGCGCTGGCGATGCTCGATGACGCGACCCCTGCGGGCGCGACCGTCGAGGTCGAGGTCTATGGCCGGCGCCTCACCGCAACCGTGCAGCCCGGCACCTGCCTGTGGGATGCGGACAATGCCCGTATCCGCGCCTGACCCGAAAGGACCCCGACCATGGCACTTCCCCCTGAACAGGCCCGCGTCGTCATCGTCGGCGGCGGCGTCATCGGCTGCTCGGTGGCCTACCACCTGACGCAGCTCGGCTGGCGCGACGTGGTGCTTCTCGAGCGCAAGCAGCTCACCTCCGGCACCACGTGGCACGCCGCCGGCCTCATCGCCCAGCTGCGCGCCACCAAGAACATGACCCGGCTCGCGAAATACAGCCAGGAGCTCTACGGACGGCTCGAAGCGGAGACCGGCGTTGCGACCGGGTTTCGGCGCAACGGCTCAATCACCGTGGCATTGTCGGAGGCCCGCCGCGAGGAGATCCTGCGGCAGGCCTCGATGGCGCGCGCCTTCGGCGTCGAGGTCGAGGAGATCGGCCCCGCCGAGCTCAAGACCCGCTACCCGCATGTCAATGTCGAGGACGTCAAGGCGGCGGTTTATCTCGACAAGGACGGCCAAGGCGATCCGGCCAACATCGCGCTGGCGCTGGCCAAGGGCGCGAAGATGCGCGGCGCGAAGATCGTCGAGCGCACCAAGGTGACGGGGTTCGAGAAGAAGGGAAGGCGGATCACCGGCGTGTCATGGACGAACGAGACGGGCGAGAGCGGCCGCATCGCCTGCGACATGGTGGTCAACTGTGCCGGCATGTGGGGCCACGAGGTCGGCCGCCAGATGGGCGTCAACGTGCCGCTCCATGCCTGCGAGCATTTCTACATCGTCACCGACACGGTGCCGGGGCTGACGCAGCTGCCGGTGCTGCGCGTGCCCGAGGAATGTGCCTATTACAAGGAGGACGCGGGCAAGATCCTGCTCGGCGCCTTCGAGCCGGTGGCCAAGCCATGGGGCATGAACGGCATCCCCGACAGCTTCGAGTTCGACCAGCTGCCAGAGGATTTCGACCATTTCGAGCCGATCCTCGAGAGGGCGGTGAACCGGATGCCGCTTCTGGCCGAGACGGGCATCCACACCTTCTTCAACGGGCCCGAAAGCTTCACCCCCGACGACGCCTACCATCTGGGGCTGGCGCCGGGGATGGACAATGTCTGGGTCGCCGCAGGCTTCAACTCGATCGGCATCCAGTCGGCGGGCGGCGCGGGCTCGGCGTTGGCCGCATGGATGGACACGGGCGAAAAGCCCTTCGATCTGGGCGACGTGGACATCGCGCGGATGCAGCCCTTCCAGGGCAACCGGCACTACCTGTTCGAGCGGTCGCGCGAAACGCTCGGCCTGCTCTATGCCGATCACTTCCCCTACCGCCAGAAGGCCACCGCCCGGGGCATCCGCCGCTCGCCGCTGCACGAGCAGCTCCTGCGCGAGGGCGCCGTGATGGGCGAGCTGTCGGGCTGGGAGCGCGCCGGCTGGTTCGCCGACCCAAACCAGCCGGCGGAATACGAATATTCGTGGACGCGGCAGAACTGGTTCGACAATGCCGCGCGCGAACACCGCGCAATCCGCGAGAATGTCGGCCTCTACGACATGTCCTCTTTTGGCAAGATCCGCGTCGAGGGGCCGGATGCGGAGGCGTTCCTGAACCATGTCTCGGCCTCCGACCTGTCGGTTCCGGTGGGCAAGATCGTCTACAGCCAGTTCCTCAACGCCTCGGGCGGGATCGAGGCGGACGTGACCGTCACCCGCCTGTCGGAGACGGCCTATCTCGTCGTCACCCCCGCCGCGACGCGGCTGGCCGATCAGGAATGGCTGCGCCGCCACATGGGCGCGTTCCGCGTCGCGCTGTTCGACGCGACCGCCGCCGAGGCGGTGATCTGTGTCATGGGACCACGCTCGCGCGACCTGCTACGGCGCGTTTCGCCGAGTGATTTCTCGAACGCCACCAATCCCTTCGGCACCTGTAGGGAGATCGAGATCGGCATGGCGCTGGCCCGCGCGCACCGCGTCACCTATGTGGGCGAGCTGGGCTGGGAGATCTACGTCTCCGCCGAGATGGCCGCCCATGTCTTCGAGGTGCTGCGCGAGGCGGGCCGCGAGATGGAGGCGCGGCTGTGCGGGCTGCACATGATGGACAGCTGCCGGATCGAGAAGGGCTTTCGCCATTTCGGGCACGACATCTCCTCGGAGGATCACATCCTCGAGGCGGGTCTGGGCTTTGCCATCAAGAAGACCGGCACCGATTACATCGGCCGCGACGCGGTGGCGCGCCGCCGCGAGGAGGGGCTGCGCCACAGACTGGTGCAGTTCATGCTGACCGATCCCGAGCCGCTGCTCTACCACGCCGAGCCGATCCTGCGCGACGGGCGGATCGTGGGCTATCTCTCCTCGGGCGCCTATGGCCACCATCTCGGCGCGGCCATGGGCATGGGCTACGTTCCCTGCGATGGCCAGTCGGCGCAGGAGGTGCTCGAGAGCGCCTACGAGATCGAGGTGGCCGGGCGGCGCGTCGGCGCGAAAGCCTCGCTCAAGCCCTTCTACGATCCGAAATCCGAAAGGGTCAAAGCCTGACCCCTCCCCCTCCTTGCGCGAAAGGTTTGCCAGATGAAGATTCTCGTCCCCGTGAAGCGGGTGATCGACTACAACGTGAAGGTCCGTGTGAAGTCGGACGGGTCTGGCGTCGATCTGGCGAACGTGAAGATGTCGATGAACCCGTTCGACGAGATCGCGG
>NZ_JBLHYX010000023.1:0-46629 GCF_047631075.1 Limimaricola cinnabarinus
CTACAACATCCCGCTGGCCGAGGTGGCCAACCCCGACGGTCTTCTGGCCGCCGACGGCAACGCCTACGCGCTGTCGCGCAGCTCGGGCAAGTTCAGCCTGAACCAGGCGGGGCAGGGCTCGGCCGGAACGCTGACCGCCGGGGCGCTGGAGAGCTCCAACGTCGAGGTGGCGCAGGAACTCACCGACCTGATCCGCACCCAGCGGGCCTATTCCTCGAACGCCAAGATCGTCACAACCGTCGACGAGATGCTCGACGAAACCATGCGACTGAAGCGATGACATCGCCGCGCGGGATAGCACGGGCGGCGCAGAGCGCGAATGACGACAGGCCGCCGGAGATCCGCGTCGAGCGGATCGGCATGGCGCGCCTGATCGAGGCGCTTTGCGAGGCGGCCGCGATCGACTGCCGGGAGGGCAGGCCGGCGCGCGCGCCTTCGTCCGATGCGGCGCGGTCGGTCCACGAGACAGACGTGGAAGAGCCGGTCGCGCCGCATCTTGTGCCTCGCAGTCGCGCGAAGGGCGGTTAGCGCCGCTTTGGCCGATATCGGCTGTCCTGCGGGCAAAGGCCCGCCGGGCGGTCGATCGGCATCGGATGAGCGAAGGTCCGGACACCAGGCGATCAGTCGTAATGTGCCCCGGCATGGACGTGCAGCTTCGGCGCGTTCTCGCGCACCTGCACTTCATGGGTTTCTCCATCGATGACCATCTCGACGATCACGAAACCGGGGAGCGTCCGCATCGTTTCGGCACCGGCCCGTGGCGTGAAGGCCAGCTCTCCGAAAAGGCCGGCGCACAGGGCGATGAAGAGTGTGAGGGCAATGGGGCGGACACGTTTGATGGTCATGACTATATCTCCTTTTGACGGGACGCGGCCCTAGTTTGATCTCGGGTTTCCAAACTTCGGTGAATAATTCTTGGGGCAGGAATGTGGCCGACTATCTGGACGTGACGTTCCGCTGGGCCCGAACGCGGCGTTACGAGCGAAATCGACGTTTCCGACACGCTATCCGAAGACAATTTCGAAGGCCCGAAAGTTACGGCGGACCGACCGTTTCGCCCGGGAGTCATCCTGAAGGCCCGAACGAAGGTCGCGATGCTCGCGACATGCCTCCCATGGCGAATGCTGCCGGTAAGACAGGGCATCGCGCCTTTGCACTGGACGCCCGCCCCCTTGGGGCCGTTCACGCGGGGCGTGTCAGGGTCGTCGCGCTTTTGATCAGGTTGGCCGGTCCGGTCCGGTTGAAAAGTCCGGTTTCGCCCAAGTCACATCGGCCTCTCCGAAACATGATCGGTGACGCTTCGTAAATCTCCGTGATTTGCCAGATCGCTCTCACCACATAATATGATGGAAAGAAAAAGATTCGCCTGATGGGACGGTGACCGCGCGCTTGGGCTGCGCCAACCGACGAGAGAGTAGGCCGATGGATGTCTTTACCCGCTACGCCGAAAGCTATGCCAGTTCCCGTATAGAAGAGCTGACGTTGCAGGATTACCTGCTGCGATGTCGCGAGGATCCCTTGGTGCGCGCCACCGCCGCGGAGCGGATGATGCGCGCCATAGGCGAGCCGGAGCTGGTCGACACCAGTCACGACCAGAGGTTGGGGCGGATCTTTCTCAATCGCACCGTGAAGATCTACCGCGCCTTCGAAAGCCTTTACGGCAACGAGGAGGTGGTCGAGCGGATCGTCGGGTTCTTTCGCCACGCAAGTCAGGGCCTCGAGGAGCGCAAGCAGATCCTCTATCTGCTGGGCCCCGTGGGAGGCGGCAAATCGACCATCGCCGAAATTCTCAAGGCGCTGATGGAGAAGGAGCCGATCTACGTCCTCAAGGCGGGCGACCAGATCAGCCCGGTCTTCGAAAGCCCGCTGGGCCTGTTCGACCGCGAGCGGTTCGGCGATCTGCTGGAGGACAAGTACGACATTCCTCGCCGCCTGCTCACCGGGCTCATCAGCCCTTGGGCGGTCAAGCGGCTCGAAGAGTTCGGCGGCGATATCAGCCGGTTCTCCGTGGTGCGGATGCAGCCGTCACGGCTTCGGCAGATCGGCGTCACCAAGACCGAGCCGGGCGACGAGAACAACCAGGACGTCTCGGCGCTGGTCGGCAAGCTCGACATCCGCAAGCTCGAACACATGGGTCAGGACGACCCCGACGCCTACAGCTATTCGGGCGGGCTCAACCGGACCACGCAGGGGCTGTTGGAATTCGTCGAGATGTTCAAGGCGCCGATCAAGGTGCTGCATCCGCTGCTCACCGCGACGCAAGAAGGCAGCTATACCGGCACCGAGAACATCGGCGCGATGCCCTATCAGGGGCTGATCATCGCCCATTCGAACGAGGCCGAGTGGCGCCAGTTCAAGGGCAACCGCAACAACGAGGCCTTCCTCGACCGAATCTCGGTGGTGAAGATCCCTTATTGCCTGCGCGCCACCGAGGAGGCGCGGATCTACGACAAGCTCTTGCGCGAAAGCTCGCTGTCGAGCGCGCCCTGCGCCCCCGAAACCCTGCCGATCCTAGCGCGGTTCTCGGTGCTGACGCGGCTTCATGACCACGAGAACTCGACGCTTTATTCTAAGCTGCGCACCTATGATGGCGAGACGCTCAAGCACACCGATCCCAAGGCGCGCTCTTTGCAGGAATATCGCGATGCGGCGGGTGCAGACGAAGGCATGACCGGCGTGTCGACCCGCTTTGCCTTCAAGGTGCTGGCCGAGACCATCAATCACGACGTCGACGAGGTGGGCGCCGATCCGGTGCACCTGATGTATGTGCTCGAACAGGCGGTGCGGCGCGAGCAGTTCCCCGAGGAGACCGAGGCGCGCTATCTCGACTTCCTCAAGTCGGATCTGGCTCCGCGCTATGCCGAGTTCATCGGCGAGGAGATCCAGAAGGCCTATCTGGAGAGCTATTCCGATTACGGCCAGAACCTGTTCGACCGCTACATCGCCTATGCCGATGCCTGGATCGAGGATCAGGACTACAAGGACCCCGATACCGGGCAGATGTTCGACCGCGACGTGCTCGAGGCCGAGCTTGCCAAGATCGAAAAGCCCGCGGGCGTGTCGAACCCCAAGGACTTCCGCAACGAGGTGGTGAAGTTCGTGCTGCGGGCACGGGCCGAGAACGAGGGCCGCAACCCCGACTGGCGCGGCTACGAGAAGCTGCGTCGGGTGATCGAGAAGCGCATGTTCTCCCGTGTCGAGGACCTGCTTCCCGTGGTCAGCTTCGGAGCCAAGCGCGACAAGGACACGGATGCGAAACATGCCGAGTTCGTCGAGCGGATGGGCGAGCGGGGCTACACCCCGCGCCAGGTCAGGAGGCTTGTGGAGTGGTACATGCGGGTGAACAAATCGGGCTGAGGGGCGCAGGGTCATGACCCATTTCATCGACCGTCGCCTCAACCCCAAGGGTCGCAGCACCGGCAACCGCCGCCGCTTCATCGGCCGCATCAAGGCGCATGTGCGCGAGGCAGTGGACGCCAGCGTCCGCAAGCGCGGCATCACCGACATGGAGGCCGGCACGGAAGTGAGCGTGCCGCGTGACAGCCTCTCCGAGCCGTCGTTCCGCCACGCCTCCAAGGGGGGGCTGCGCGAGGGCGTGCTGCCCGGCAATCGCAACTTTCGGGCAGGCGACGAGATCGAGCGTCCGCCGCCGGGCGGTGGCGGCGCGGGTCGCAAGGGTGCGCCCGATGGCGAGGGCGAGGATGACTTCGTCTTCGCGCTGTCGCGGGACGAGTTTCTCGACATCTTCTTCGAAGATCTCGAACTGCCCGACCTGATCAAGCGCAGCCTCGCGGGAAGCTCGGTCGCGCGGCCGCGCCGGGCGGGGCTCTCGGTCACGGGCTCGCCCGCCAACCTCAATGTCGGGCGTACCATGCGCCGCGCCATGGGCCGCCGCATCGCGCTGCGCCGCCCCTCGGACGCAAAGCTCGACGACATGCGCGAGCGGCTCTTCGCGCTCGAGGCGGTGTTCGAGCCCGACGCCGCCCAGCGCGCCGAGATGGTCCGCCTGCAAGGAGAGATCGAGGCCGCCACTGCGCATCGGCGCCGCGTGCCCTATCTCGATCCGCTCGATCTGCGCTACAGCCATTTCGAGCCGCAGCCAGAGCCGCGCGCGCAAGCGGTCATGTTCTGCCTGATGGACGTCTCGGCCTCGATGGGGGCGCGCGAAAAGGACCTCGCCAAGCGGTTCTTCGTGCTGCTGCACCTGTTTCTCACGCGGCGCTATGATACGGTGGACCTCGTTTTCATCCGCCACACGCATCTCGCCTCCGAGGTCGACGAACAGACCTTCTTTCACTCGCGCGAAAGCGGTGGCACCATGGTCTCGACCGCCTTGGCCGAGATGCACCGCGTGCAGTCCGAGCGCTACCCGGCGTCGGAATGGAACATCTACGCGGCCCAGGCTTCGGATGGCGACAACTACCAGGGCGATAGCCGCGACTGCCAGATCTGGCTCGAGAGCGAGCTTCTGAAGATCTGCCAGCACTTCGCCTATGTGGAGATCATCGGTGAGGCCGAGGCGCGGATTTTGCGCGACGCGGCGCGCGGCACCGAGCTGTGGATGGCCTACCGCGAGGTGGCCGAGCGCTGGCCCAATTTCGCGATGCGGCGCGTGGCGGGGGCGGGCGACATCTACCCGGTGTTCCGCGATCTCTTTGCCCGTCGATCGGAGGCCGCCCATGGCTGAGTTGCTGTTCGACGGACCCGACTGGAATTTCGACACGCTGCGGCGCACCACCGAGGCGATCGAAAAGGTCGCGCGCGAGGATCTCGGCCTCGATACCTATCCCAACCAGATCGAGATCATCTCGACCGAGCAGATGCTCGACGCCTATTCTTCGACCGGCATGCCGCTGATGTATCGCCATTGGTCCTTCGGCAAGCAGTTCATCCACCACGAGCGGCTCTATTCCAAGGGCGTGCAGGGGTTGGCCTACGAGATCGTCATCAACTCCGATCCCTGCATCTGCTACTGCCTCGAAGAGAACACCATGCCGATGCAGGCGCTGGTGATCGCCCACGCCGCCTTCGGCCACAACCACTTCTTCAAGTCGAACCATTTGTTCCGGCAATGGACCGACCCGCGCGGCATCCTCGATTATCTCGACTATGCCCGCAATTTCCTCGGCCAATGCGAGGAGCGCCACGGGCCGGCACAGGTCGAGCGCACGCTCGATGCGGCGCATGCGCTGATGAGCGCGTCCGTCTTTCGGCACCGCCGCCCGGCGCAGCCCTCGCTGCGCGCCGAGGCCCAGCGCGCCGAAAAGCGGATCGAGGATGACGAGCGCGCGGCGCATTATCTCTGGAGCCGGATCGAGGCCGAGCATCGGTCGCAGGATCACGAGGGCGAAGCCACGGCCCGCCGCCATGCGCTGGGCCTGCCGGAGGAGAACCTGATCTATTTCCTCGAACGTCACAGCCCGGTGCTCGACCCGTGGCAGCGGCAGGTGCTGCGCATCGTGCGCAACATCGCGCAGTATTTCTATCCGCAGCGCCAGACGCAGGTGATGAACGAGGGCTGCGCCTGCTTCGTGCATTTCCACATCCTCAACCGCCTGCACGAACAGGGCCGGATCAGCGACGGCGCGATGCTCGAGATCCTGCACAGCCATTCGGGCGTGCTGTTCCAGCCCGGCTACGACCATCCGGGCTATTCGGGCATCAACCCCTATGCGCTGGGTTTCGCGATGATGCGCGACGTGCAGCGGATCTGCGAGGCTCCCACGCAGGAGGACCGCGACTGGTTTCCCGCCATCGCGGGATCGCGCGACTGGCGCGGCGTGCTCAAGGACGCTTGGGCCAACTACCGCGACGAAAGCTTCATCCAGCAATTCCTGAGCCCCAAGGTGATGCGCGACCTGCGGCTGTTCGGCCTGCGCGACGCCGAGACCGAGGAGACCATGAGGGTCACCGCGATCCATGACGAGGGGGGCTATCACGCGGTGCGCGACACGCTGGCGCGCAGCTACGACCTGTCGAGCCGCGCGCCGGACATCGAGGTGCTCGACGCCGATCTCGCGGGCGACCGGATCCTGCGGCTGCGCCACACGCTGCGCAACGAGGTGCCGCTCGAGCCGCGCGAACGCGAGGCGACGCTGGTCTGCCTGCGCGACCTGTGGGGTTACGAGGTCGAGATCGAGGAGGCGCCGGGCTGAAATCGGCAGAAGTTTCAAGCACAGATATTTTAAGCTTGAAATGAATCGGGGTGCGTCCTAGCCTCTCTCTGACAGTTCGGGGAGGGGCCATGAGGATCGCGTGCATCGGTGGAGGGCCGGCGGGGCTCTATTTCGCCATATCGGCCAAGCTGCGCGATCCCTCGCACGAGATCGTGGTGATCGAGCGCAACCGCGCCGACGACACCTTCGGCTGGGGCGTCGTGCTGTCTGACGAGACGCTGGGCAATCTCTCGGCCAACGATCCGGTCTCGGCCGCAACGATCCGTGATCACTTTGCCTATTGGGACGATGTGGCGGTGGTGAAGGACGGTGCGCGCGCCGTCTCGACCGGCCATGGTTTCTGCGGCATCGGGCGCAAGCGGCTGTTGCTGATCCTGCAGGAGCGGGCGCGCGAGCTGGGCATCGAGCTGCGGTTCGAGACCGAGGTGGGGGCGGTGTCCGGCTATGCCACCAGCCATGATCTCGTGGTCGCCGCCGACGGTCTGAACTCCCGCACCCGCACCGAGTTCGAGGAGGTGTTCCGTCCCGAGATCGACCGCCGTCGCTGCCATTTCACCTGGCTCGGCACGACCCGGACCTTCGCCGATGCCTTCACCTTCATCTTCGAGAAGACCCGTCACGGCTGGGTCTGGGCGCATGCCTACCAGTTCGAGCCGGGCACCGCGACCTTCATCGTCGAATGCGCGCCCGAGACCTTCCGCGCCTGGGGCTTCGACGAAATGAGCCAGGACGACTCCATCGCCACCTGTGAGGAGATCTTCCGCGATCACTTGGGCGGCCATCCCCTGATGACGAACGCGCGCCATATCCGCGGCTCGGCCTGGATCAACTTCCCCCGCGTGCTATGCGAGCGCTGGTACACAGGCAACATCGTGCTCTTGGGCGACGCCGCCGCGACCGCGCATTTTTCGATCGGCAGCGGTACCAAGCTCGCGCTTGAATCCGCGATCGCTCTGGCCGAGGAGCTCACCTCCAAGCCCGATCTCACCGCCGCCTTCGAGAGCTACGAAGAGGCGCGCCGGGTCGAGGTGCTGCGGCTGCAATCGGCGGCGCGCAACTCGATGGAATGGTTCGAGGAGGTGGGGCGCTACCTCGATCTCGATCCGGTGCAGTTCAACTACTCGCTGCTGACCCGCAGCCAGCGGATCAGCCACGAGAACCTGCGCCTGCGCGATCCAGAATGGCTCGAGGGCGCGGAGCGCTGGTTCCAGAGCCATGCCGGGGTGCCACAGGATGCGCCCGTGCGCGCGCCGATGTTCGCGCCCTATGCGTTGCGCGGCATGGAGCTGAAGAACCGCGTCGTCGTTTCACCGATGGCCCAGTACAAGGCCAAGGATGGCTGCCCGACCGACTGGCACCTCGTGCATCTGGGCGAGCGGGCCAAAGGCGGCGCGGGGCTGGTCTATACCGAGATGACCTGCGTGAGCGCGCGGGGGCGCATCACGCCGGGCTGTCCGGGGCTCTATGCGTCCGAGCATGAGTCGGCGTGGAGGCGCATCACGGATTTCGTTCATGTCGAAACCGACGCGAAAATCTGCTGTCAGATCGGCCATTCGGGCCGCAAGGGCTCGACCCAGCTCGGCTGGGAGGAGATGGACGCGCCCTTGAAGGACGACAATTGGGAGACCATTTCTGCCAGCCCGATCCCGTGGTCGGAGCCCAACCCCGCGCCGCGCGAAATGACCCGCGTGGACATGGGGGAGGTGACGGCGCAGTTCGTGGCGGCCACGCAGATGGCCGAGCGCGCGGGCTTCGACATGATCGAGCTGCACGCGGCGCACGGCTACCTCGTCTCGTCCTTCATCTCGCCCGTCTCGAACAGGCGCGGCGACGACTACGGCGGCAGCCTCGAGAACCGCATGCGCTGGCCGCTTGAGGTGTTCCGCGCGATGCGCGCGGCATGGCCCGAGAACAAGCCGATGTCGGTGCGCATCTCGGCCAATGACTGGGTCGGCGCGCATGGCGTTACGCCCGACGAGGCGGTCGAGATCGCGCGCGCCTTCTCTGAGGCCGGAGCCGACCTGATCGACGTCTCGGCCGGACAGACCAGCATCGAAGCGAAGCCCGTCTATGGCCGCATGTTCCAGGCGCCGTTTTCCGACCGCATCCGCAACGATGCTGGGATCGCGACCATGGCGGTCGGCAACATCTACGAGGCCGACCATGTGAACTCGATCCTGATGGCGGGACGCGCCGATCTGGTGGCCATCGCGCGGCCGCACCTGGCCGATCCCTACTGGACGCTGCACGCCGCGACCGCGATCGGCGATCGCCACGAGGCATGGCCCGATCCCTACCTGCCGGGCCGCGATCAGGCGTGGCGCCTCGCCGACAAGGCCGAGCAGATGGTGGAAAAGGTATGATGCAGCTTGCGGGACATCACGCGCTGGTCACCGGCGGCGGCACCGGGGTGGGGCGCGCCATCGCGCTGGCATTGGCCGCGCAGGGCGCGCGCGTCACGATCACCGGACGGCGCGAGGCGCCGCTCCGCGAGACCGCCGGGGGGCAGGCGGAGATGGGGTGGATCACGGGGGATGTCACGCAAGCGGCCGACATGAGCCGCGTCGTGGCGCAAGCGGCACGAGACCGCGGCCCTGTGACCATCGCCATCGCCAATGCCGGCACCGCCGAGAGCAAGCCGTTTGCCAAGACCACGGCGCAGGACCTCGACGCGATGCTGGCCGTCAACCTGCATGGCGTGTTCAACCTGTGGCAGGCGGCGCTACCGGGCATGCGCGAGGCGGGGCGCGGACGGCTCATCGTCATCGCCTCGACCGCCGGGCTCAAGGGCTATCCTTACGTCTCCGGCTATGTCGCGGCCAAGCATGCGGTGGTCGGGCTGACCCGCTCGCTGGCGCTGGAGCTGGCCCGCACGCCGATCACCGTCAACGCGATCTGTCCCGGCTTTGCCGAGACGCCGATGCTCGAAGAGAGCATCGACAATATTGTCGCCAAGACCGGGCGGAGCCGCGAAGAGGCCGCCAAGTCGCTGGCCTCGGGCAACCCGCAAGGCCGCTTCGTACAGCCCGACGAGGTGGCCGACGCGGTGCTGTGGCTCGCGGGCGACGGCGCGAGCGCGGTGACGGGTCAGGCGATTTCGGTATCCGGGGGCGAGACATGAACGTGGATGTGCAGGCGAAGATGGGCAAGACGCGGCTCAGGCTCTGGCTCAAGCTGTTGAAGACCTCGAACTCGGTCGAGACGGCGCTGCGCGACCGGCTGCGCACCGAGTTCAACACCACCCTGCCGCGCTTCGACGTGATGGCGGCGCTGGCGCGCAGCCCCGAAGCTCTCAAGATGTCCGAGCTGTCGCGGCGGCTGCGCGTGTCGAACGGCAACGTCACCGGCATCGTCGACCGGCTCGAGGCCGAGGGCCATGCCGAGCGCCACGCGGTTGCGGGCGACCGCCGCGCCATGGAGGTGCGGCTGACCGGCAAGGGGCGCGCGCATTTCAATACGCTGGCTGTGGCGCACGAGGCTTGGGTCAACGAACTCATGGGCGCGATCACCGAGGCTGAGGCCATGCGCATCATGGAGGACCTCGACAGCGTGGCCCGCGATCTGGAGGGGAAGCGATGAGCGCGCATTTCAAGCTGGAGCGCGACGGTGCGGTCGCCGTGGTGCGGCTCGACCGGCCCGAGCGCAAGAACCCCTTCACCTTCCAAAGCTACGCCGCGCTGCGCGACTGGTTTCGCGATCTCGTGGGGGACGAGGAGATCCACGCTGTCGTCATCGCCCCGAACGGCGGCAACTTCAGCTCCGGCGGCGATGTCGAGGACATCATCGGCCCGCTCACCGAGCTCGACATGAAGGGGCTTTTGGGCTTCACCCGCATGACCGGCGATCTGGTCAAGGCGATGCTGACCTGCGGCAAACCGATCATTGCCGCCGTGGATGGCGTCGCGGTCGGCGCGGGCGCGATTCTCGCTATGGCGTCCGACATCAGGCTCGCCACGCCGGAGGCGAAGACGGCGTTCCTGTTCAACCGCGTCGGGCTGGCCGGTTGCGACATGGGAGCCTGCGCGATGCTGCCCCGGATCATCGGGCAAGGGCGCGCGGCGGAGCTGCTCTACACCGGCCGGGTGATGAGCGCCGAAGAGGGCGCCGCTTGGGGCTTCTACAACCGTCTCGTCGGCGGCCACGAGTTGGAGGCCGAGGCGCTCAAGCTGGCGGGGCGCATCGCGGCGGGTCCGCGCTTTGCCAACATGATGACCAAGACGATGCTCCTGCAGGAGTGGGACATGGGGCTCGAGCGCGCGATCGAGGCCGAGGCACAGGCGCAGGCGATCTGCATGCAGACCGAGGACTTCCGCCGCGCCTACCGCGCCTTCATGGCCCGCGCAAAACCCGTCTTCGAAGGGGACTGACATGGCGGACAGGAGCTTTCTCGACTGGCCCTTCTTCGAGGAGCGGCACCGCGAGCTGTCAGAGGCGCTGGAGCACTGGGCCGGGCGACGGCTCTCAAGCATCGACCACGCCGACACAGACGCGGCCTGCCGCGATCTGGTGGCGCGGCTCGGGCAGGGCGGCTGGCTGGAGCACGCGGCCTCCGAGGACGGCAAGCTCGACGTGCGCAGCCTGTGCCTGATCCGCGAGACGCTGGCGCGGCATGGCGGCCTCGCCGATTTCGCCTTCGCGATGCAGGGGCTGGGATCGGGCGCGATCACGTTCTTCGGCTCGGACGCGCAAAAGGCGGAATGGCTGCCGAAGGTGCGCTCGGGCCGCGCGATTTCGGCCTTCGCGCTGACCGAGCCGCAATCGGGATCGGACGTCGCCAACCTCTCCATGACGGCGCGGCGCGACGGCGACGGCTGGGTGCTCAACGGCGAGAAGACCTGGATCTCGAATGGTGGCATCGCCGATTTCTATGTCGTCTTTGCCCGCACCGGCGAGGGGCCGGGCGCCAAGGGTCTTTCGGCCTTCGTCGTGCCTGCCGACACGCCGGGGCTGCGGGTGGCCGAGCGGCTGGAAACCATGGCGCCACACCCGCTGGCGCGGCTGGCTTTCGAGGGGGCTCGACTACCTGCCGATGCAATCACCGGCGCGCCGGGAGAGGGCTTTCGCATCGCGATGTCGGTTCTCGACGTGTTTCGTTCGACCGTGGCGGCGGCGGCGCTCGGCTTCGCCCGTCGGGCGATGGATGCGAGCCTCGATCGGGCGTCCTCTCGCGAGCTGTTCGGCGCGCCGTTGTTCGAAATGCAGATGGTGCAGGGGCACATCGCCGAGATGGCGCTCGACATCGACGCGGCGGCGCTGCTGACCTACCGCGCCGCCTGGACCAAGGACAGCGGTGCGCCGCGCGTCAGCCGCGAGGCGGCGATGGCCAAGCTGTTCTCGACCGACCAGGCGCAGAAGATCATCGACGCGGCGGTGCAGATCCATGGCGGCGAAGGCGTGCGCGCAGGCTCGGTGCCAGAGACGCTTTACCGTGAGATCCGCGCGCTCAGGATCTACGAGGGCGCGAGCGACGTGCAGAAGATCATCATCGCCCGCGCGGCCATGGCCGCGCACGGGAGCTAGCAGGGCAAGGGACCGCGCTGCCGGTGAAGGGGAGAGCCCCGGCGGCGCGGCTCAGGGGAGGAGAGGAAGATGCTGGGACCGACCGCGCATGAGGACAGCTTCTCGCGCGACAACCTGCCGCCATTCGATCAGTGGCCCGAGCTTCTGCTCGACGGCTTCGACTACCCCGAACGGCTCAATGCCGGGGTCGAGCTGTGCGACCGGCTGGTCGCGCAGGGCTTCGGGGATCACACCGCGCTGATCGGCAATGGCCGCCGCCGCAGCTACAAGGAGCTGATGGACTGGACCAACCGCATCGCGCGGGTGCTGGTCGAGGATTACGGCGTGAAGCCCGGCAACCGGGTGCTGATCCGCTCGGCCAACAACCCGGCGATGGTGGCCTGCTGGCTCGCGGCGACCAAGGCGGGGGCGGTGGTGGTCAACACCATGCCGATGCTGCGCGCGGGCGAATTATGCAAGATCGTCGACAAGGCCGAGGTGGGCCTCGCGCTGTGCGACACGCGGCTGATGGACGAGATGGTCGCCTGCGCCAAGCAAAGCCCGCATCTGGCCAATGTGGTGGGCTTCGACGGCACCGCCAACCACGACGCCGAGCTGGACCGCGCCGCGCTCGACAAGCCAGTGACGTTTCACGCCGTGGAAACGGGGCGCGATGACGTGGCGCTGTTGGGCTTCACCTCCGGCTCGACCGGCGTGCCGAAGGCGACGATGCATTTTCACCGCGACCTGCTGATCATCGCGGACGGCTATGCAAAGGAAGTTCTGGGCGTCACGCCGGACGACGTCTTCGTCGGCTCGCCGCCGCTGGCTTTCACCTTCGGGCTCGGCGGCCTCGCGGTCTTCCCGCTGCGCTTCGGAGCGGCGGCGACGCTGCTGGAGACGGCCTCGCCGCCCAACATGATCGAGATCATCGAGAAGTATAAGGCGACCGTCTGCTTCACCGCGCCGACCGCCTACCGCGCCATGCTGCGCGCGATGGACGAAGGCGCGGATCTGTCGAGCCTGCGCTGCGCCGTTTCGGCGGGCGAAACGCTGCCCGCGCCAGTCTATCGTGAATGGATGGAAAAGACCGGCAAGCCGATGCTCGATGGCATCGGCGCGACCGAGCTTCTGCACATATTCGTCACCAACCGCCTCGACGACAGCTATCCGGGCTGCACCGGGCGGCCGGTCACCGGCTATGTCGCCAAGGTGGTCGATGACGAGATGAACGAAGTGCCGCGCGGCACGGTCGGCCAACTCGCGGTAAAGGGCCCCACCGGCTGCCGCTATCTCGGCGACGAGCGTCAGCGCGACTATGTCCGCGACGGCTGGAACCTCACGGGCGACGCCTTCGTGCAGGACGAAGAGGGCCGCTTCCACTTTGCCGCGCGCTCGGACGACATCATTCTCTCGGCGGGCTACAACATCGCCGCACCCGAGGTCGAGGCGGCGCTGCTGTCGCACGAGGCGGTGGCCGAATGCGCCGTGGTGGGCCATTCCGACCCGGATCGCGGGCAGGTGGTGCAGGCGCATGTGGTGCTGGCCGAGGGGATCGAGCGTTCGGATCTCACGACCAAGCTGCTGCAGGACCACGTGAAGGCGCAGATCGCGCCCTACAAGTATCCCCGCTCCGTCATTTTCTGCGACGGGTTGCCCAAGACCGAAAGCGGCAAGATCCAGCGCTTTCGCCTGCGCGAGGAGGCCAAGTGACCGACGATCCCGTCATGCGGTTCGAGGGCAGGATGTCCTACACCGACTATCTCGGCCTCGACGCCGTGCTCACCGCGCAGCACCCGCGCACGGAGGAGCATGACGAGATGCTGTTCATCGTGCAGCATCAGGTGACCGAGCTGTGGATGCGCCTCGCGCTGCACGAGTTGGACGCGGCGCGCGAGGCCATCGCCGCCGACCGGCTGCGCCCGGCCTTCAAGATGCTGACCCGCGTGGCGCGGATCTTCGAGCAGATGAACGCGGCATGGGACGTGCTCAGGACCATGACGCCGAGCGAATACACGCGTTACCGCGACGCGCTGGGGCAGTCCTCGGGCTTTCAGTCGTGGCAGTACCGGTTGATCGAGTTCACCGTGGGCAACCGTAACGAGAAGATGATCGGCCCGCACGAGCATCGTCCCGACATCGTGGAGCGGCTGCGCGCCGAGCTGGCCCGCCCAAGCCTTTACGACACCGCCATCGGCTGTCTGGCGCGCGCAGGCTTCGACGTGCCCGAGGCCGCGACCCATCCCAACGACCGTATCATGGCGGCTTGGACGGAGGTGTACCGCGATCCCGAGACCCATTGGCCGCTTTACGAATTGGCCGAGAAACTAGTGGATTTCGAGGACTACTTCCGCCGTTGGCGCTTCAACCACCTCACGACGGTGGAACGGGTGATCGGCTTCAAGCGCGGGACGGGGGGCACGGGCGGCGTCAGCTACCTCAAGCGGATGCTCGAAATCGAACTCTTTCCAGAGCTTTGGCACTTGCGTACCAATCTATGACCGGCTCCAAGACCGGCATTCACAGGGAGACGAGAATGACCAGATACCTGACGACGACCGCGCTGGCACTGTCGATGATCGGCACCGCGGCCATGGCCGAGCCGGTGAAGGTCGGCATGATCACCACGCTGTCGGGCGGCGGCGCCAGCCTCGGCATCGACACCCGCGATGGCTTCATGCTCGCGGTCGAGGAGGCGGGCAATCCGGAGCTTGAGGTCGTGATCGAGGACGACCAGCAAAAGCCCGAGGTCGCGGTGCAGCTGTCGGACAAGATGATCCAGTCCGAGAACGTCGACGTGCTGACCGGCATCGTCTGGTCGAACCTTGCCATGGCGGTGGTGCCGGGGGCGACACGGCAGGGCAAGTTCTACCTCTCCACCAACGCAGCGCCTTCGCAACTCGCCGGCAAGGGCTGTCACGAGAATTACTTCTCGGTCTCCTATCAGAACGACAATCTGCACGAGGCGGCGGGGCAATACGCCACTGACGAAGGCTATGCCCGCACCTTCATCATGGCGCCGAATTACCCCGCCGGCCAGGACAGCCTCTCTGGTTTCAAGCGCTTCTACGAGGGCGAGGTCGCGAGCGAGGTCTATACCCAGCTCGGCCAGACGGATTATGCCGCCGAGATCGCCCAGATCCGCGACAGCGGCGCCGATGCGCTGTTTTTCTTTCTGCCCGGCGGCATGGGCATCTCTTTCATGAAGCAGTGGGCCGAGGCGGGCATCGACATGCCGGTCGTGGGTCCGGCCTTCTCCTTCAGTCAGGATATCCTGCCCGCCATCGGCGAAGCGGCGGTCGGCGTGAAGAACACCGCGCAATGGTCGCCGGATCTCGACAACGAAACGAACAAGGCCTTCGTCGCGGGCTTCGAGGAGAAATACGACCGCCTGCCCTCGCTCTATGCGGCGCAGGGCTATGACACGGCGCGGCTGCTGCTCTCGGCGATGGAGACAGCCGACGTCTCGGACGCCGACGTCTTCCGCGAGGCGATCCGCGCCGCCGAGTTCGACAGCGTACGCGGCGACTTCGCCTTCGGGCCGAACCAGCACCCGGTGCAGGACATCTACGTGCGCGAGGTGATCTCCGAGGACGGCACGCTAACCAACAGGATCGTCGCCACGGCGATGGAAGACCGCGGCGACGCTTATGCCGAAGAGTGCAGCATGTAAGACCCTTCGCGGCGGGGCGCCACGGCCCGCCGCACCCCTGACGAAAGCGAGCCGATGTCGATGTTATTGCTGATAGAGCAGCTGCTGAACGGGCTTCAGTCCGGGCTGATGCTGTTCCTGATGGCCGCCGGGCTGACGCTGGTCTTCGGCGTGATGGGGCTCATCAACCTCGCGCATGGCTCGCTCTACATGGTCGGCGCCTTCGCCTGCGCGGGTGTCGCCGCCGCGACCGGCTCATTCTGGCTCGGCCTCGCGGCCTCGATCGCGGCGGCGGCGGCGGCGGGCGCGATCGTCGAGGTGGCGGTGATCCGCAGGCTCTATGCGCGCGACCATCTCGACCAGGTCCTCGCCACCTTCGCGCTGATCCTGATCTTCTCCGAAGGCACGCGCTGGCTCTACGGCTCCTTCCCGCTCTATCTCAACGTGCCGCCCTCGCTTTCGGGCAGTGTCATCCTGCCGGGCGGCATCCAGTATTCGCTGTTCCGCCTCGCCATCATCGGCGTAGGGCTTCTCGTGGCCGTGGGACTGTTCCTGCTGATCGGCAAGACGCGGATCGGGGTGCAGGTCCGCGCGGGCGAGGCCGACCGCGAGATGATCGCGGCCCTGGGCGTCGATATCGGCCGTCTCTACACGCTGGTCTTTGCGCTCGGCGCGGCGCTGGCAGGCATGGCGGGTGCGCTGGTGGGCACGATCCAGTCGGTGCAGGTCGGCATGGGCGAGCCGGTGCTGATCCTCGCCTTCGTGGTGATCGTCATCGGCGGCATCGGCTCGATCAAGGGCGCTTTGACCGGCGCGCTTCTGGTCGGGCTTACCGATACGATGGGGCGGGTGCTGCTGCCGTCGGTTTTCGACCTGTTCATGGAGACATCCGCCGCCACCAGCATGGGTGCTGCGCTGGCCTCGATGGCGATCTACATCCTCATGGCACTGGTGCTGCTCGTGAAGCCCGGCGGATTGTTCGGAGCGCGGGCATGAGTGCCGCTGAGATCACGGCGGCGCCCGAGAGGCAGAGAGGGCGCATGAACCGCGCGCAGATCGTAAACGCCGCGCTGGCGCTCGGCCTCGTCGGCTTCGGCCTCGGCGCCTGGGCGATGGGCGAGATCTTCCTCGTGACGCTGGCCACCAAGGTAGCGATCCTCGCCATCGCCGGCGCCGGACTGAACCTCGTGCTGGGCTTTGGCGGGCTCGTCTCCTTCGGCCACGCCGCCTATTTCGGGCTGGGCGGCTACACCGCCGGCATCCTCGCGCATCATGCGCTGAACTATACGCCGATGTTTGAATGGCCCTTCCTGTTCGAAGGCACCACCTCGATGCCGGTGATCTGGATCACCGCCATGATCCTCGGCGCACTGGCGGCGGCGATGATCGGCGCGCTGTCGCTGCGGACCGCGGGCGTCTATTTCATCATGATCACCTTGGCCTTCGGGCAGATGATCTTCTACTTTGCTATTTCGTGGCCCGCCTATGGCGGCGAGGACGGGCTGCCGATCTACGTGCGCAACGGCTTTCCGGGGCTGAACACGCTCGATCCGGTGCAGTTCTTCGGCCTCGTTTGCGCCGTGCTTTTCGCCGTGCTGGCCCTCATCGCGATACTGGTGCGCTCGCGCTTCGGCCTCGCGCTCCAAGCGGCGCGGCAGAACCGGCAGCGGCTGATGGCGGTGGGCATCCGTCCGGGCGGCGTGCTGCTGGTGGCCTTCGTGATCTCGGGCGCGATCACGGCGCTGGCGGGCGCGCTCTATGCCGATCTCAATCGCTTCGTCAGCCCCTCCATGCTGTCATGGCACCTGTCTGGCGAGCTTCTGGTGTTCCTGATCCTCGGCGGCACGGGACGGCTCTTCGCGCCGCTCGCAGGGGCGGGGCTCTACATCACGCTCGAACACCTGCTGGGCGGGGTCAGCGATCACTGGCAGCTCTTTTTCGGGCTGCTGCTCTTGGGCGTCGTGCTCTTCGCACGCGGCGGCGTCATCGGCTTCCTCGCGGAGGGCAAGCGTCATGGCTGAACCCATCCTCGACATCCGGGGCCTGTCAAAGAGCTTCGGTGCGCTCAAGGCGACCGACGACGTGTCGCTCGACCTGCGCCCGGGCGAGATCCACGCGCTGATCGGGCCGAACGGTGCGGGCAAATCCACGCTGATCAAGCAGATCTCGGGCGAGATCGCGCCCGATGCGGGCGAGATCCGGCTCGACGGGCGCAGGCTCTCCGGCGTCGACGCGGCCGGGCGAGCGCGGCTTGGCATGGCGCGCAGCTTTCAAGTGTCCTCTGTCGCGTCCGAATTCACGGTGCTGCAAAACGTGGTGCTGGCGGCGCAGGGGGCGTCGGGGGCGACCTTCCGCTTTTTCCGCCCGGTGATGCGCGACGCCGCGCTTCTCGATCCCGCGCGCGACTGCATCGCGCAGGCGGGGCTGATGGGGCGTGAAGATGTGCCCGCCGCCGCATTGGCGCATGGCGAGCGGCGCAAGCTCGAGATCGCGATGGCGCTGGCACTCAGGCCGCGGCTGTTTCTGCTCGACGAGCCGATGGCCGGAATGGGCACCGAGGGCGCGCGGGCCTTGGGCGACCTGCTCGATGGTCTGCGCCACCGCGCGCCGATCCTTCTGGTCGAGCATGACATGGATGCGGTGTTTCGCCTTTCGGACCGGATCTCGGTGCTGGTCTATGGGCGCATCATCGCCACCGGTACGCCGGACGAGATCCGCGCCGATCCCGAGGTGCAGCGGGTCTATCTGGGGGAGGAGGCATGAGCGTGCTTCTCGAGGTCGAGGATCTCCATGCTTCCTATGGCGCGAGCCAGGCGCTGTTCGGCGTCTCCTTCAGCTTGCGCGAGGGGCAGGCACTGGCGCTGATGGGGCGCAACGGTATGGGCAAGACCACGACCATCGCCTGCATCACCCGGATGATGGCGGCGAATTCCGGGCGCATCGCCTTCGCCGGGCAGGACCTGTCGCGGCTGCCCTCGCACCGTGCGGCAAGGCTGGGCCTCGGCCTCGTGCCCGAAGGACGCCGCGCCTTTTCAGGGCTCACGGTGCGCGAGAACCTGTTGGCCGCCGCACGACGCGGCGAGTGGACGATGGCGCGCGTCTGCACGCTGTTCCCACGCCTTGCCGAGCGGGCCGGGCAGCGCGCCGAGACGCTTTCGGGCGGCGAACAGCAGATGCTGGTGATCGGCCGCGCGCTGATGACCAACCCCAAGCTCCTGATACTTGACGAGGCGACCGAAGGTCTCGCCCCGGTGGTGCGGGCCGAGATCTGGGCCGCGATCCGCGAGCTGAAGGCGAGAGGCCAGTCGATCCTCGTGGTCGACAAGTCGCTGCGCGAACTTGCGACGGTGGCCGATGACTGCGTGGTGCTGGAGCGCGGCCGCGACGTCTGGCACGGGCCGCCAGCCGCGCTGTCGGGCGCTCTCGCGCAGCAGTATTTGGGGGTGTGACATGCCATTCACCACCACGCGCAAGGTGCGGTTCGAGCATTGCGATCCGGCGGGCATCGTCTTCTACCCGCGCTATTTCGAGATGCTGAATGCCTGCATCGAGGATTGGTTCGAGGAACGTCTCGGTCGCAGCTTCGGGCAGATCCATGTCGAGGGCGGCCACGCCGTGCCGACCGCGCGCTGCGAGGTGCGTTTCACCGCGCCGAGCCGGATTGGCGATCCGCTGGCGCTGGCGCTCAGGCCGCGACGGCTCGGGCGTTCCAGCCTCGATCTGGAGATCGACATATCGAGCGGAGCAGAGGCGCGGCTGCACGCGGACTTCACGCTGGTTCATATCGCCCAAGCCACCGGACGACCCGAAACCTGGCCCGAGGCGCTGCGCCGCGCCATCGCGGCGGACATCGCCACGACAGTCACCGAAGGAGAGGCCCCGCATGGGACATGAGATCATCCACCCCGAAGGCTGGGCAGCCGCAAAGGGCTATGCCAACGGCGTGACGACCCCCGATGGGCATCTCTTCGTCGGCGGCCAGATCGGCTGGACCGCGGATCAGGTGTTCGAGAGCCACGACTTCATCGGCCAGATGGAGCAGGCGCTCAGGAACATCCTCGCAGTGGTCGAAGCGGCGGGCGGCGGGCCAGAGCATATCACCCGACTGACATGGTTCGTCACCGACAAGCGCGAATATCTCGCGCGGCAGAAGGAGGTGGGCGCGGCTTACCGCCGGGTGTTGGGCCGCAATTTTCCGGCGATGACCATGGTGATCGTCGCCGGTCTGGTCGAGGACGAGGCGCTTCTCGAAATCGAGGCGACCGCCGCGATCCCGCGCTAGGCGGGATCGGGCCGCATCCTCTCGCGCCCCTCGGGCGTGAGCAGGAACACCTCGCGCCCTTCGATCACCGCCGCCGCCAAGGGGCGCCCGTACGCCGCGCCGCCGTCGAGATTGACCCGGTTGCCGTGATGGCAGGGGTATTCGAGCGCGGTGTGGCCATGCACCACCAGCGGGCCGTGGTCGGAGCTGTCCTCGAGCCAGCCCTTGCGGATCCAGACGAGGTCGTCCTCGGTCTGCTCGCCCATCGGCACGCCGGGACGGATGCCCGCATGCACGAAGAGCGCCTCGCCCCGCAGATGGTAGAGCGGCAGCATCGCGAGGAAGTCGCGATGCGCGCGCGGCACGCGGTCAAGAGCCTCACGGTGCACATCATGGGGGTCGCGCCCCTCGACCGGGGCGACGCCGTAGCTTTCCAGTGTGGTGTCGCCGCCGAGACGGGGGTTGATCCAGTCGAGATCCTCGCGCAGGCCCGGATCATGCCAGTCGGGATCATCGAGAAATTTGCGGAACATGCGGTCGTGATTGCCCAAGATCACCGTCCAAGGCGCGCCGCCCTCGATCCCCTTGATCAGCATCTCGATCACGCCGTGGCTGTCGGGGCCGCGATCGACGAGATCGCCGAGATGGATAACCGGGCTTTGCGCGTCGCCGGTGCGGTCGCGATCCGCCGCGATGAGGTCATGCGCCGCCCGGAGCTTTTCGGGGTGGCCGTGAATGTCGCCGATGGCGTAGCTGCGTGTGTCCATGCCCGTCAGCCTAGCGTCGGCAGCGGCGACGGCAAGATCAGCCGGGCAGGGCGGCCCGATCTAGCGTGACGGTCCGGTCGGCTTCGACGGGGTGCGGGCCGGTGACGGTGCCGTCCGGCCATTCGACGGTCACGCGCGCGGCCGTCGCCTGCCCCAGACCGACATGCAGCGGCCCGAGCCGCCCGCCCGCATGTCCGCCGCCGATCACGCGTTGCAGGACCTGCCGCCCGGCTTCGGTCTCGACCGTCACCCGGGCGCCGATGGCGTCGTGGTTGCCGCCCGGCTGGACGAGATCGATGGCGAGCCAGTGGCCGGTTGCCCCCGTCACGTTGCGCCAAAGCTCCATCGGCGCGCGGCGGTTCACCACGACGAGGTCGAGCCGCCCGTCGCCGTCGAAATCCGCAAGCGCCGCGCCGCGCGACCTCTCGGTGGTGGCGATACCGGCCGCGACCGAGGCTTCGGCAAAGCGGCCATCGGCCTGCTGCATGAGCAGGTTGTTGGGGTCGCGCATGGCATTGGTGGGCATCTGGTCGACATTGCCCTTGGCGATGAAGAGATCGGCGCGCCCGTCATTGTCGATGTCGCCGAACTCGGCATGCCAGCCGGTCGAGGGGCGGCCATCATCGCCGACATGCGGACGCTGCGCATAAGAGCCGATGGAGAAGGGGGCGGCGGCATAGCTGCCGTCGGGCCGCGCGAGTTGCAGGAGTTGGTCGCCCATGGAGGTGAGCATCACCTCGTCGCGCCCGTCGGCGTCGAGATCGCGGCTGGCGATGCCCATGCCCCAGAGCGAGACGGTGGGCCAGCCATCGGCCTCGCCGAGAAAACGACGCGTCTCGATGTCCCACATTTGTTCGAAACCGCCGCGCACGTAATAATGCCGGTCGTTGGAGATGCGTAACGCAGCCTGCCCGCGCGCGTTGCGCGCCGCCAGCATCGACAGGGCGCAGAAGCCGGGCGAAAGCGTCTCCTCTCGCCAGCCATGCCCTGCGGGGCGAAGGATCGCGTTGTCGTCGCAGGCTTCGAACGGGCCGTCGGGATCGTCGCGATCGACATAGTTGCCGATCGCTATCACGGGGCGGTCATCATCCTCCCACCACGCGGTGAAGGCGGTGGTCCATGCGTCGCCGGCGGGCAGGCCCATGGCCTCGGTCGCGTCTTCGAAGGCGCAGTCGCCCAAGCCGCGCAGCAGAAGGTTCGGCCCGGCGCGCATCACGAAGAGATCGGCACGCCCGTCGGCGTCCGCGTCGAGAGGGTAGGCGCCGGTGACGCCGAGGAGGTCGGGCCGCGGCACGGGGTCGAAGGCGAAATTGCCCTTGTTGCGCAGCAGCAGCGCAGGCGCTTCGCCACCCGCTGCGAAAATGTCGGGCCGTGCGTCGTCGTTGCAATCGAACACCGCGACGCCGCCGCCCACGAAATGCTCCCACCCGCCGGAATAGACATGCTTGGGAAGGGCCGATGAGCGGTCTTCGAACTTCGGCCCCGCATCGGCGGTCCCCGCCGCGAGGAGGATCGACAGTCCCGCAAGCGCGGCTCCGCGCCGTGGGGCGCGGCGGATGGGCCGCCCCGAGCGGGACGTCCGGCCCCCGATCATGTCGCGCGCGCCCCGGCGAGCACCGTCTCGGTCACGGCGGCGAGGGCGAGGGCGCTGGCCCCGCGCGCCCAGACGAGATCGCCCCAGGCGTGGATCTCGATCCGCGCCGGTTCGCGCCCCTCGACCAGGGTGAGCGCGCGCATCTCGGCCAGCACCCCGTCGGCATAGAGATAATCATAGCGCATCCGTTCGCCCGAAAGGATCACCAGCTCGGGATCGAAGAGCTGGATCACGTTCGACAAACCGAGCGCGAGGTAGCGCCCGGCGCGGTTGAAGATCGAGCGGGCGGCGCGGTTGCCGGATTTGGCCTCGGCATAGAGCGCGTCGAGCATCACTTGCGGGCTTTGCGGCGCGCGGTTCAGCGCCGTGGCCGCTTCACGGGCCAGCGCGTAATCGGCGATATAGGCCTCGAGGCAACCGCGCTTGCCACAGCGGCACAGCGCGCCGTCGAGCTGCACCTTGGTGTGGCCCAACTCAAGCCCCATGCTGCGTTCGCCGCGGTAGAGGCGATTGTCGATGACGAGCCCCATGCCGACGCCGTGTTCGATGGTGACGACGGCAAAGTCCGAGCGCTGCCGCCCGACGCCGAACCACAGCTCGGCAAGCGTCAGCATGTTGGCGTCGTTGTCGACCAGCACCGGCAGGCCGAACCGGCGGCTGGCCTCCGCGCCCAGCGGCATGTCGGGGCCCAGATGCGGCGACCACAGCACCGTGCCGGTCTCGTGATCGACCATGCCCGACAGTCCGACGCCGACCGCGAGCAGATCCTTGCGCGGGCGTCCGGCCTGCGCCAGCACGGCATCGATCAGCGCGTCGATCTCGTCGCAGGTCTGCTCGAGGCTGCGCCGCATCGGCGGGGCGGGGCGGGCGGCGTCGGCAAGGATCGTGCCCGCGAAGTCGGCCAGCACGGCGGTGTTGCGCTCGTCCGAGATCTTGATCCCGATGACGAGCCGCCCCTCGGAGACAAGCTCGAGCGCCACGGGTGGACGGCCCCGCGCCGTGGGGGTCGCGGCGGCGGTCTCGACTTCTCGCAGCAGGCCAAGCCCGATCAATTCGGAGGTCAGCGTCGTGACCGATCCCGCGCTGACACCCAAAGCGCGGGTGATGTCGGCGCGCGCGGCACGCCCGGCGGCGCGGACATGTTCGAGAATCTGTTGGCGCAGAGGCCGCGCCTCGCGCTGGCTTCCCGGCAATAGCGGTCCGACCCCCTGTTGCGGAGCGGCAACATCTGTGGCCGACCTCGCCGGATGCGTGTCGATCATAGTTCGACCCCCGAATTATCTGCGGACTTCCATCGGCCGATCTTTGCAAATCGCCCAAGATCCGACGCGCCCGCCACCGATTGTTACCGCCATCGGGCAGCGTTTGGCAAAATATATTTTGACAATCGAATTAAATATGCCACTGTGGCGTTCAACCGGCCTCAGGAGGGGTCGGCATCCCGGTGGGACGGGATACATCTTTGGGAGGATATCTATGCGCAACGCAATCATGGCCGCCGTCGCCCTGACGGCTGGCTTCAGCACGGCCGCGATCGCCGAACAGCACGGCATGACCGTGGGTGTCAGCTGGTCGAACTTCCAGGAAGAGCGCTGGAAGACCGACGAGGCCGCCATCAAGTCCGCGCTCGAGGCCGCCGGTGCCGAATACGTCTCGGCCGACGCCCAGTCGTCCTCCTCCAAGCAGCTGTCCGACGTCGAGAGCCTGATCGCGCAGGGCGTCGATGCGCTGATCATCCTCGCGCAGGACACGCAGGCCATCGGCCCGGCCGTGGATGCGGCCTTCAACGAAGGCATCCCGGTCATCGCCTATGACCGCCTGATCGAGGACGACCGCGCCTTCTACCTGACCTTCGACAACGTCGAAGTGGGCCGGATGCAGGCCCGCGCCGTGCTCGAAGCAGCCCCCGAAGGCAACTACGTGATGATCAAGGGCTCGCCCACCGATCCCAACGCCGACTTCCTGCGCGGCGGCCAGCAGGAAGTCCTGCAGGAGGCGATCGACAGCGGCAAGATCACTATCGTCGGTGAGGCCTATACCGATGGCTGGCTTCCCGCCAACGCCCAGCGCAACATGGAGCAGATCCTCACCGCCGAGGACAACGCCGTCGACGCCGTGGTCGCCTCGAACGACGGCACCGCGGGCGGCGCCGTGGCGGCGCTGACCGCGCAGGGCATGGATGGCATCCCGGTCTCGGGTCAGGACGCCGATCACGCCGCGCTCAACCGCGTGGCGCAGGGCACGCAGACCGTTTCGGTCTGGAAAGACAGCCGCGAACTGGGCCGCGAAGCCGGCGAGATCGCGATCGAGCTGGCCGGGGGCACCGAGATGGGCGCCATCGAGGGCGCGGAAGAGTGGACCTCGCCCGGAGGCACCACGCTCACCGCGAAGTTCCTCGATCCGGTCCCTGTGACCCGCGAGAACCTCGACGTAGTGGTCGATGCCGGCTGGATCGATCAGGAAACGCTCTGTCAGGGTGTCTCTGGCGACGTCGCCGCCTGCGCCAACTGACGCCTGCGCGTCCCGGCCCGGTGGTCCGGGCCGGGACGCATCTTCGATTTTCGCGCGCGCTCCCCCGCGCCGCCTTTCTCCGTTCAGGAGCACCCCAGATGTCCGATACCGATACCGTCCCCAACGCTGCGCCCTCAGGGCAGCGGCCGGCGGACAAGGCGCCCGCGCGCTCATTCCTCAACCAGCTCGAACTCGACCTGCGCCTTCTGGGCATGGTCGGGGCCTTCATCCTCGTCTGCGTCGTGTTCAACGTGCTGACAGACGGCCGCTTTCTCACGCCGCGCAACATCTTCAACCTGTCGATCCAGACCGTCTCGGTGGCGATCATGGCGACCGGCATGGTGTTCATCATCGTCACCCGCCACATCGACCTTTCGGTCGGCGCGCTTCTGGCCACGGCCTCGGCCGTCATGGCGATGATGCAGACCCGCTGGCTGCCCGACATGATGGGCCTGCCGCTGGGCCACGCGGCGCTGCCGTGGCTCGCGATCCTCGCGGGTCTGGTCACCGGCGCGGTGATCGGCGCGTTCCAGGGCTGGCTCGTGGGCTATCTCACCATCCCCGCCTTCATCGTGACGCTGGGTGGCCTGCTGATCTGGCGCAACGTCGGCTGGTACATCACTTCCGGCCAGACCATCGGCCCGCTCGACGAGACGTTCCAGGCCTTCGGCGGCATCAACGGCACGCTGGGCGCGCAATGGAGTTGGATCGCGGGGTTCATCGCCGCCGGTCTCGCCGTGCTGTCGCTCTTGTCGGCGCGGCGCAACAAGGTCGGCCACGGCTTCCCGGTCAAGCCGGTCTGGGCCGAGGCGGTGGTCATGGGCATCATCGTCGCGGCGATCCTGGGTTTCGTCGCCATCCTCAACGCCTACGAGATCCCGAGCCGGGTACTGGCGCGTGACTTCGCCGCGCGCGGCATGGAGATGCCCGAGGGCTACACGGCAGCCTACGGCATTCCCTACTCGGTGCTGCTGCTGATCGCGGTCGCAGTGGTGATGACGGTGATCGCTCGCAAGACGCGGCTCGGCCGCTATATCTTCGCCACGGGCGGCAACCCCGACGCGGCCGAACTGTCGGGCATCAACACCCGGCTTCTCACGGTCAAGGTGTTCTCGATCATGGGCATCCTCGTGGGCATCTCGGCGGTGGTCGCCTCGGCGCGACTGACGAACCACTCCAACGACATCGGCACGCTCGACGAGCTGCGCGTCATCGCCGCGGCCGTGATCGGCGGCACCGCGTTGTCGGGCGGCATCGGCACGATCTATGGCGCCATTCTCGGCGCGCTGATCATGCAGTCGCTGCAATCGGGCATGGCCATGGTCGGGGTCGATGCGCCCTTGCAGAACATGGTCGTTGGCACCGTGCTGGTCGCCGCCGTGCTGATCGACATCATCTATCGCCGCCGCGTCGGAGGGAAGTGACATGGAAACCAGGACCGACCCCCGTGCCAACGGGGCCAAGCCATTGGTCGAACTCAAGGACATCCGCATCGCCTTCGGCGGCGTGCAGGCGGTCGACGGGGTGTCGCTCGATCTCTACCCGGGTGAGGTCGTGGGCCTTCTGGGCCATAACGGCGCAGGCAAATCGACGCTGATCAAGATCCTCTCGGGCGCATACAAGGCAGATTCGGGCGAGATCCGCATCGAGGGCGAGAAGGCCACGATCAACTCCCCCCGCGACGCACGGCGCTACAACATCGAGACGATCTACCAGACGCTGGCCTTGGCCGACAATCTCGACGCCGCCTCGAACCTGTTTCTGGGACGCGAGATCGTTACCAAGCTGGGCTTCGTCGACGACGCCAAGCAGGAGGCCGAGACACGCAAGATCATGGCGCGGCTCAACCCCAACTTCCGCAAGCTCTCCGAGCCGGTCTCGGCGCTGTCCGGCGGCCAGCGCCAGTCGGTTGCCATCGCGCGCGCGGTCTATTTCAACGCGCGCATCCTGATCATGGATGAGCCGACGGCGGCCTTGGGCGTGCACGAGACGGCGATGGTTGCGGATCTGATCAAGGAGCTGAAGGTGCAAGGTCTCGGCATCTTCCTCATCTCGCACGACACGCGCGAGATGATGGATCTGTGCGACCGGGTCTCGGTGATGAAGAACGGCCAACTCGTCGGCACCGAGCGGGTCGAGGACGTGACCGAGGACGACATCCTGTCGATGATCATCATGGGCAAGAACCCCAAGCGCGACGCCGCCTGAGCCGTCCCGACGCGGACAGACCATCGCCTCGACCCGATTTCGCCCGCCGCCATACGCGGCGGGCGTTGTCGTTTTCATTGGGGTCGCAATCGTCTGCGAGGCGTTCTTCAACGAAGCATCGGCCATTTGCAGGCCATCACCGGATCGCATGGCGGGAACCGCTTGCCGTCACGGCATCGGCCGCTAGGGTCTGGCGCAGCCGGGCGGTCCGACCCGAGGAGCAGCAACAGATGCACAACGACGAGTTTCGTGAGATCGTGCGTGAGGCGCAGTCCGCGCCATCCGCGCTCAATACCCAGCCCGCCCGCTGGCGGCGCAAGGGCGACACGATCCTGATCGGCTGCGATCCGGCAGCGATGCTGAAGGTGAGCGATCCGAACGGCGTCGCGGCGGGGCTGGCCTGCGGGGCCGCCGCCGAGGCCACGGTCCTCGCGCTTTCGGCGCGGCGGATGGGGGCGGGGTTCACCGATCTGTGGGCGCAGGACGACCGCGCGACCCTGCCGGGGCTGCGGCTTGCCGCGCGGATCACGCTCGAGGCGCAGACCGACCCCGACCCTCTGGCAGCACAGTTGCCCAAGCGTTTCACGCACCGTGGCCCTTATCAGCCCGGCCCGGTCGACCTTTATGGCTGGACTCGCCGCGACGCGGTTCTCGTCACCGACGCGGCGCGGCGCGGCTGGCTGGCCGAGATGCATGACCGGATCATGATGGCGCATCTGCGTCGCCCCGAGGCGCGGCGCGAGGTGCTGTCATGGCTGCGACTGTCGCCGCGGCATCCGCGCAAGAAATACGACGGCCTCGACCGCGCGATGATGCGCCTGAGCCCACGCGCCGCCGCCGAGGCGCGCGCGGTGCTGGGACCGATGTGGCGGGCCGCCGACATGATGGGGCTGACCGATCGCCTTGCCGCCGAGGCATCGCAGATCCGCTCGGCCGCCGTGATCGCGCTGTTTCACCGCCCCGTGGCCGACAGCCCCGTGGCCGCCGGACGGCCTTATCTGCGGCTGCTGCTGGAGGCGTCGAAGCTGGGTCTCGCGGCCTGGCCGATGGGGGTGCTGACCGTCGATCAGGCGGCGCGCGCCGAAATCTCCACCACCGTCGGGCTCGATCCCGAACGGCGGCTGATGCAGGTGGTCCGCCTCGGCCCGGTGGGAGAGCGGCCCGAAACCCGCGCCCGGCGTCCACTCGATGAGGTGATCGTCTGACGCATCCGTCGCGTCAGGCGTGGCGCAGGTCGGCCCAGATCGGCAGGTGATCCGAGGCCGCGGGGGCGGGTTGTTCGTGCCACACGCCGCTCTGGGCGATGACGATCCCCGCCCCGATGGCGATCCGATCGAGTGCGGCGACCGGCCTGCGGGCATGAAAGCTGCGCCCCGGCGCGTGGATGTCGAAGCGCCGCGCCAGCCGCCCGAGGCCGACCCGCTCCGACCATTCGTTGAGATCGCCCGCCAGCACCGTGGGGCGCGGCTCCATGCGGTCCAGCTCGTCGACGATATGCGACAGCTGCAACCTGCGCGACCCACGCAGCAGGCCCAGATGCAGCCCCCCCACCCGGAGCGGTCCCGCGGGCGTTTCCAGATCGGCGAAGATCGCGCCGCGCGGCTCGAAGCCCGGCAGCACCATCTTGTGCAGCGCGCCCACCTCGATGCCCTTGCGCACCAGCATCGCGTTGCCGTGCCAGCCGAGCGACCGGGCCGATTGCCCGAAATCGACCGCCTTGAGCCCGCCAAGCTGTGACAGCTCGGTCAGCGGGATCGCCGTGGGCCGCGCGCCGAGCCGCAGATCCGCCTCCTGCAGGACCACGATGTCGGCCTCCATCGCGGCGATGACGTTGCAGATGCGCGCGGGGTTGCGCCGCCGGTCGGTGCCGAGAGCCTTGCGGATGTTATAGCTCACCAGCCTGAGGCGACCGGGACGCAGATGGGTGTCGGTCATGAGATCCTCACGAAAGCCGTTTCAGAGCATCGGAGCGCCAAGGCGGAACACCCCCTCGGCCAGCCTGCGGCCAAGCTTGGGGCGGCGCACGCCCTGGCGGCAGATCGCGGTTTCTGCGGCGAACCAGTCGGCCAAGAGCGCCACCGACGGCGCGTCGTAAACGAAGACCGCCACCTCGAAATTGAGGAGCATCGAGCGCACGTCGAAATTGGCCGATCCGGCCCAAGCGGCGTCATCGATCACGCCCGCCTTGGCATGGGTCATCTGTCGCGGCAATTGCAGCACCCGCGCGCCCGCCTCGTCGAGTGTTCTCAGATAGGCCCCGCGCGCGAAATCGGCGATGCGCTGGTTCGAGCGGGCGGGCACCATCACCGCCACATCGACCCCGCGCCGCGCCGCCGTGCACAGCGCCGCGTTGAGCGGCTCGGTCGGCAGGAAATAGGGCGTGGCGATCCAGACGCGGCGCGTGGCCGCGTGGATCATCTGCACCAGCACGTCGTGCAGCGGATCGAGATGCGTGTCGGGGCCGGAAGGGACGACCTGCACCATGGCCTCGCCGGGTCGCGCCTCGACATGCAACTCGGGCAGGGGGTCGACCTCGCCTTCGGCCGATCCCCAATCGGCGCGGAACAGGTCCCACAGCACTTCGACCGAAGGGCCGTTGAGGGTGAAGGACAGGTCGCGCCACAGTTCGGGATTGCCCTTCTCGTGGCGCGAATGGGCTGGAAAGCCCATGTATTCGCAGCCGACATTGCGCCCGCCGGTCCAAGCGCGGGCGCGGTCGGCGATGATCATCTTGCGGTGGTTGCGCAGGTTCATGTGGCCCTTGAGCGGCCAGTTGAGGAAGGGCTGGTGCCAGCGCAGGCTGCCGCCCGCCGCCTCGAAGCGTGCGAGCGCCTTGTGCGGGCCCCAGAACCCGCCGAGGCGGTCGATGATCAGCCGCACCTGCACGCCGTCCTCGACGCGAGAGGTCAGCAGATCGACGAAATCGCGCCCGATCGCGTCGTCGTGGATCAGATAGAAGGTGATGTCGAGTTCATGCCGCGCGGTCTTGACCATTTCGCGCATCGCCTCGCGGGCGTGTTTGGCGTCGCGGTGCAGTTCGATCCGGTTGCCCGTGGTCGCCGCCGGCACGCCGTAGGCACGAAACGCCTCCGGCGGCCCGCGCGAGGGATCAGCGGGCGCATCGCCCGGCGGCGTGGAAAAGCGGATCGTCGGGTGGCGGCCGCCCTGCTTGCGAAAGCCCAAGGCGAAGAACAGCGGGATCGCGACCCAAGGCAGCAGGATGATCGCAAGGATCCACGCGGCAGCGGATTGCGGCGTGCGCCGCTGCTGCAGCAGCATCACCGTGGCGAGCAGCGCGAGGCCGACGCCGAAAAGGGTCAGCAGAAAGGTGTCATAGGTGAACAAGCGCGCCAAATCCCGATATGTCGCCCCGATGTGCGCGAAACGCCGCGGTGGTGCAACAGGGTTCCTCCGCCTGACCACCCGCCTTGCCAGCCGCGCACAGACACTGCGCGATCGCGCCGGTTGGACGGGGCGGGGCGTGGCCTTAGATCCGGATGGAACACAAAGCCTTCGGAGAGCGAGATGGAACTGGGCCTTTATACATTCGGCGATGTGGGCACCGACCCGGTCAGCGGCGCACGGGTCGATCCGGCACTCAGGCTGCGCCAGTTGGTCGAAGAGATCGCGCTGGCCGACGAGGTGGGCCTCGACGTGTTCGGTCTGGGCGAGCATCACCGCCCCGATTATGCCGTCTCGGCCCCCGCCGTGGCGCTGGCGGCGGCGGCGGGGCGGACCTCGCGCATCCGGCTGTCGAGCGCGGTGACGGTGCTGAGCTCCGACGATCCGGTCCGCGTGTTCCAGCAATTCGCTACGCTCGACAACCTCACCGACGGGCGGGCCGAGATCATCGCGGGGCGCGGCTCCTTCATCGAGAGCTTCCCGCTCTTCGGCCACGACCTCGATGATTACGAGGATCTGTTCGAGGAAAAGCTGCAGCTTCTCATGGCGCTCAACGATGGGGAGGTGATCCGCTGGCCCGGCAGCGAGCACACCCACGAAATCCCCGGTCGCGGCGTCTATCCGCGCCCCGTGCAGGACAGGCTGCCGATCTGGCGCGCGGTCGGCGGATCGTCGCAATCGGTGGCGCGGGCGGGGGCGCTGGGGCTGCCCATGGCGCTCGCCATCATCGGCGGAGAGCCCGCGCGCTTCGCGCCGCTCTTCCAGCTCTATCGCAAGAGCGCCGCGCAGATGGGGCATGATCCGAAAACGCTCAAGACCTCGCTCAATGTGCATGGCTTCGTGGCCGAGACGAGCCAGCAGGCCGCCGACATCTTCTATCCCGCGCAGGCCGAGGTGATGAACCGGATCGGTCGCGAGCGCGGTTGGGGTCCCACGAGCCGCGCCCAGTTCGACGCGGCGCGCGGACCCAATGGCGCGCAATTCGTCGGCAGCCCCGCCGAGATGGTCGACAAGATTCTCGCGACACACGAGCTTTTCGGCTTTGATCGGATGCTGATCCAGATGGCGATCGGGGTCTATGACCACGCGCAGCTGATGAAGGCGATCGAGATTCTGGGCACCAAGGTGGCCCCCGAACTGCGCCGCGCCGCCGCATGATGCGAATCGGGGTCATCTCGGACACGCACGGGCTGTTGCGCCCCGAAGCGATCGCCGCGCTGGCCGGGACAGCGGGCGCGGCGCCGGTCGATCATATCCTGCATGGCGGCGACATCGGCCGCGAGGAGATCGTGGACGCGCTCGAGCGCATCGCGCCGGTCACCGCGATCCGGGGCAATATCGACACGGCCGGGTGGTGCGCCCGGCTCCCCGAAACGGTCGATCTCGATCTCGGCGGGCTGCGCATCCACATGCGCCATGACCGCAAGACGCTCGATTTCGACGCGGCCGCGCGCGGGATCGACGTCGTGATCAGCGGACATTCGCACAGGCCGCTGATCGAAACATCGCGCAATGTGCTCTACCTCAACCCCGGCTCCGCCGGGCCGCGCCGGTTCAAGCTGCCGATCACGTTGGCGTTTTTGCAGGCGGGGCAGGGCGCGCCGCGCGCCGATCTATGCACTATCATCGACTGAGGCCCGGCGATGCCGCGTTGCGGCGTAAGCGATGGGTTGCCAGACTGTCGGCGCTCTCGTAGGTTTCATGTAGTAGAATATAATTCCACTATGCGAAACTTCAGGGAGGAGACTGAAATGACACGATTTCTGAAGGCGGCTCTCGCCACGACGATTCTCGCAGGTGCCACGCTCGGCTCCATCGCCCATGCCGAAACCACGCTGTTCTTTGGCGAGGCCGGTCCCAACCGCGGCGCCCGCGCCGAGGCGCTCAACTGGTTCGTCGAGGACGTGAAGACCCGCACCGAGGGCGAGTTGACCTTCGACGTCCAGTGGGGCGGTGCGCTGTTCAAGGCCGATGCCGCGGCCCAAGCCGTGGCCGACGGCGTGGCGGATGCCGGCACCATCATCGGCGTCTATTTCCCACAGGAAATGCTGGCCTACGGCATCGCCGACCTGCCCGTGCAGAACCCCGACCCTTGGGTCGGTATGAAGGCCACCGACGAGCTGATGCGCGGCTCCGAGGCGATTCAGGCGAACCTCGCCGACCAGAACCTCGTCTATCTGGGCACCTACACCACCTCGGCCGTGCATATCGGCTGCAAGGGCAAGGCGATCCGCACGGTCGAGGATATCGACGGGCTCAAGGTTCGCGGTGTCGGCGCCTATGGCAAGACCTTCGCCGATTTCGGCGCGAACCTCGTCAACATGTCGATCTACGACGCCTATCAGGGCCTCGATTCGGGCCTGCTCGACTGCTCTCAGGGCTATTCCTACGCGGTTGGCGCGCTGAACCAGCAAGAGGTCATGGACAGCTACACCATGCTCAACTGGGGTCAGGTCGGTGCTCTGGGCATCTTCATGAACAAGGATGCCTACGACTCGCTTCCCGAGGACCAGCAGCAGGCGCTGATGGAAGCGGGTGAGGGCCTGTCCGACGAGTTCGGCCGCCTCGTGAACGCCGACAACGACGCCGCCGTCGAGAAGATGCGCGAAGCGGGCGTCGAGATCATCGAGCTGCCCGAGGAGGAGCGCGCCAAGCTGGTCGAGAAGGGCAACACCTACCTCGAGGAGTGGTCGGCGCAGGCCGATGCCGCCGGTCTCGACGGGCAGGCGTTGCTCGAGGAGTATCGCGGCCTGATCGACAAGTACCAGGCCGAGGTCGAGGCCGAGGGCTATCCTTGGGAGCGCGGCTGACCCGCACCGGGTAGACCGCCGGGCGGCGCGTCTCACCCGCGCCGCCCCATTCACACTGACATTCGCCAGAGCGGCGGGGGCCACGGGCTCCCGGCCGGAAGGGATTGCCGATGCTGAGCCGTATCGAGAGTTTCCTGCTCAACCTCGCCGCCATCGCGGTGATTGGACTTGGGCTGCTGATCACCACCAGCGTGCTGCTGCGCGCGACGCTGAACTCGGGGATCCCCGACACGATCAACATGGTGCGCGAACTCATGGTCGCGGCCATCGTGCTGCCACTGGCCGCGACAGCCGCCGCGCGCGCCAACATCGTGGTCGAGGTGCTCTCGGAACGGCTGTCGCCGCTGACCCAGGACTGGCTGGTGGTTCTGGGCTCGGTGGTCGGGCTCTTCGCTCTGGCGCCGCTGATCTGGGCGGGCTGGAACGAGGCGGTGCACACGCTGGAATCCGGCAGCTACTTCTTCGGACAGCTGTCCTTGCCGAAGTGGCCGGGCCGCGTGATCTTCCTGTTCGGCGTCGCCTTTTGCTGGCTGCGCCTCGCGATCCAGGTCGTGGGCGATATCCGCACCATCCGTTCGGGCGGCCGGGTGCTGACCGGTCTTCCCACGCATAGCCCCCACGAAGAGGTCTGAGACCATGGACGGCACTCTCATCGGTCTCGTGGCCTTCGGCTCCGTTCTTTTCCTTCTGGCGCTGCGCGTGCCGATCGCCTTCGCGCTGGCGGCCATCGCCACCATAGGCACCTTCGTCATCTTCGCCTTCCGCACCGGGAGCTTCGCGCCCGAACGCGCGATCCGCCCAACCTCGTCGCTGGTGTTCTCCAACAGCTTCGATCTCATCCACAGCTATGATCTGTCGATGATCCCGCTCTTCGTGGCGCTGGGACACATCGCCTATCGCGCCGACATCACCACCAAGATCTACCACGCGGCGCGGGTCTGGCTCGCCAAGGTGCCCGGCGGCGTGGCAATGGCCTCGGTCGTGGGCTGCGGCGGCTTTTCGGCGATCACCGGGTCGTCCATCGCCTGCGCGTCGACCATGGGCCGGATCTGCACGCCCGAGATGCTCTCGGTCGGCTATGACAAGCGTCTCGCCACGGCGAGCGTCGCGGCGGGCGGCACATTGGGCTCGCTCATTCCGCCTTCGGTGCTCTTCATCATCTACGGCATCTTCACCGAGACCTCGATCAGCCAGCTGTTCCTCGCGGGCATCCTGCCGGGCCTCGTCTCGCTCCTGGGCTTCCTTCTGGTGATCTTCATCTGGGTCAAGCGCGACCCCTCGGCCGCGCCCGCCTTCACCGGCACCATCACCATGGCCGACCGGGGCCGCGCGGCGCTCGAAAGCTGGCCCGCGGTGCTGCTTTTCGTGATCATCGTCGGCGGCATCTATGGCGGCATCTTCACCGCGACCGAAGCCGCGGCGGTCTGTGTCTCGGCCGCCATCCTGATCGGCCTCGTGCAGCGCAAGCTGACGCTGCGCGCGATATGGGAGAGCCTGCGTGAAACCGCGATCCAGACCACGTCCATCTTCCTGATTGCGGCCGGGGCCAAGATCTTCGTGGCCTTCATCGCCCTCACCGGCGTCGCCCCCGACATCGTCGAGGCGGTCACCGCGGCCGAGCTGTCGCCTGTGGTGCTGATGCTGGCGATCGCGGCGATCTATCTGCTCTTGGGCATGTTTCTCGATCCGATCGGCATCATGGTGCTGACCCTGCCGCTGATGATCCCGCTGATCGAGACCTATGGCTTCGACCTGATCTGGTTCGGTGTCGTGGTGATCAAGCTTCTGGAGATCGGTCTCATCACGCCCCCCGTCGGCCTCAACGTCTTCGTCATCGCGGGTGTGGTGGGGCGCGAGGTGCCGATCGACCGCATCTTTGCGGGCATCGCGCGCTTCCTCGCTCTGGACGTTCTGGTGCTGATCCTCATCATGGCGGTTCCGGCGCTGTCGCTGCTGATCCCCTATTCGATGTGAGGCTGACATGAAGATCACCGACGAAAGCCAGGACCGCCGTTTCGCCACCACGCTGGCGCGTGGGCTATCGGTGCTGCGCGCCTTCCGTCCCTCCGATGACGGGCTGGGCAATGCCGAGATCTCGGAGCGGACCGGCCTGCCGAAGAGCACGGTGTCGCGGCTGACCTTCACGCTGCAATCTCTGGGCTATCTCAGCCATGCGCGCCGCCACGACCGCTACCGCCCGGGGCCCGCACTGCTGGCCCTCGGCAATGTCGCGAGCGCGTCGATCTCCTTTGTGGAGCTTTCGGGGCCGATCATGCAGCGTGTGGCGGACGAGACCGGCACGCTGGCGCTGTTGTCGGTGCGCGACCGGGGACGGGTGCTGATCACCAAGACATGGCGGCCGCAGGAGGTCTCCTCGATCTGGCTCGAGGTCGGGCATCGGCTCCCTTTCAAGGGGTCGAGTTCGGGTCACGCGATGCTGGCGGCGCTGTCGGAGGAGGGTTTTGCCGAAGCGGTGGCCGATGCCGAGGGGCATCGCGGCCTTGACGAGGAGACGGCGCGGGAGGCGCGGCGCATCGCTTATACGCAGCTCGTCACCGAAGGCTTCGTGATCGCCGATCCGGCGTCGTATTTCGCCGCCAACATCCACGCCGTTTCGGTGCCGTTCCAGTCGCGCGACCTGAGCGAGCCGGTCATCTTCACCTGCGGCGCGATGCCCAAGGATCTGAGCATGGAGCGAATGCAGACCGAGGTCGGGCCACGGTTGCAGCAAGGGGTGCGCGAGCTTGAGCGGATCATGGGGCAGGGGCCGTTCCTGTCGCGACACGATATCTAACCGCAATCATATTTCCGCATAGTGGAATTATGATTTGCATGTTGAAATAGATTAGGCCGATTGTTAGATTGGTGCCGGAGAGGGAGGACCACATGGCAGGAACAGTGCATTTCGAAAGCCGGGGCCGGATCGCGGTCATCACGGTGGATCATGCGCCGGTGAACGCGCTGGGCCGCGACGTGCGGGCCGGGCTGGTGGAAGCGATCGAGCGGTTCGAGGCCGATGCCGCTGAGATCGCGGTGATCCACGGCGCGGGGCGCCTGTTCATCGGCGGCGCCGACATCTCCGAGTTCGGCAAGCCGCCGATGGAGCCCTCGTTGCCCGACGTGGTGAACCGCATCGAGGCCTGCACTAAGCCGGTCGTCGCCGCGATCCACGGCGCGGCCTTGGGCGGCGGGTTGGAGGTCGCGCTTGGCGCGCATTACCGCATCGCCGTTCCGGGCGCGCAGCTGGGCTTGCCCGAGACCAAGCTCGGCGTGATCCCCGGTGCCGGCGGCACGCAGCGCACGCCGCGCCTTGTCGGGGCCGAGGCCGCGATCGAGATGGCGACGACCGGCATGCCGGTTCCGGCGGCCAAGGCCGTCGAGATGGGCCTCGTGGACCGCTTGGGCGAGGGCGAGGCGCTCGATGCCGGTCTGGCCTATGCGGAGGAGCTGCTGCAACAGGGCGCGGGCCCGCGCCCTGTGCGCGAGATCGCGGCCCCGGCACATGACGCGGAGATGTTCGACGCGCGCCGCGCCGCGCTCAGAAAGAAGCTGCGCGGCGAGGTGGCACCGCTGGCCGCGCTCGACGCGATCGAGGCGTCCACGACGATGGGCTTCGACGAGGGCCTCGCCGAAGAGCGCCGCCAGTTCATGAAGATGATGGAGACGCCGCAGCGCGCGGGCCTGATCCACGCCTTCTTCATCGAGCGCAAGGTCGCCAAGCTGCCCGAGATCGAGGGCGTCAGCCCCCGCGACGTCTTGGCCATCGGCGTGATCGGCGGCGGCACCATGGGGGCGGGCATCGCCACCGCCTCGCTGCTGCGCGGCCTGAGCGTGACGCTGGTCGAGCGCGACGATGAGGCCGCCTCCCGCGCCCGCGCCACCATCGAAAAGAACCTCGCGGCGGCCGTAAAGCGCGGCAAGCTGAAAGAGGCCAAGCGCGACGCGATCCTGTCGGATGCGCTCGCTTGCGTCGCCGGCTACGACGCGTTGGGGCAGGCCGACGTGATCATCGAGGCCGTGTTCGAGAGCATGGACGTCAAAAAGGACGTGTTCCGCGAGCTTGACCGGATCGCCAAGCCGGGCGCGGTTCTCGCCACCAACACCTCCTATCTCGACATCGACGAGATCGCGCAGGCGACGAGCCGCCCCGAGGACGTGATCGGGCTGCACTTCTTCTCGCCCGCCCATGTGATGAAGCTGCTGGAGGTCGTCGTCGCCGACAAGACCGCGCCCGAAGTCACCGCCACCGCCTTCGCGCTCGGCAAGAAGCTGGGCAAGGTCTCAGTTCGCGCCGGCGTATGCGACGGCTTCATCGGCAACCGCATCCTGTCGCACTACCGGGCCGCCGCCGATCACATGATCCTCGACGGCGCCAGCCCCTACCAGATCGACAAGGCGCTGCGCGACTTCGGCTTTCCGATGGGACCCTATCAGGTGGGCGATCTCGCCGGCCTCGACATCGGCTACATGACGCGGCAGCGCAAAGCCCCGCAGCGGCATGAGAAGGACCGTTATCCCGGCTGGGCCGACACGCTTTATGAAATGGGGCGTCTGGGCCAGAAGACCGGACGCGGCTATTATATCTATGACGAGGAAAGCCCGCGCGGCCGCCCCGACCCGGAGGTCGAGGAGATCATCGCCGCCGAGCGCGAGAAGCAGGGCGTCGGCCCGCGCGACTTCACTGACGAGGAGATCGTCGCGCGCTACATGGCCGCCATGGTCAACGAGAGCGCCCGCGTGGTCGAGGAGGGCATCGCGCAACGCCCGCTCGATGTCGATGTGACGCTGCTCTACGGCTACGGCTTCCCGCGCCATCGCGGCGGCCCGATGCACTACGCCGATACGGAAGGCCTCGCCACGATCCGCGACCGGATCAAGCAATACGCCGCCGAGGACGATCATTTCTGGAAAGTCGCGCCGCTGCTCGACCGCCTTGCCTCCGACAATTCCACATTCGCCAGCCTGAACGGCTGAGAGGGAGAGACGACATGACCGACGCCGTCATCGTATCCACCGCCCGCACCCCCATCGGCAAGGCCGCACGGGGCGCGTTCAACATCACCCACGGGGCCGACATGGCCGGCCACGCCGCCCGCCACGCGGTCGAGCGCGCGGGCATCGACCCTGCGCTGATCGAGGACGCGATCTTCGGCTGCGGCTATCCGGAATACGTGACAGGCGGCAACATTGCCCGGCAGGCGGTGATCCGCGCCGGGCTGCCGGTTTCGATCGCCGCGACCACGGTGAACCGCTTCTGCGCGTCGGGGCTGCAGGCGATCGCCATGGGCGGCCACATGATTGCCCAGGAGGGCGCCAAGGCCATTCTCGTCGGCGGCGTCGAAAGCATCTCGATGGTCCAGCCGCCTGCGCGCCACTCGCGCAACGAATGGATCGAGGCGCACAAGCCCGAGCTCTATCAGGCAATGATCGAGACCGCCGACACGGTGGCCAAGCGCTACGGCATCTCCCGCGAGGCGCAGGACGAGCTGGCGCTGTCGAGCCAGCAGCGCACCGCCGAGGCGCAGCAGGCCGGGCGTTATGACGCCGAGATCGCGCCGATGGAAGTGACCAAGGCCGTCAAGGACAAGGAGACCGGCGAGGTCTCCCACGTCACCGAGACGATCTCGATAGACGAGTGCAACCGCCCCTCGACCGAGATCGAGGGGCTGCGCAAGCTCAACCCGGTGCGCGGCGAGGGCAACTTCATCACCGCCGGCAACGCGAGCCAGCTCTCCGACGGCGCCGCCGCCCTCGTGATGATGGACCGCAAGGAGGCCGAGCGCCTCGGCCTCGACATCCTCGGCGCGTTCCGCGGCTTTGCCGTCGCGGGCTGCGAACCCGACGAGATGGGCATCGGCCCGGTCTTTGCCGTGCCGCGCCTGCTGGAGCGGCAGGGTCTCACCGTTGACGACATCGACCTGTGGGAGCTGAACGAGGCCTTCGCCTCCCAGGCGCTCTACTGCCGCGACAAGCTCGGCATCGACAACGACAAGCTCAACGTCTCGGGCGGGTCGATCTCGATCGGTCACCCCTTCGGCATGACCGGCGCGCGGATGACCGGGCACCTGTTGATCGAGGGCCGTAGGCGGGGCGCCAAGCTCGGCATCGTGACTATGTGCATCGGCGGCGGGCAGGGTGCTGCCGGCCTGTTCGAGATCTATTGAGGAGGGCCCGGAGATGGACCTGAACTTCACCGATGAGCAGAAGGCCTTTCGCGCCGAAGTGCGCGGCTTTCTCGAAGAGAAGCTGCCACAGCGCCTGTCCGACAAGGTGCGCTTTGGCCAACGGCTCGAAAAGGCCGATTACGAAGAATGGCACGCCATCCTCAATGAGAAGGGCTGGCTCGCCGGCAACTGGCCCATGGAGCATGGCGGCGCGGGCTGGAACGCGGTCGAGCGGCACATCTTCGAGGAGGAGACCACCTCCGCCGCCGCCCCGCGCATCGTGCCCTTCGGCCTCGCCATGCTCGGGCCGGTGCTGCAGAAGTTCGGCTCCAAGGAGCAGCAGGACTACTGGCTGCCGCGCATCCTCAACGGCGACGACTGGTGGTGTCAGGGCTATTCCGAGCCGGGGGCCGGATCGGACCTCGCTTCGGTCAAGACCACGGCCGAGCGCGACGGCGACCATTACGTGGTGAACGGGCAGAAGACCTGGACCACGCTGGGCCAGTACGCCAACATGATCTTCTGTCTCGTGCGCACCTCCAAGGAGGGCAAGCCGCAGGAAGGGATTTCCTTCCTGCTGATCGACATGGATGATCCGGGCATCACCGTGCGCCCGATCGTGCTGATCGACGGCGAACCCGAGGTGAACGAGGTTTTCTTCGACAACGTTCGTGTGCCTGTCACGAACCTCGTGGGCGAGGAGAACAAGGGCTGGACCTACGCCAAGTACCTGCTGACCCATGAGCGCACCAACATCGCCGGTGTCGGCTTTGCCAATGCGGGTCTCGCCAATCTCAAGCGGATCGCGAGGCTCGAGCAATCCGAAGGCCGCCCGCTGATCGAGGACCCGCTCTTCGCGGCCAGGATCGCCGAGGTCGAGATCGCGCTGATGGCGATGGCCACGACCAACCTGCGGGTGGTCTCGGCCGCCGCCGCGGGGCAGGCACCCGGTGCCGAAAGCTCGATGCTCAAGGTCAAGGGCACGGTGATCCGGCAAGAGATCAACGCGCTGACCAAGGCCGCCGTCGGTCCCTATGCCATGCCCTTCGTTTCCGAGGCGCTCGAGGCGGGCACCAATGCGGGGCCGGTGGGTCCGGCCTATGCGATGGCCGCGACGCCGCAATACCTGAACAACCGCAAGCTCTCGATCTATGGCGGATCGAACGAGGTGCAGAAGACGATCATCGCCAAGGCGATCCTGGAACTCTGAGGAGCGGGCCATGAACTTCCAACTGACCGAAGAGCGGCAGATGCTGCAGGACGGGCTGCGCCGTTATCTCGGCGATGCCGTCACACCGGCGGCGCTCAAGGCCGCCGAAGAGGGCGAGGGCTTCTCGCCCGAGATCTGGTCCGGGTTGTCCGAGATGGGCGTCGCGGGCGCTTTGTTCACCGAAGAGCAGGGCGGCTTCGGCGGCGCGGGCTTCGACCTGATGACCGTGTTCGAGGAGCTGGGCCGCGCCGGCACGTCCGAGCCGATGCTCGAGGTGCTTCTGGCGGGCGGGCTGATCGCCGCGCTGGGCGACGAGACGCAGGCCGCCCTCGTCGAGCAGGCGGTCGAAGGCTCGGTCCAGCTAGCCCTCGCGCATGGCGAGCCCGGCAGCCGCTATGACATCGAACGGGTCGAGACCCGCGCCGAACGCAGTGGCGACGGCTGGACCCTCACGGGGCGCAAGGCGGTCGTGGTGAACGGCGCGCAGGCCGATCATGTCGTGATCTCGGCCCGCAGCTCGGGCGCGGCGCGCGACCGCGATGGGATCAGCCTCTTCGTGCTGCCCAAGGGCACGGCCGGCGTCGAGATCCGCGACTACCCGCTGGCCCAGGGCGGCCACGCCGCCGAGCTGATGCTCGAAGGCGTCACGCTGCCCGAGACCGCGCTCTTGGGCGCCGAGGGGCAGGCCATCGGGGCGCTGGAGACCGCGCATGCTCGCGCCACGGCGGCGCTTTGCGCCGACGGTCTGGGCGCGATGGAGACCGCGCGCCGCCTGACCGGCGACTATCTCAAGACACGCAAGCAGTTCGGCCAGCCGATCGGCAAGTTTCAGGCACTGCAGCACCGCGCCGCCGAGATGCTGATCGAGATCGAGCAGGCGCGCTCGGCGGTGATCAACCTCTGTGGCCATCTGGAGGCAGACCGCGAAACGCGCGAGATCCACGTCTCGGCGACCAAGCACCTCGTGGGCAAGGTGGCGCGCCTCGTGGCCGAGGAAGCGATCCAGATGCATGGCGGCATCGGCATGACCGAGGAGTACGAGTTGGGCCGCTTCGCGCGCCGCCTGTCGATGCTCGACCACCGCTTTGGCGACAGCACCTTCCATCTGGGGCGCTTCGTCCGGCTCCGGGCCGCCTGAGATGACCGGGGAGGGGATCATCAGGGGCGAGACCGGGGCGCAGCGGCTCTTGGGCTACATGCTCGACGTGGGGCGGAGCGACGGGCGTGCGCGCTGCCACCTGACGGTGGGCCCCGAGCACACCAACCGGCACGGCATGTTGCATGGCGGTATCGTCGCGACGATCCTCGACAACGCGATGGGGGCCACCGGCAGCCTGACCCGCGACCCGCAGGGGCGCTACCCGTTCCTGACGATCTCGCTCAACACCCAATACCTCGCCCCCGCATGCGAGGGTGAGACGCTGGTGGCGGTGGGGCGGATCACCGGCGGCGGGCGCAAGCTCGTCTTCATCGAAGGCGAGCTGCGCGGTCCCGAGGATCGGCTCATCGCCACGGCGACCGGCGTGTTCAAACCGGTGCCGCAGGCCCCACGGGAGGAGACGGCATGAGCATGGCGCGGATCGACGATCTCGGCGACCGGCTGGTGGTGTGGAACCTCAACGCCGCCCGGCGCGGCGCGCTGACCCCCGATTACTACGCGGCGCTGCACGAGGTGATCGCGACGGCCGCCGCCACCCCGCGCATCGTCGCGGTGATCCTCGCCTCCGAGGGCGGGTTCTTCTGCGCCGGCGGCGACCTGTCGGTTCTGGCCACCCGCGCGGCCCAGACCGAGGCCGAGCGGCGCGGCAACGTCGACAGGCTGCACGACCTCGTGCGCGCCATCACCGGCTGTCCCAAGCCGATGATCGCCGCCGTCGAGGGCGGGGCCGCCGGGGCGGGGATGTCGCTGGCGCTGGCCTGCGACTTCACGGTCGCCTCCGACACCGCCCGTTTTACCGCCGCCTATGTCAAGGCCGGGCTGGTGCCCGATGCGGGCCTCACGCATTTCCTGTCCGCCCTGCTGCCGCGCGCCATGGTATCGCGGATGGTGCTTTTGGGCGAGCCGGTCCCGGCGGACCGGCTGCACGCGTTGGGCGCGCTGTCGGAGCTGGCCCCGGAGGGGGGCGCTTTCGACGCCGCGATGGCGCTGGCCGACCGGCTGGCTCAGGGACCGTCGGCGACCCAAGGGGACATCAAGGCGCTGATCGCCAGCGCCGCGACGGGCGATCTCATGGCCCAACTCGACGCCGAGCGCGACGCGATGGCGCGTGCGCAGGGCTCTCCCGAGGCGGCCGAAGGGATCAATGCCTTTCTCGAAAAGCGCGCGCCCGATTTTGCGAAGCTGAGGAGCGTTTCATGACCGATCCGGCCTTCGACACCGCCGTTACCCGCGCCTATGGCACACGTCTGCCCATCGTCGCGGGCGGGCTGATGTGGCTTTCGGACGCGGCCTATGTCTCGGCCTGCGCCCGCGCCGGGATCATCGGTTTTCTCACGGCGGCGAGCTTTCCCGAACCCGACGCCCTGCGCGCCGAGATCCGCAAAACGCGTGAGTTTTCCGAGGGCGGCGCGTTCGGCGTCAACGTGTCGATGCTGCCCAAGCTGGTGCCGGGCGAGCGCACCGAGGAGATCTTCCGGCTCATTGCCGAGGAAGGCGTGCACTTCGTCGAGACCTCGGGGCGCAACCCCGAGCCGTGGCTGCCGCTGCTCAAGGACGCGGGCATCACCGTGCTGCACAAGGTGCCAAGCGTGCGCTTCGCCGAAAAGGCGCAGTCGGTCGGCGTCGACATGGTGTCGATCGTCGGCGCGGAATGCGGCGGCCATCCGGGCCTCGACCTGATCGGCTCCTTCGTCAATCTCGCGCTGGCCGAACGCCGGTTGAAGATCCCGTTCCTGATCGGCGGCGGCGTCGGCCATGGCGGGCAGATCGTCGCGGCGCTGGCGGGCGGGGCGTCGGGTGTCGTGATCGGGACGCGGTTCCTCGTGGCCGAGGAGGTGACGGCGCATCCCGACTACAAGCGCGCGCTTGCGGGGGCCAAGGAAACCGACACGATGCTCAGCATGTCGAGCCTGCGCAACACGATCCGCACGCTCAAAAACGAGACGTCGCAGACCGTGGCGCGGATGGAGGCCGAGAACCCCGAGATCGGGATCGAGGCGCTGCTGCCGCATGTCTCGGGCAAGATCGGACGCCGCGCCTACGAGACCGGCGACGTGTCGCGCGGCATGCTCTCGGCGGGGCAGGCGCTCGGGCTCACGGGCGATATCGCGCCGCTGGCCGGGATCGTCGGCGGGCTGGAAGAGGAGGCGCTCGCGGCGCTGGCGCGACTGCGCCCGGCGCCTGCGCGGATCAAGGAGGGGATGGCGGTATGACGAGCGTGCAGGGAATCGACACGCAAGGCGGCGGTGAGACGACGCGGCGCATTCACGAGCTGATCGCGCGGCAGGCGGCGCAGCGCGGCCAGGCGCCCGGCCTGATCGATGGCGACGGGCGGGTGCTGAGCTTTGCGGAATATCTCGCCGCCATCGAGGAGATGGCCGGCCTGCTGCGCGATCGCGGTGTCGTGGGCGGGGACCGGGTGCTGATCGTGGCCGAGAACTGCGCCGCGACGGCGCTTGCGATCTTCGCGGCCTCGGCGCTCGACGCCATCGCGGTGCCGGTCAACGCACGGATGACCGGGCCGGAGCTGTCGCGCATCGTCGCGCATTGCGAGCCGCGCGCGATCCTCTTCACCTGCCACGTCTCCCCCGAAGCCCGCGCCCATGCCGAAGGGGCGGGCGCGGCGCAGGTTGCCACCGCGACCGCCGATATCGCCGTGGCCTCCGGCCCCGCCGGCGCGTCGGACCCGGTCGAGGCCGGGCCGGGGCAGGTCGCGGTGATCCTCTACACCACCGGCACCACGGGCGACCCCAAGGGCGTGATGCTGACCCATCCCAACCTGCTCTTCGCCGGGGCGTCGAGCGCGCGGATGCGCGCTATGGTGCCCGAAGACCGGATCTACGGCGCGCTGCCGCTCACCCATGTGTTCGGGCTGGCCTCGATGCTGATAGCGGGGGCCTCCTGCGGCGCGGCCGTGCAGCTCGAGACCCGTTTCGCCCCCGACCGGCTTCTGGCCGCCTTGAAGGACGGCGCGACGGTGCTGCCGGCGGTGCCGCAGATGCACGCGCTCCTGATGAAGCACACGGCGTCCCTCGGCCTCGAGCGGCTGGAGGGCGCGAAGCTGCGCTATGTCTCATCGGGGGCAGCACCACTCGACCCGGCCTGGAAGCGCAAGGCCGAGGCGTTCTATGGCCTGCCGCTGCAGAATGGCTATGGCATGACCGAGAGTACCGCGGGCGTCAGCGGCACCCGCAACGCCATCGGCGATCCCGACATCTCGGTCGGCCCGGCGCTGCCCGGCCTTGAGATCCGCATCGATCCCACCCCGAGCGATGCCGAGGGCGTGGGCGAGATCCACACGCGGGGGCCCCATGTGATGAAGGGCTACTACCGCAACGCGCAGGCCACGGCGCAAGTGATCGACGCCGATGGCTGGCTCAGGACCGGCGACCTCGGGAAAATCGACGCCGAAGGCCGCCTGCACGTGGTGGGCCGTTGCAAGGAGTTGATCATCCGCTCGGGCTTCAACGTCTATCCGCCCGAGGTCGAGGCGGCGCTGAACGACCACCCATGCGTGGTGCAGGCCGCCGTCATCGGCCGGGCGCGGGGCGGCAACGAAGAGGTGCTCGCTTTCGTGCAGTGCATCGATCCCGCCCCCGATCCCGCGACATTGAAAGCCCATGTCTCGGAACGGCTTTCGAGCTACAAGCGACCATCGAAGATTTTGATCGTGGACCGGCTGCCCGCTGCGGCGACCGGCAAGATCCTGAAACACAAGCTGCTGGGCACATTCGCCGACCGCCTGGCCGCACTCGACGCGGAGGAGAACTGACATGCCCAAGGACACCCAAGGACACGGCCCCGAGCTGGGCCAGTTCGACTGGTCCGATCCGTTCCTGATCGAAACCCAGCTTGACGAGGACGAGCGGATGCTGCGCGACGCCGCGCGCGCCTTCGCCGAGGACAAGCTCGCGCCGCGCGTGGCACAGGCCTACCGCGAGGAGACCGCCGATCCGTCGATCTTCCGCGAGATGGGCGAGGCGGGCCTCCTGGGCGTGACGGTCGAGGAGGAGTATGGCGGGCTCGGCGCGTCCTACGTTACCTATGGCCTGATCGCGCGCGAGGTGGAGCGTGTGGACTCCGGCTACCGCTCGATGATGTCGGTGCAGTCGAGCCTCGTGATCTACCCGATCCACGCCTATGGCTCCGATGAGCAGAAGAAGAAATATCTTCCCGGCCTGTGCTCGGGCGAGCTGATCGGCTGTTTCGGCCTGACCGAGCCCGATGCGGGCTCGGACCCCGCCGGCATGAAGACCGTCGCCAAGAAGACCGACACCGGCTACCGGCTCTCGGGCTCCAAGATGTGGATCTCGAACGCGCCGTTTGCGGATGTCTTCGTGGTCTGGGCCAAGTCCGAGGCGCATGAAGGCAAGATCCGCGGCTTCGTGCTCGAAAAGGGCATGGAGGGCCTCTCTGCCCCGAAGATCGGCGGCAAGCTGTCCTTGCGCGCCTCGACCACCGGCGAGATCGTCATGGACGACGTCGAGGTCGGCGAGGACGCGCTTTTACCGAACGTGCAAGGCCTCAAGGGTCCTTTCGGCTGCCTCAACCGCGCGCGCTACGGCATCTCGTGGGGCGCGATGGGCGCGGCCGAGGCCTGCTGGCACGCCGCGCGGCAATACGGCCTCGACCGCAAGCAGTTCAACAAGCCGCTGGCGCAGACCCAGCTGTTCCAGAAGAAGCTCGCCGACATGCAGACCGAGATCGCGCTCGGCCTGCAGGGCAGCCTGCGTCTGGGCCGCCTCATGGATGAGGGCCGCGCCTCGCCCGAGCTGGTCTCGCTGATGAAGCGCAACAATTGCGGCAAGGCGCTCGAAATCGCGCGCCACGCCCGCGACATGCATGGCGGCAACGGCATTTCTGACGAATTCCCGGTGATGCGCCACATGATCAACTTGGAAACCGTGAACACCTATGAAGGCACGCATGATGTCCATGCGCTGATCCTGGGCCGTGCCCAGACCGGCCTTCAGGCGTTCTTCTGAGACAGGAGCAAACTATGAAGATTCTCGTCCCCGTGAAGCGGGTGATCGACTACAACGTGAAGGTGCGCGTGAAGTCGGATGGCTCGGGCGTCGATCTGGCCAATGTGAAGATGTCGATGAACCCGTTCGACGAGATCGCGGTCGAGGAGGCGATCCGTCTCAAGGAGGGGGGCACGGCGTCGGAGATCGTCGCGGTGTCGATCGGCGTGAAACAGGCGCAGGAGACGCTGC
>NZ_JBLHYX010000024.1:0-41770 GCF_047631075.1 Limimaricola cinnabarinus
GACTACATCGAAATGTTCTACAACCCGAAGCGCAAGCACGCGCGAAACGGAATGCTGTCGCCCCTCGAGTTCGAGCGGCAGCAGAAACTGAGGCACGAGGGCGTCTAAGAAACGCGGGGCTATTCAAGGCGCCGCCGCGAGGCAGATCTCGACGTCCGGGCGCGGATTAACGATGGCGCAGACATGTGCTGCGTCATCGCCCAAAAGGTAGGAGCACTCGGCGACGCCGTCGGCCAGGATTTGTTCGAAGCGCAGGGTCATGGCGGGTCCTCCTTCAAGGTGCCAACGAGTGGTATTCACCCCAGTTCGGCCGCTTGGACCATGGTTTGAATCCGCACGGCAACGACCGGGGGTGGACATGATAGGGAATACGTAGATGAATATATGAATGCGTCAATCTGGCGCAGCGGGGAGCCGTGCGGAGGGAGCTGCGCGGCAGGCCGGTTCAAATGGAGGCATGCCATCCATGCCTCATCGCGGGAGGACATGATGACGATACTCAAACAGATACGCAGTACGATTGCAGCGGGGCTCGCGGTGCTGACGCTGATGGCCGGGGGGGCCTTGGCGCAGGACAGCGATCGCTACGGCCAGCAGAAGGTGGTCTACCACATCAACGGCAATGGCGGCGAAGGGGACAATGCCTATCGTGGGGCGCTGCGCAACGTGCAGAACCATATCAATGCGGTGGGCCGCGACAACATCGAGGTCAAGGTTGTGCTGCACGGCAACGGCGTGGGCCTGTTGCAGAACGCCATGGCGAACGAGCAGCTGCAGATGGACGTGACCAGTCTCCGCGGCCAGAACGTCGAGTTCGTGGTCTGCAACAACACGCTGACCGGGCGCGACATCGATTACGAGACGGATCTGTTCGAGGTCTTCGAGGAGCAGATCGTGCCATCGGGCGTGGCCGAACTGAGCTACCTGCAGGGGCAGGGCTATACCTACGTCAAGCCGTGACCGTGAGGCTGGGCCGCATATCGCGGCTCAGCGCCCCTCGGCGACGGTGAGGCCGAGAAGCCGCCAGATCTGCATACCGCCACGATAGTAGTTGATCTTCTCCGCCGGGTAGCCCGCGCCGATCATCGCTCGGATCGCGGTGGGTGACTGGCCGCACCACGGCCCGTTGCAGAACAATGCCACCTCGGGCGCATCCGAACAGTCCCAGCCTTCGAAATCCGGCTCGCAGCCCAGCTCGCCCAGCCTGTCCGTGATCCGGTCCCACGGCATGTGAACCGCGCCGGGGATGGTGCCGCCTTCGAACCAGTCGCGGGTGCGGCTGTCGATCACCACCGCCTCCGGATTCTCCAGCATCTCCAGAAGCTCCAGCTCGCCGATCGTGTTTACGCCCTCGGCGGGGGTCATCGGCTGGATGCAGAAGGGCGGGCAGGCGCGCGAGGTGCGGGTAAAATCGCCGGTGATGACGGCGTCGTTGTCCTGCCCGCGCATGATCTCGACCGGCCCGTCCGGCGTTTCCACCGTGACCGACATGCGCTCGGCATCGATGCCGACCGGCTCGGCCAGAGCCGGTGCGGCGAGAAGAGTGAAGGCGGCGGCGAGGCGGATCATGGCGGTCTTCCTTATTGCGCGGCCATCGGCACGCGGGCGATGCGGCAGCGGTCCCATAGCGTCTCCAGCGCCTTTGCAAGGCGGTCGAGATCGGCCTCGGAATGCACCGGCGACGGCGTGATGCGCAGCCGCTCGGTGCCGCGCGGCACGGTGGGATAGTTGATCGGCTGGATGTAGATGTCGAACTCGTCGAGCAGCAGATCCGACAGCCAGCGGCACTTGACCGGATCGCCCACCATGACCGGCACGATGTGGCTCGGGTTCGACAGATGCGGAATGCCCGCCGCGTCGAGCCGGGCACGCAGTACCGCAACTCGCTCGGCCTGCAACCGGCGTTCGGCATCGGAGGTCTTGAGATGCCGCACGGCGGCCTGCGCACCCGCAGCGACCGCAGGGGGCAGGGCGGTCGTGAAGATGAAGCCCGAGGCAAAGCTGCGCACGAAGTCGCACAGCGCGGCCGAGGCCGCGATATAGCCGCCCATCACGCCGTAGGCCTTGCCCAATGTGCCCTCGATCACATCAATACGGCCCATCAGCCCCTCGCGCTCGGCAACACCGCCGCCGCGCGGGCCATAGAGACCGACGCCATGCACCTCGTCGAGATAGGTCAAGGCATTGTAGCGTTCGGCCAGATCACAGATGCCTGCAATGGGGGCGATGTCGCCATCCATCGAATAGACACTCTCAAACGCCACGATCTTGGGTGCGTTGGCGGGCAAGGCGGCGAGCTTAGCTTCGAGATCGGCGAGATCGTTGTGCTTCCAGATGACCTTCTCGGCGCGGCTGTGGCGGATGCCCTCGATCATGCTGGCGTGGTTGCCCGCATCCGACAGCACGACGCAGCCGGGGATGCGCGAGGCCAGCGTGCCCAGCGACGCCCAGTTCGACACGTAGCCCGAGGTGAAGAGAAGCGCCGCCTCCTTGCCGTGCAGATCGGCCAATTCGCGCTCCAGCGCGACATGGTGGCGCGTCGTGCCCGAGATGTTGCGGGTGCCGCCCGCGCCGGCACCGACCTCGTCGATGGCCGCGTGCATTGCAGCCAGCACGTCCGGGTGCTGACCCATGCCGAGATAGTCGTTCGAGCACCAGACCGCCACCTCGGAGGGTACAGGCCCGTCATGGCGGGTGGCGGCGGGAAAGGCGCCGCGATGACGCTCCAGCTCGGCGAAACGGCGGTAGTTGCCCTCGTCGCGCAGGCGGTTCAATTCGGCGGTGAAGAAGCTGTCGAAGGCCACCCGTTACTGCCCCGCTGCCTCTTTCGCGATGCCGTCGAGCAGCGACTGCACCTCCTGCATCGGGCCGTCGGGCATTGCCCGATAGCCGATCTCGACCGCGCCTTCCTTGTCGGTCACGAAGATCCCGTAGGGGCAATGCGCGATGTTGGACGGATCGGCCTCCATCACCTTGCGCGACACCACCGCCGAGCAGAACAGGAACACGTCCGCGGCGTCGAAGATCGTCACGTCGCTGCCTACGTCCTCGCCGGTGCGGTTGAGCATGTCGCCGACGCGGCTGACGTAGTCGACCACCAGCCCCTCGCCGATGATGGCGCTCTCGACGCTGAAGGTGGCGTCCTCGAAGCTGCCGTCGAAGGGATAGGTGACCACCTCCTGCGCCGAGGCAGTGCCGCCCGCAATCGCGGCCACAGCCGCCAAAAGGATCCGTCTCATCGCCTTACTCCTCCCCTGTTGTGGGTCGGGCCAGACATGATCCGGCCTCTCTCCCGTGCCGCCATGGCGGCGATGCGGGCGGCCCTGCGCGGGCCGCCCGGAATGGCTCACTCAGCCTGCGCTTCGAGAAAGGCGGTGATGGCGGTGATGTCCTCGTCGCTGCGCAGGCCCGCGAAGGACATCTTGGTGCCCTTCAGATAGGCGCGCGGATCGGCGAGGAAGCCCGCGAGGCTTTCGTGATCCCACACTAGACCGTCCGCCCCAGCCTCTTCCATCGCGCCCGAGTAGCGGAAGCCCTCGACCGCGCCGGCGGTGCGTCCGACGATGCCGTTGAGCTGCGGGCCGCTGCGGTTCTTGGCGTTACTGCCGACTTGGTGGCAGGCCGAGCACTTCTTGAAGACACGTTCGCCTGCTGCGACCAGTTCCGGATCGGGCGCAGCGCTGGCCTCCTCGGCCGCCTCCGCCGGGGCCGCTTCCGCGTCGGCACCTTCGGCGGAGGCATCCCCTGCCTCGTTTTCAGCAGCCGCGTCTTCCGGCGTCGTGGGCTGGTCGCCCGCCACCGCCTCTTCGGCGGGTTCCGCATCCGCGGGCTGCGCCTCGGCCTGCTCCTCGACCTCGACGGCGGTCTCGACAACCTCGGCGTCGTCTTCGTCCGAGCCGGGCGTCACGTCGAGCACGGCAGCGCGCATGGTAATCTCGACATCGTCCTTGCAGCCTTCCATGCAGACCTCGCCAGAGAAGGCAGTCAGCTCGGTCTCGGGCCGGTCGTCGGGCTTGAAACCATCGGCATTGGGCATCTCGACCTTGGCAAAGCTCTCGTTCGACAGCTCGAAGTCATCCTCGACCACGTTGTTGAGATAGAGGAGATAGGCGGTGATCGCGTATACCTCGTCCGGCGTGAGCGACTGCGCATCGCCAAACGGCATCGCGCGATGCACATAGTCCCAGACGGTCGAGAGATAGGGCCAGTAGGAGCCGATGGTCTTGACCGGGTCCTTGCGCTCCAGCGTTCCCTGACCGCCGGCAAGTTGCGGCCAGCGGCCGACCGCCTCGCCGAAGTCGCCGTGGCAGGAGGCGCATTGCGCGACGAAGACCTCCTCGCCGGTCCAGACGTCGCCCGATCCCACCGGCAGGCCCTGCCCGTCGGGGCGGATATCGATGTCCCAAGCGGCGATCTCCTCGGGCAGCGCCTCGCGGCCCAGCCCGTAGCCGCCGTCGCGGGCCGGAGCGAGGGGCTCGGCATCGGCCTGCGCAACGGTCTCGGCTACAGGTTCCGGGGCCTCGCTCTCCTGCGCATTGGCAACGGACACGAAGGACACGCGTGCCGGGGCAGGCATGTCGACCACGAATTGGTCGGCCAGCACATAGGCCAAGGTCAGCACGCCCACCGTGCCGGCGGAGGCGGGTGCGAGGATCTTAAGAAACTTCGACATTTTCCGCCTCGCCGCGTTCGTTGACATGCCAGGTCTGGATGCCGTTGTTGTGGTAGATCGAGTTCTCGCCGCGGATCGCCCGCAGATCGTTCTTGGTGGGCTGCACATAGCCGGTGGAATCATGTGCGCGGCTCTGCAGCAGCAGCGGTTTTCCGTCCCAGTCGAACTCGAAGTAGAAGCGATGCATCGACTTGTCGAAGCTCGGCCCCGACATGCGCGCCTCCTGCCAGTTCTTGCCGCCATCAAGCGTCACGTCGACGCGCGGGATGGTGCCGCGGCCCGACCAGGCGACGCCGGTGAGCACGGTCGGCCCCTTGGAATGCAGGATCGGCGTCTGCGGGCTGGGGTTCGTGATGACCGACTTGGCATCCATCTCCCAGGTGAAGCGGCGGGCGATGCCGTTATCCAGTAGGTCGGTGTATTTCGACGTTTCCTCGCGGTGGTGCCATGGCTGGTCGCCGACCTCGATCCGGCGCAGCCATTTGATCCACATGTTGCCTTCCCAGCCCGGCACGACGAGCCGGACCGGGTAGCCCTGCTCGGGGCGCAGCGCCTCGCCGTTCATCTTGAAGGCGACGAGGCAGTCGTCCATCGCCTTCTCGATCGGGATCGACCGGGTCATGGCAGAAGCATCGGCACCTTCGGGCATGATCCATTTGCCGTTGGTTTTGACCCCCGCCTCATCGAGCAGCAGCCGCAACGGGATGCCCGTATACATGACGTTGTGGATCATGCCATGGGTGTACTGGCAGCCATTGAGCTGCGCGCCCGCCCATTCCATGCCCGAGTTCGCCGCGCATTCGAGGAAATAGACCCGGTTCTCGCGCGGGAAGCGCATCAGATCCTGCATCGTGAAGACCAGCGGCTTGTCGACGAGGCCGTTGATCATCAGCCGGTGCGCCGCCGGGTCGACCTCGGCGATGCCGGCATGGTGCCGCTCGAAGCACAGCCCGTTCGGGGTGATGATCCCGTCGAGCTCGTGCAGCGGCGTGAAGTTGACCGAAGAGACCGGATCGGCGGTCAGCCAGTCGACATTGCGGCGGATGACATGCGCCTCGTATTGCGAGGGTGTGCCATAAGGGCGGGCATCGACGCCGTCGCCCAGATACTGCATCCAGGGCTGCAGCTCGGTGATCGCCGGGTCGGCTGTCTGGGCAGCCGCGCGACTGCCTGCGACCGCGCTGCCGGCGGCGAGCGCGCCTGCCAGGAAGCCGCGCCGCGAGGTGGCGGGATTACTCATGCTCGGGGTCCTCTTGTCGTCCATGTCGGCGGGGCGGCTCATCCGGCCACCACGTCGACGCTGTTATTGGGATCGATGGAAACGGTGCCCTGATTGCGGATGTGGCTTTCGACCACGTCCCAGATCGCCGGACCCTCGGTGCCTTCGTTGACGCTGGCCCATCCGGCCACGACGTAGGTTTTCGCGGGGTCGATCTTTTCGCCCGACGACAGCAGCGTCATCTCGGTGACGCGGCTGCCCTGCGGTTGGGCGATGTCGATCCGGTAGCCCATGCCGCCGACGCGGACCATGTCGCCGCCCTGCTGGTAATAAGGGTCGGGGTTGAACAGGTTGTCGGCCACGTCTTCGATGATCAGTTTCAGCGTCTCGCCTGTCATCTCCGAGCGGTAGGCAGCCGGGTAGCTCATCGCGGTGGCGTTGAACACGTCCTCGCGGGTGATCTCCTGACCGGGCATCAGCGAGGCCCCCCAGCGAAAGCCGGGCGACAGCGCGATATCGGCCTCGCGCTCGGAAATCAGCGCGTTGCAGATCAAATCGTCCCAAGTGCCGTTGAAGTTGCCGCGCCGGTAAAGGAGTGAATCCGTCGTGCCCAGCACCTCGGCCATCTCGTCCTTGAACGGCGCGCGGGTCTCTTCGACCAGTACGGTCATCTCCGGATCGGGGGCGATCACGTCCGAAAAGATCGGGATCAGCCTGTGCGTCAGCCCCTTGAGCGCGCCGTTCTGCACATCGAGATCGACGCGGCTGACGAACTTGCCGTGGCTTCCGGAGGCGATCAGATGCGTGCTGCCGACCAGCACCGGCTCGGGCAGGGCGTCATGGGTGTGCCCGGTCAGGATCACGTCGATGCCGGGCACCTGCGCGGCCATCTTGCGGTCCACGTCGAAGCCGTTATGCGACAGCACCACCACGACCTCGGCGCCGGCGTCGCGCGCCTCCTGCACCACCTCGGCCATCCGCTCTTGGCGGACGCCGAAGCTGAGATCGGGGAACATCCAGTTCGGGTTGGCGATCGGCAGGTAGGGGAAGGCCTGACCGATCACGGCGATCGAGGTGCCTCCGCGCTCGAACATCTTGTAGGGCTCGAAGGCCGGCTCGTCCCAGGTCGCGTCGAAGATGTTGGCGCCGAGGAAGGCGGGGTCGAGCTCGTTTTCGAGGATCTCGTTGACCCGGTCGATGCCCAGCGTGAACTCCCAATGCGAGGTCATCGCGTCTGTGCCCAGCGCGTTGAACAGCCGCACCATATCGGCGCCTTGGGTCTTAAGCGCGGGCAGAGACCCCTGCCATGTGTCGCCGCCATCGAGCAGCAGCGCGTCGGGCCGCTCGGCGCGGATTGCCTTGAGCACGGTGGCGACGCGGTCGAGGCCGCCCATCTTGCCGTATTCGCGGCCCAGTGCGACGAAGTCGTCATAGGTTAGCGCGTAGTCGAGCAGCGAGCCGTCCTCGATGCCGTAGAGCTTGCGGAAGGCGGCGCCGGTGAGATGGGGCACGAGCCCCTGCGCCTCTCCGACGCCGAGATTGATCTCGGGCTCGCGGAACCAGATCGGCTGCGTCTGGGCATGAATGTCAGTGATGTGGATCAGCGTGACGTTGCCCGGGCCGCCGCTGCCGATCAGGTCCTCTTGGGTGAGCCGCTGCTGGGCCGCGAGCCGGGACCAGTTGCCGAAACCCGAGGCGCCCCAGAGAGCGGAGGCGGCGAGGCCGGCCTGAAGAAAGTGGCGGCGGGCGATCATGTGCGGTTCCCTGTCATCAGATGCGTATTCTTGAATATGTTAAGGCAAAAGCACCCCGCCGGGCGGAAGCCGGGCGGGGTGTCGTTCAGTTGCGGACGGACGGGCCCTCGACCGAGAGGCCGTTGCCGCGCGAGGCGACGTAGAGTTCCAGTGCCACGAATTCCGGGCTGCCCGGCGAGAAGGTCTCGGCGCGGGTGTCGCGGACGCAGCCCTTGAACCGGTCATGCACCGCGTTGAGCTTGCCGTTCTTCAGCCGGTAGGTCGGGAAGCCGTTGATCTGCCCTTGGCTCAGGTGATCGGCGCGGATCATGTTGTCGTAATTGTCCTCGTGGCAGTTCGCGCAGGCGAGCTCGAGCTGGCCGTAGCGGGTGTAGTAGATCTCCTTGCCCTGCTCCCAAGTCTCCTGGGCCGGGCCGTCGATCGCCACATCCACGGGCATGCCGCGCGAAACCGAGGAGATCAGCGCGACCATCTCGGTCATCCGGTTGCCGGTATAGTCCCACGGCTCGGCCCCGGCGCGCTCGGTCACGCATTCGTTGACCTGCATCTCCAGCGTCTGCACCTCGCCCTTGGCCTCGTCCCATTTGGGATAGACCGCGCGCACGCCCTCAAGCGCCTTGGGGCTGTCGTGGCACGAGGCGCAGGACTGGTCGTCGGGGCCCAGGGCGGTCTCGAAATCGGCACGGGCGTTGTCGACGCCGATCATGCCGGGATTCTCGAAATCATCCATTTGCAGCGCCTGCGTCTCGGGCGAGCGGTATTCCCAGCCCGAGAAAATCTCGGAGACGTATTCCATGTGCTCGGGCGCGGGCGCCCGGGTCACGATCTCGATCTCGCCGTCGATGACGAGGTTCGCCTCCTGCGCCATCGCGGCGGGGGCAAGGGCGGCCGACCCGGCCAGCCCGAGTGCCGCCCATGCAGCGCCGGTCCTCAGCGTCTGTCTCATCAAGGTCTCCTCCCTTGCCCTCTTCGTGCCGTCAGGCGACGGCGATCTCCTTGGTGTCCTCGTAGGTCGACCCGTCATCGTCGATCCAAGTGAAAGTGAAAGTGCCGCTTTCGGGGACCTTGGCCTGAAACTCGAAATAGGGGTTGGTCGAGATCGCGGGCTCCATCGCCACGTCGATCACGGTCTCGCCGTTGAACGCGCAGGTGAAGCGGTTGATGATCGAGCGCGGGATGAGGTTGCCCTCCTTGTCCTTGCGCTGGCCCGATTCCATCGGGTGGCTGATCAGGGTCTTGATGGTGATGACCTCTCCAGCGGCGGCTTCCTTGGGGACGCGGACGCGGGGGGTGACGTTCTCTGCCATGTCTCTTGCTCCTTGTCCCGAACTCAGCCGCCGCAGCCGCCGATGGTCACCTTCACCTCCTGCGCCGCACGCGCGAAGCTGCCGTCGGACATCTTGGCGATGGCGACGACCTCCTGGGTGCCGGCGAGGCGGATCCGGGTCGAGGCCATCTGCGCGCCCGCCAGCGGGCCGAAATGGAACACGCCCACATCGGGGTTGGGGTTGCCGGTGGCCAGCAGGATGATCGACTCGGCGCCGGGGGCGTCGACCTCGACCGGCACGGTGTTGCCGTTCTCGGCGATCTCGGGTGCGGTAAGGGTCAGCCCCTCGCCGGTGATCTCGGCACCGCCGGTGAAGTTGGCGATCAGCTCCTCGGTCGGCGTGGCCAGCGCCATGCGCCCGCCCAGCATCACCGAGAGCCCGCTGCTGGCCATGATGGCCAGCGTCTGTCTGCGTGAAAAGCTCATTTCTCTCCTCTCCTGCCGCACGATCACTCTTCGCGCAGCGTCATAAGATAGGCGACCACGTCCTCGACCTGCTGCGCGGTGAGCAGCGGATCGAGCGGCTCGGTCCCGGCCTTGCCGGTGAAGCCGTCGCCCGGACGGATGAAGCCCGTGGTCTTGTAAAAGGCGGGCATGATCGTACCGGGGAACGTCATCTTGGCGTTCGCCACGATCCCGCGCAGATCCGCCTCGGCCCAGCGATCCGCCGCGCCGTCGAGCGGCGGGCCGACTTCGCCGTGAAACGGCACCTCATCGAGCGCGCCCACCGCGTGGCAGGCCACGCAGTTGCCCAAGCCCCGATCGGCCATGACCTCGGCGCCCGCCTTGGGATCACCGGGGGTGCCGCTCAGGGAGGTCTCTATGGCGCCGTATTCGCCGTAGGCCACCTGCTGCGGCGCGACCTCGGCCTGCGCGGCCGCGCCAATGAACGCGAGCGCCACGGCAAGGGTGATTTGTCGCGACATAAGTCCTCCCTGCGGCATTTTGTCCTCCAAACCGACGTTACTCCGGACCAGGCGTTCCAATCAACAACATATTTAATTTATTGAATACGGCTCGGTCCAGCTCAGGGCCGAGACGCTATTCAGCTTGGCTTTCAAGCATTCTCGCATGGTATTTCTGAAACGGCTCATCGCCCGCGTAGCCATGTTCCAGCACCCAGCTCAGCAGGTTTCGGGTGGTCGCGGGGCCGAACGCGCCCGGCATTACCGCCACCGCCGACTCGGCCGCCATGGTCTCGGTCGGTACCTCTTCGGGCAGGAACATCATCGTCGGCGTGAAGAGCAGACCCCAGCGCGAGATCATCTCCTTCTCGGGCAGGGTGGTACCGTCGAAATCGGTGATGTCGAGGTCGCCGAACATGTTGAACTGCACCACGAAGTAGTCCTCATCCAGTGTCTGAGCGATCTCGGGCCGGACGAAGACGTCCTCGTGCATCTTGCGGCAATAGATGCAGCCGCGCTGTTCCACGAGCAGCATCAACCGCTGCCCGGCGGCGTTCGCCTCGGCAAGGTCCTCGCGCAGGTCGAGAAAGGTCTGGCGCATCCAGGGCGCCTTGTGCAGCCCGTCATCGCCGATCTCCGCAGCTGCGGGCAGAACGGAAAGGAAAAGCAGCGCGAACGCGTGTCTGAGGCGGATCATGGTGGGCTCCTGTCATCCATAGCGGCTGAAGATGGCGAATTCGTCGAGCATCCACTGCGCGATCAGGTTCACCGAGTCGGTGGCGATCAGCAGCCCGAAGGCCACGAGCAACGCACCGGTCAGCTTCTCGACCGTTCCGAGATGGCGCCGAAAGTGGCGCATCAGGCGGGTGAAGGGGGCGACGAAGACCGCCGCCAGCAGGAAGGGCAGGGTCATGCCGACGCCATAGGCGAGCAGCAGCCATGCGCCTTCTGCGGCGGTCTGCAGGCTGCCCGCGATGAACAGGATCACGCCGAGCACGGGGCCCACGCAGGGCGTCCAGCCGAAGGCGAAGGCGAGCCCCATGAGATAGGCCCCCGCAAGCCCGATCTCGCGGGCAGGCCCTGTCGCCCTATCGAGTCGGAACTGCCGGTAGAGCAGGCCGATCGGCAGCAGGCCCAGAAAGTGCAGTCCCATCAGCACAATGATCCCGGCCGCGATCCAGCGCAGCAGGTCGAACCATTCGCGCAGGAACTGCCCGGCAAATGACGCCGAGGCCCCGAGCGCCACGAAGACGGTGATGATCCCGGCCGAGAACAGGGCGGTAAAGAGCAGCGTCCGACCGCGTCCGGACGGCGTGCCACCCGCTTCGGCCTGCCGCGCACCGGTGCCGGCAAGATAGCCGAGGTAGAACGGCACCATCGGCAGGATGCAGGGAGACAGGAAGGACAGCAGCCTCGCCAGCATCGCGCTGCCCAGCGTGACCTCGAACATGCCACCTCCGATTGCTTATATCATATTGCAATACTATTATTCGAAGCTATTGGCCGGTCAATCGGCCTCGATCGAGGATCCGCATGTCACGCGTCGCAGCCATCTTTCTCGGCCTGTTCATGGCCCTCCAGCCCGGTCCGCTGCCCGCGGCGCTGGAGCTTGTCATGGTCGAGCAGGCCGGTTGCCCATGGTGCGCGCGTTGGAACGAGGAGATCGGACCGATCTATCCCAAGACCGAGGAGGGCGAGGCCGCGCCCTTGCGCCGGATCGACATAGGCGCTCTGCCGGGCGAGATGGAGCTTGGGGGAAAAGTTGTCTTCACCCCGACCTTCCTGCTGGTCGAGGACGGCCGCGATCTGGGCCGGATCGAGGGCTACCCGGGCGAGGATTTCTTCTGGAGTCTGCTGGCACGCCTTCTGGGCGAGACGCCGGACGCCGCCTTGGTGCCTCAGGACCCGCCCGGATGATCGCGTCGCATTGCGATATTGGGCGCGAGCTCATAAATGATCCGCCTGACATCGGGCGGAGCCGCTCCGCCGAAACGGGGAGCGCAGCCATGACCCTGCCGAGGATTACCGACGACATGAGCGAGGCCGACATGGACCTCATGATGCGCAACGCGCAGGAAGCCTCGGACTTCCTCAAGGCCTTGGGCCATGAGGGCCGGCTGATGATTCTGTGCCATCTCGTCACCGGCGAGAAATCGGTGACCGAACTCGAGCAGCTGCTCTCGGCGCGGCAGGCTGCCGTCTCGCAGCAGTTGGCGCGCCTCAGGCTCGAAGGGCTGGTGACGCCGCGCCGCGACGGCAAGATCATCTACTACAGCTTGACCGATGACCGGCCACGCCGGATCATGGAACTTGTCTACGAGCTGTTCTGCCGCTCAAGCTGACAGGCGCGCCGGGGAGGGCGCGGGGAGGATCACAATATGCTGGATTGGCTCGACGAGCCGACCATCGCCGCGCTCATTGGCATGGGCAGCGGTGCGGTTCTGGGTGCGGCCGCGCGATTGGGGCGTTTCTGCACGCTCGGCGCCATCGAGGATGCGCTCTATGGGGGCAGCCTGACCCGGCTCAGGATGTGGGGCATCGCTATCGGCGTCGCGGTGATCGCGGCCTTCGGCCTGATGAGCGCGGGGCTGTTCGACCCGATGGACAGCTTCTATCTCGCGCAGGGATGGAGCCTGCCTGGCGCGATCCTCGGCGGGCTGGTCTTCGGCTACGGCATGGCGCTTGCGGGAAACTGCGGCTACGGCGCGCTCGCGCGGTTGGGCGGTGGCGACATGCGTTCCTTCGTGATCGTATTGGTCATGGGACTCGTGGCCTATGCCACCTTGTCCGGGCCACTGTCGGGACTGCGGGTGGCGCTCTTCGCTCCGCATGGCGGGCCGACGCCGGGCATCGGTCATTTGATCGCGCTGGCGACGGGGCTCCCGCTCTGGGCATGCGGCATGCTTGTCGGATCGGCCATCCTTGTCCTGTCGCTTCGGGGTGGAGCGGCGTTGGGTCGGGGTACCCTCATCTGCGGCGCGTCGGTCGGGCTTGCCGTTGCCATGGGATGGGCGGGAACAGCTTGGCTGTTTACGACAGGCTTCGACGCGTTGCCCGTCGCGTCACACAGCTTTTCGGCGCCCTTGGGCGAAACGATGCTCTACACCATGACCTCAAGCGGCGCGGCGCTGAGCTTCGGCGTCGGATCGGTGGTCGGTGTGTTGACGGGCGCCTTTGCAGGCAGCCTCTGGAAGGGGCATTTCCGCTGGGAAGCTTGCGAGGACCCGCGCGAACTCAAGCGTCAGATCCTCGGCGCGGGGCTCATGGGCTGGGGCGCGGTGACGGCGGCGGGATGCAGCATCGGCCAAGGCATTACCGCCTTTTCCGTTCTCGCGATCAGTGCCCCGGTGGCGCTGGCTGCGATCGCGCTGGGTGCCGCGATCGGGCTGCGGCAGCTGATCGACGGCTTTGCCATGGCCGAGTGACCCCCTCGACGCCACGACGATTCGAATGCAATGATGCGAATGTGTTGTTCGGGGAGGGACGATGAGGATCACCAGACGCAGCGTGTTGCGGGGCGCCACGGGGCTCGGCGCCACCTTCGCCTTCGGCCGGGCTTGGGCCGCGACGGAAATGGATCTCGGCGAACGGCGGATCACGACACTGAACGACGGGTACTTGCAGCTTCCGGAGAGCTTCCTGATCGGGGATCTGCCGCAGGGCGAGGCACGCGCGATCCTCGACGCGGCTGGCGTCGCGGCGGGAGGGTATGAGCCGCCCTGCAACGTGACGCTGCTGCGTTCAGGCGCGGAAGTCGTTCTGTTCGATGCGGGCGCCGGGCCGGGTTTCATGCAAAGCACGGGGCGGCTGCCTGAGGCCCTCGCCGCTCTCGATCTGTCGCCGGAGGACGTCACCCATGTCGTCTTCACCCATGGCCATCCGGATCATCTTTGGGGCGCTATCGACGATTTCGACGAACCCCTGTTCGTGAACGCGCGGCATCTCATCGGCCGGGTCGAGCGGGACTATTGGACTGACCCCGAGACACCGGTGACCATCGGCGCCGAACGACAGAGCTTTGCCGCCGGAGCCGCGCGCCGGATCGAACTTTTACAAGGCGTGCTTGAGACATTCGAGAATGAAGACGAGGTTCTGCCCGGCATCGTAGCGCAGGCCAGCTTCGGACATACACCCGGACACATGTCCTTCGAGATCGGCAGTGGCCAGGCGCTTGTTGTCGGCGACGCCATCGGCAACGCGCATCTGGCCTTCGCGCGCCCTGAATGGCCCATGGCCGCCGATCAGGCCCCGGAGCAGGCCGCCCGGACTCGTTTGGTCCTGCTTCAGGAATTGGTCGAACGGGGCATGCCATTGATCGGTTTCCACCTCCCAGACGGCGGAATGGGCCGTGTGGAGAAGAACGGCGACGGCTATACGTTCGTCTCGGAGATGTAGTTTCCAGATTTGTACGAGTGGTTCGTGTGCCTTAGGGAGTTGATGGTGTGACCATCCTCTTCGGGGACCGCCAACGACTCACCTTGGTTCATCAGATGCCGCCGGGAAGCGGTCACTTTGATAAAACTTACGCATGCTGGACCAAGACTAGGCCACCCTGAGCCGGCTCAGGCGTTGGAAAGGACCTCGACCGTCACGCGGGCGACACCGCTGCTCAGCAGGCCGATATCTTCCGCCGCGCCCTTGGACAGGTCGATGATGCGGCCCTTGGCATAGGGGCCACGGTCGTTGATCCGCACCACGGCGGATTCGTTGGTAGCCTCGTTCGTGACGCGCACGCGTGTGCCGAAAGGCAGGCTGGGATGGGCGGCGGTGAGGCTGTTCATGTCGTAGATTTCACCATTGGCAGTCTGACGCCCGTGAAAGCCCGGCCCGTACCAGGAGGCAGCTCCCTCGAAGGTCTTGGTGACACTGCCGGAATGCGCGGAGGCCAGTGGTGCTGTCGCCAAGAGGCAGCTTGCGGTCAAAAGGGTTCGAAGCGTGGCGGTCAACTTGATCACAAGCCGGTCCTTCCGTCATGGTTCCAAGGTGTCCGCCACATCTGACCCCTGCCAATCCTCGGTGCAACGACGAATGGCGAATGGTTCCGATGCGAGGAACGAACGGGCGGAGCCTCGCCAGTCCAAGCGGCCCTGAATGGCAGGCATCCGCCGAAGTGGCCCGTTCGATGTTCGCTCAGGGCGTATCTGCCTCGCGGAAGAGGCGACCGATGTCTTGGGTCGACAGGTCGCTGTTGCGAACGGCGTCGATCACGGGTTTGCCGTTCCGTGAAAATCAACCGTTCCCATTTCCCCTCGTGAAGCCAGCGACCGGCAAAGCGTCCTTGATGATCTGCCAGAGCATCCCGGTGCGCAACCGCACCGGACGGAAACCCGATCCGGGCCCAACGGTTTGCAGGCAGAAGGAGGCGGTGCCATCACTTATTTTCGGAGCCTTTCAGCGGCAGGTTTCGCCGCCACCGCCATCGGGTACGGTCCGGCGCGCATGGGGTTCGGGCTGTTCGTGCCGGACTTCCGCACCGCCTTCTCCATGTCGACCTCGACCATTGGTCTCGTCTCGAGCTTGGGCTTCTTCGGCTTTTTTCTGGGACTGCTCGCGGCACAGCTTCTCCTGACCCGGCGAGGGCCGGAGGCGCCGGTTTTGCTGGGACTTTGCGCCGCCACTCTCGGCATGGTCATCATCGCCGCTGCCCCGAATGTCGCGGTTCTTGCCATCGGCGTGTTCCTTGCTGCATCGAGTGCCGGCTTTGCGTGGACGCCGTTCAACGACGCGGTTCATCGTAAGGTCCGCGATGCGGACCGGCCCACCGCCCTCTCGGACATCAGTACCGGCACCAGTATAGGGATCGTGGTCGCCGGCGGTACGGCGCTGGCCATGGTGCTGATGGGGTTCTCGTGGCGATATTGCTGGGCCGCCTTCGCCATGGCGGGCGCTCTTGTGCTCGTTGGCAACTGGCTGGCGTTACGCCCGGTCGAGAGAGGCCCCGTAGGGACGAAGGGCCAATGGCGCCGCGTCCTGCAGGCATCGGCCTTGCCTTTGTTCGGCATCGGCTTCGTGCTCGGAACGACATCGGCGATCTACATCTCTTTTGCCGCCGATCGGGTTCGGGAGGTCGGCGGTGTTCCCGGCCTGCCCGCCGCCGCCCCGGCGTTGATTTTCATCTCCTACGGGTTGTTCGGGCTGGCGGGCCTGCTGACCAGCCGGGCAAAGGAGGCGCTCGGCCTCGTTTGGCTCCTGCGCCTCCTGATGGGGGCCGGGACGCTGTCACTCGTGATCGTGGCAATGATGCCGGACCGCTGGGCTGGGGTGGTCCTTTCGGCCGGGTTGCAGGGCGTTCACGTGATGATGACAAGCGCCGTGCTGGCTTTCTGGTCGGAGCGGCTGTTCCCGGCGCTTCCGTCGCTCAGCTTCACGGCGGTGCTGTTGGTCATGGCGGCGGGCAGCGTTCTGGGGCCGGGTCTCGCCGGGCTGGCATCGGGGGCCGCTGGGCCAATGGCGATGTTTCTCGGGGCTGCGGTGCTCCCGGCGGCAGCGGTACTTTTCCTGCGCGGCCACCATGCGAGCGAGCGACCGCTGCTCGCCGAGGCTTGAGGCCGTTCGGAGAGAGCGGGCGGGCCGGACACCAGACCGCAGGAGCATTCGGATGCGACACACTTGGCACGGCGATGGGGAGGGCGCGTGATGACATGGAAGACGCCTTGGATCCGGTACGCACTGCTCTTGGGCATCGCCTTGGGTGGGTTCTTCGATGGCATCCTGCTGCATCAGATCCTGCAATGGCATCATCTCCTCAACCTCGTGCCCGGTGTGGACGACCTGCCTGCGCAGGTGCTCTGGGACGGCTATTTCCACCTGTTCATGTATCTGCTGGCCGGTCTCGGCCTGTGGGGCCTGTGGCGCGCCCATGTTAGGCGGGCAGGGATCACGGGGCAGCCGCTGCTCGGCGCGCTGATCGCCGGTTTCGGTCTGTGGCACATTATCGACAGCGTGCTCTCGCACTGGCTGCTCGGTATCCATCGCATCAGGATCGACAGCGAGGTGCCGCTGTTCTGGGATCTTCTGTGGTTCTTTGTCTTTGGCTTGCTGCCTTTCGGGATTGGATGGGGCTTGGGGCGAGGCGGTGGCGAAGGGGATGAAACCTGCACCGGACGACGGCCATGCTCGCGCCGCTGATGTTCCTCGGCGCGGGGGTGGGCGGCTGAACCCTGCGCCTGCCACCGGGCCGACCTTTCACCACCGTGGTGTTCCGGGCCAGCGATGCCCCTTGCCATAGCGTGACCGGCAAGGAGAGCGCACTGCCTTGGGGCGCGCCGGAGCGCCTGCTTGGCGCACATTGGGCTGACAGCCACTTCGATCACATAGCACCGGGCATGGCCCGCTTGCCGCTGCGCCAAGACACAGGCTGGCAAAAAAGTGGCCGTATTCGCGACATGTTGGGGAGGAATTATCGCATTCGAAACAAGCCTCGCACCTATCCGGGGCGGCTCCAGAGCAGAGGGACTGCGGTGAAGAACATTGCCTTGTACGAATTGATGTCGCGACGGACACGGCTGCCATATCGCGGCAAGATCATGCTGATGGCCTTTGTGGGAACGCATGTCCCTCTGATCGCGCTGATCGCTTATGTCGCGATGCAGACGGCGCAGGGATGGTCGAGCTTCCTGACGATTCTCGGGGTTGCCCTTCTGGCCACGCTTCTGGGCACCTTCGCGACGATCCTCGTGCTCGATCACCTGTTGCGGCCGGTGATCAACACCGCGCAGGCGCTGCGGGACTACCGGGCGCGCCGGGCACTGCCGGATCTGCCTGTCGCGCATACCGACGATGCGGGCCGGCTGATGGCCGATGCGCAGCACATGATCACGAGCCTCGACGAGTCGTTGCTGCGGCTGGAGACGATCGACGAGGCGACCGGGCTTCTCAACCGGGATGGTCTGCAACGTGCCCTCGCTGCCGACACCGGCACCGGCTTCGCGATCATGTCGCTTCGCCTTCTCGATGCGAGCAGGATCGGCGGCAGCTACAACCAGGACGTGATGCATGGCGTGATGTCGGTCCTTGCCGACCGGCTCGGCCTCGTCGCGCCGAACCCGGCGCTGCTGGCGCGGGTGGCGGATGACCGTTTCGCCCTCGCGGTCGCGATGGATGTGACCGGTGCGGATGCATGGGAAGGCGCGACCGATCAGGCAATGCGGATCGTCGCGGACATCGCTTCGGACATCCTGCAAGGCGACCTCGCGGTCCAACCGACCCTGGTGGCAGGCGTGGCCCTGATCGAGGCCACTGGCGACGTCGGTGCGGGTCTCGACGACGCAATCGCCGCCTCGGGCGAGGCCAGCGCTGCAGACCGAATCGTCCAGCATTCCGAACAGGCGAGGGCCAAGGCCCAGAAGCGGTTCGCACTGGAGCAGGAGCTTCGCGGTGCGATTGCGAAGGACGAGTTCGTGCTGCACTTCCAACCCGTCATGGATATCCAACTGGGCCGCGTGTCGGGGGCCGAGGCCCTGATCCGCTGGAATCATCCCGATCGCGGCATGATCCCGCCCGGCCTGTTCATCCCGATGGCCGAGGAGGCCGGGCTGATCGACCAAATCGGTCTTTGGGTGATGCGCGATGCCTGCCGCCAGGCGGCGGCGTGGGAGGGCGACATGCGGGTGGCGATCAACCTGAGCGCCCGCCAGTTCCTCGACAAGGATCTCGACGCCCATGTCGCGGCGGCGCTGTCGGAGAGCGGCCTGTCGCCCGACCGGCTGGAACTCGAACTGACGGAAACGGTCGCCATGGTGGATCACGACCACTCCCGTTCCACGCTGACGAAGCTGCGCGATCAGGGGCTCAAGCTCGCGATCGACGATTTCGGGACCGGCTATGCCAGCATGAGTTCGCTTCGAAAGTTGCCTTTCAACAAGCTGAAGATAGATCGTGAGTTCGTCAGCGATGTTGATCGGCTGCCGCAGTCGCAAGCCATCTGTTCGGCAATGATCGCGCTCGGCCGTGGGCTTGGAATGGAGGTGCTGGCAGAAGGCACTGAAACTTCGGCGGAAGTTGACTTCCTGCGTGCCGGCGGCTGTTCCTTGTTCCAAGGCTTTCATTTCGCCAGACCGGTGGCTTCCGCCGATCTGGCGACGACGATCGCCGCGCTCGATCAAAGGAATCCCGATTATCGGATGGCGGGATGAGAGAGCGCGACGTTCTGTAAGGGATGGCGCTGAAAACCTTCTGCATGGGCCAAACGCTCATCTCGGCCGCATCGTAATGTGCTGATGGGGGATCGTAAGGTGCGAAGAGCACCAAGCCGCAGTCGAACGCCTTATAGCAACGCAAACTTGCATGCTTGCTTTGAGCCCGGGCGATACCGGCGGCATATCTCTCGACGAAAATGACGAGGGGCGGGGTTTTGAACCCCGCCCCCGACTTTTGATATCCGACGATCAGTTTGCGGTGGTCGTCGCGTCTTCTTCTGCCGGTTCGGCTTCGACGTTATCGGCTGCCTCGTCCATCTCGCCTTCGACCGGCATAGCTTCGGTGCCGTCAGTGGACGCTGCATCCGACTCCATCGCCGCTTCGTCGACCGAATTATTCTCGTTTCCAAAAGCCTCGCGCAGATTGGCGACGGCCATGTCTACGGCCTCCTGCGCCTGCGGCACGACGGTACCCATACCGAAGAATTCGTGAGTGACGCCATCATATGTCATCTGCTCGACCTCGACGCCCGCTTCCGAAAGACGCTCGGCCATGATCTCACCCTCGCTCTGGAGCGGGTCGATCTCGGCGTTGACGATGGTGACCGGCGGCAGGCCCTGCAGGTCATCGCGTGCGATCAGGTCGATGCGTGGATCGGAGGCCTGCGACGGATCTTCGAAGACCTTGTCGAAGAACCACTCCATGCCGGCACGCGACAACGGCGTCGCGTCGGCATAGGCTTCGTAGGACGGCGTCTGCATGTCGTCGCTAGCTATCGGATAGACCGACAGCACGTGATCGGGCTGGATCAGTTCGGCGTCACGGGCATGCATGGCCACGTTCAGCGCGAGGTTGCCGCCGGCGCTTTCGCCCGCGATGGCGAGCCGCTCGGCATCGGCGTTGAAGTCGCCCGAGTTCTCGACAATCCACTCATAGGCCGCGTTGGCGTCCTCGTGTTGCGTCGGAAAGGTCGCACCCGGGGCCTGCCGGTAGGTGGCCGAAACCACGACCGCATTCGCACCCGTGGCCAAGGCACGAGCCGAGGCGTCATAGACGTCGATGCCGGCGATCACCCAGCCGCCGCCATGGTAATAGACGATCAGAGGGAACGGGCCTTCGCCTTCGGCGGGGGTGTAGACCCGCGCGTCGATCTGGCTGCCATCGGCGCCGGGATAAGTGATGTCACGCGTCGCGACACCGGCCAGATCCTCGGGCATCTCGATGCCACGCTCCTCCATTACCGCCATGACGGCGTCGGCTGGGGTGGGCTGGCTGCGCGCATCCTCGACCGACAACTCCGAAATCGGCTGGGCACCGAGCTCGGCGAGCTTGTCGAGCACCGCCTGCATGTCCTCGTTGGGCGTGGCGGGCGGATCGGCCACGGCACCGGCATCGGCGGTGACATTGGCCTCCATCTCGGCGCTGGCGCCGGAGGTTGGGGAGGCTTCGGTTTCGGCGGTCGTCTCAGCCTCGTTCGTCGTGGCTTCCTGCGCCAGCAGGCTGGCGGGAGCAACGGTCAGAGCAGCCGCAAGGGCGGCGCTCGCCGTGGTCGTTTTCAATAGCATGTGCATGAGAGATCCTCTCGCAGACTCGGTAAACGCTGCACCAACTACGCGTCATGGGATCGGTTCACCCGAAAGTTGCGGCGTAACTGCATGTCCGACGGTTCAGACGGTGATCTTGCCGTCGCAATCCAATGCCTCACCGGGCCGTGGGGCGATCGAGAACTAGCCACAAAGGAAAGCGCCGTCACGCATCACGCAGCGCGAAAAGAGCCGATCACGCCGTGGCCCGCATCGAGAGTCACGGCATATTTGCTGCAGATCCGGCCAATCATCTCGGCAGGCCAAATATTGTTTAAGTATCTTAAGTAGCTGTTTAAAATTAGAAATTTATTGGGCCTGAGATATATTGTCCCGATAGAGCCGTATCGATATCGAGGCTTACCAACCGGCTGCACTCCTGGCGCCGCGGGCTGAAGGTCACTGGGCCTTCTTGATGGTGATGGCCTCTCCGGCGCCGGCGGTCCGGTCTTTCCCATCACCATCCTTCGATCCGATAGCCTGCCCATCATCCAACGCGAAAGTGATCGGATCGTATCGGCGGCGTCTGCCATTTCACAAGCTTCGAAGGCTGCTATCTGCCGTGTCCGCGCTTTGCTGATGGCGGATGAAAGAGGGTCCTTGAGATGGCCCGCCAAGCCCATGCGCCGTCGTCCCTGCATCTGCCTTGCTGCATGACCATTGCAAATCCTCGGCACTCAAAGCCCATGGTCATGCCATCCGTCCTCGAAGATCATCACAAAGTGGAGGCGGTCGTACAGCAGGCGGCACAACTCCGCGCATGGCTGTGTCGGCGCTTGCCTGCAGCGCCGAGGCGCGCCTATCAAGCCGAATGGATTCGCGCCTTTTCCTTTCCGCATGCGCCCTGTCGGTCGCGCTTCCCGGCGTGGCCCTCGCTCATCCGCATGTCTTCATCGACGCGGCCTTCGAACTCGTCTTCGACGAGGCCGGAGACCTCGCGGCGGTGCGGATCGACTGGGCCTATGACGAGTTCTACTCGCTCATGCTGATCGAGGAGAACGGGCTCGACGCCGATGGTGACGGCACACCGGAGCAGGCGGCGCTCGATGCCTATGCTGGGCACGACGTCGACTGGGCCGCGGGTTTTCCGGGCGATTTCGTCATCGAGAGGGACGGCGAGGCGGTGGCTCTGGACGGGCCGGTGAAGCATCGGGCACGGTTCGAGGACGGCCGGCTGGTGACCTCGCATGTCCGTCCGCTTGCCGCGCCATTCGACGTGTCCGGCCAAGTGGTCACTGCGCGCGCCTACGACCCCACATACTTCGTCGCCTACGATGTGCCGGTCGAGCCGACCATCTCGGGCCGGGATGGCTGTGCGCTACGCCGCAACGTCGCCGACCGTGACGAGGCGAAGGAGGAGTATGGCGAGCAGCTGGCCGCGATCGACGCGAGTTCCGATCCCTTTGCGGAGATCGATCTGCCCGATATCGGCGTGCTGTTCGCCGACAGCTTCGTGCTGACATGCGCCGCATCCTCCTGATCGTCCCGCTTCTGCTGGTGGCGGCCGGGGTTTGGGCCTTGGCGACCGGCCAGGACCAGGAGCTGGCCCGCTGGGCCGCGGGCTGGCAGCGCGAGTTCCAGAACGCGCTCGCCGGCGGGCTGCGGGCGCTCAGGGCGGAGGAGCAGGGCGCCGTTGCGGCGCTCCTGGGGCTGTGCTTCGCCTATGGCTTCTTCCATGCGCTGGGGCCGGGGCATGGCAAGTTCCTGATCGGTGGTTATGGCGTAAGCCATCAGGTGCCGTTGCTCCGGCTGTCGGTTATCTCGCTCCTGTCCTCGGTCGGGCAGGCGGTGACCGCGATCCTGCTCGTCATGACGGGGTTGTTCCTGATGGGCTGGACCCGCAGCCAGATGACCGGCGCGGCCGAGACCATCATGCTGCCGCTCAGCGCCGCCGCGATTGGCCTCATCGGCGCCTGGCTGGCGTTCCGGGGGCTACGCCGGTTGTGGCGGCTTCGGTCCGATGCCGCCGGGGCGGCGCATGGGGCGCATGACCACGCCTGCCACGCGGGCTGCGGTCATCGTCACGGCCCGAGCATCGACGAGATCCGCCGCGCGGGTGGGCTGCGCGATGCGCTCGCGCTGATCGGGGGCATCGCCATCCGCCCCTGTTCGGGTGCGATCCTGCTGCTCGTTCTCACGTGGCACATGAATATCCTGACGGCCGGGATATTCGGAACGCTGGCGATGTCCCTCGGCACGGCCGCGCTCACCGTCTTCGTCGCGGCGAGCAGTGTGTTCTTCCGCGAAAGCACGCTCTTCTCTTTCGGCGAAACGAAGCAGGCGACCTATGTCCTTCCGGTCATCGAAGTGATAGCCGGAGCCGCAATCCTCGTCATTTCGATCGAGATGGCGGGTTTGGCCGCATAGCGGTCGACCTCGGCGCCCATCCATTGCGCTCGCGCGGCGACGAAGCGCGATGAGAACGCTACGCCCGGGCCTCTCGCGCGCTGTCGATGGAACGGGATATGACAGATGGCCGCCTCGTCACCCTACTTGGCGTAATGGGCGAGGAACATGTCCACGCAGTCGGCGATGACGGCATCCGGGTCGACATCCGCCTTCGTGCCCATCAGGAACTGCGGCCAGACCAGAAAGTGCTTGATCATCGACAGCAGCTGACCCGCGGCGAAGCCGGGCTCGGCGCGGCGTAGCGCGCCCGCCTGCATTCCGTCGGCAATCATCCCCGAGATTGGGCCGTCCTGCATCGCGGCCTTGGCGAAGAAAGCCTGCGCCAGATCCTGATCGCGCAGAAGCTCTGACATCACCAGCCGGTTCAGCCCCAGATACTGCTCCCCGGTCAGATGGCCGACGTAGTCCCGCACCGCCGCGATCAGCTGCTCGCGCAGCGGCGCATCCGCCTCGTGGCGCAGCTTCGGCATGGCCGCGATCTCTTGTAGCAAGATGTCGGTGATGGCGGCGAACAGCACCTCTTTGCTCTCGAAGTGCTTGTAAAGTGTGCGCTTGGACACCTCGGCCAGCTCGGCGATCCGGTTCACCCGCGCGGCGGGGAAACCCTGCTCCCGGAATTCCAAGATCGCCGCATCCAGAATATCTTTTCGTTTTTTTTCAGTAAGTTTCATCTGTTTCACCTGATCGCGCTGCTATTTTGTAAACAACGGGGTTTACACCAGCCACCTTGCCGCCCTATGTAAACATCACAGTTTACAAACACAAGCGCTGTGGCGCTGGAGGGTTCTTCGATGAAATACAAGCAACTCGGACATACCGGTCTTTACGTCTCGGAGCTGACGCTGGGCACCATGACCTTCGACGACGAAGGCGGCAGCTATGCCGGCCTCATGGGGGCCACGGGTCAGGACCTAGCCACCCGCATGGTGGATCTGTCGATCGAGGCGGGGATCAACATCTTCGACACCGCCAATGTCTACAGCTCCGGCGTCTCCGAAGAGATGCTGGGCCGTGCACTGGGGGGCCGGCGCAAGGACATGCTGATCGCCACCAAGCTCGCCAGCACCCTGACCACCGGGCCGAACGACTTCGGCACCAGCCGGCTCGCCGTCATGCGCGAGGTGGAGGGGAGCCTGTCGCGGCTCGGCACCGACTACATCGACCTCTATCAGGTCCACAGCTTCGACTACACCACCCCGCTCGAAGAGACGCTGCGCGCGCTCGACGATCTCGTGCGGCAGGGCAAGGTGCGCTATATCGGCCTGTCGAACTTTGCCGGTTGGCAGATCGCCAAGGCCGACGGGCTGGCGCGGCAGCTGGGCACCGAACGCTTCGCCTCGGCGCAGTCCTACTATAGCCTCGCGGGCCGCGAGCTGGAGCGCGATGTGATCCCGGCAGTGCGCGATCTCGGCCTCGGCACCTTCATCTGGAGCCCGCTCGCGAGTGGCTTCCTGAGCGGCAAATACACCCGTAACGGCGAAGCGGCGGGCCGTCGCGCGAAGTTCGAGTTCCCCCCAGTCGACAAGGATCAGGGCTTCGACATCATCGACGTGCTGGCGCAAATCGCCGAGGCGAAGACCGCCTCGGTCGCGCAGGTCGCCTTGGCCTGGCTGCTGCACAAGCCGGGCGTCACCAGCGTGATCGTCGGCGCGCGCAAGGAAGAGCAGCTGATCGACAATCTCGGCGCTTCCGACATCGCACTCGGGGATGATGAGATGGCGCGGCTCGACGAGGTCAGCGCGCTCAAGCCCGAATATCCCGGCTACTTGCCGCAGATGCGGCGCGGCGACAGCCTGTTCGCCCGGCGCAACGGCTGAGCCTTCCCAACCTTCGGGGGCCCCGGCCTTGCCGGGTGCCCCTCCGATTCAGAGGACGAGACATGAAACAGACCCAATTCGGACCCAAGGGCTGGACGCCCGAGCGTCTCGGCAACCTTGCCGGCAAGACCTATGTCATCACCGGCGCCAATGCAGGGGCGGGCTTTCAGGCCGCGCGTATTCTTCTTTCCAAGGGTGCCAAGGTCGTGATGCTGAACCGCAGCGCCGAGAAATCGACGGCGGCTGTCAACAAACTGAAGCAGGAATTCGGCGCGAAAGCTGATGTCAGCTTCGTGCGCATGGACCTGTCCGAGCTGGCCTCGGTGCGCGCCGCTGCCGAAGAGGTGCTGAAGACCGTGCCGCGCATCGACGCGCTGATCTGCAACGCCGCGATCGCGCAGGTGCCGACGCAAAAGCTGACCGTAGACGGCTTCGAGAGCCAGCTGGGCACCAACCATTACGGCCACTTCGCCTTGTGCGGCATGCTCTTCGACCGGATTGAGGAGTCGCGTGGCCGGATCGTCGTCATGGCCAGCCTCGGCTACAACATGGGGATCAAGACGATCCAGTTCGACGACATGAACTGGGACAGGAACTACAGCCCCAACCCCGTTTATAGCCAGAGCAAGCTGGCGCAGATGATGTTCGCCTACGAGCTTCAGGACCGGGTCAAGGCGGCGGGCAGGAACGTCGAGGTCTATGTCTGCCACCCCGGTGCCTCCGCGACCTCGCTGATCAGCACCAGCGGCGGGCGTTTCACGCGCTTTACCTGGTGGCTGATGACCAAGACCCCCTTCGTGCAATCCGCCGAAAGAGGCGCCTATCCCGAGGTCATGTGCGCGACTGAGGACGGGCTGGAACAGCGCGCCCTGCACGGTCCCACGGGCCGGATGCAGACCAGCGGTCCGGTTGGCCAAGGCAAGCTGGAGCCGCACGCCCATGACAAAGCAGTCATGGTCAGGTTGTGGGATAGGTCGGAGAAGGACACCGGGTTCAACTGGAGCCTCGACTGAAAACGGCTTCCCCCAGGAAGGGTGCGTTTCGAGCATGCCAATCCGGAAACCCCGGTCATGCCAGCGGGCGAAGCGCAGGTCGCGCCTCGCTCGCCATGGCGGCTACCGGAGCAGAGGACCGGGCGGCGAGGGCAGTCCTTTACGAGGCATGGGTGCTGTAACCGTTCAGGGACGGATTGGACATCTCATGGCGCGTTCGCGCTTTCGTCACATGCTTGCAGGGCCTTCGCCAACCTGCACGCTGCCTCGTGCTGGCTGAGGAACACTTCGCCGGTCAGTTCGTCGAGGAAGTGGCTGCGCTTGAGGCGGTCCATCACCGGGCCCTTCACCTCGCTCAGGTGCAGGCGCACGCCCGCATCGTGCAGCCGGGTGTTGATCGCCTCGAGCGATTCCAGCGCCGAGAGGTCGATCTCGTTCACTGCCGGGAACATCAGCACCACGTCGGTCAGCTCGGGCTTGTCGGCGGCGTAGTTCGACAGCTGGTCCTCGAGGTAGCGGGCGTTCGGGAAGTAGAGGCTCTCGTCCATGCGCAGCGTCAGCACATGCGGCTGCGTCTCGACCTCGTGGCGCAGCACGTTGCGAAAGTGCTCGGTGCCGGGCACCCGACCGACCACCGCCATATGCGGCCGCGAGGTCTTGTAGAGATGCACGAAAATCGAGGTGACGACCCCCGCCGTGACGCCCACCTCGACGCCGAAGACCAGCGTCAGCAGGATCGTCGTCGAAACGGCGGCGAAATCGGCGCGGCTGAAGTGCCAGGCGCGCTTGAGGATCGAGAAGTCGACGAGGCTCAGGACGGCGACGATGATCGTCGCCGCCAGCGTCGCTTTCGGCAGGAAGTGGATCAGCGGCGTCAGGAACAGCGCGGCCAGCGCGAGGCCTGCGGCGGTAAAGGCCCCGGCGGCGGGCGTCTCGGCGCCCGCGTCGTAGTTCACCACCGAGCGCGAAAAGCCCCCCGTGACCGGAAAGCCGCCGGTGAAGGCCGCGCCGAGATTGGCGGTGCCGAGGCCGATCAATTCCTGGTCGGGGTCGATGCGCTGGCGCTTCTTGGCAGCCAGTGTCTGCGCCACCGAGATGCTCTCGACGAAGCCGATGATCGAGATCAGCAGGGCGGGCACGAAGAGCTGCGACAGCAGCTCGGGCGAGAAGGAGGGCAGAGTGAGCGGCGGCAGGCTTTGTGGCACTTCGCCGACGATGGCGACGCCGCGTGCGCCCAGATCGAAGATCCAGACCGCGAGGGTGGTGACGACGATGGCCAACACGGGGCCGGTCTTGGCGCCGATATCGGACATGCGCGGCCCGAGGCCGATACGGCGCAACAGCGGCTTCAGCCCCTTGCGCACCCAGAACAGGAAGGCGGTGGCCGAGACGCCCAGACCCACGGTGATGAGGTTGATCTCGCCCAGATGCGCAAGAAGGCTGCCCACGATCTCGAGCAGCGTGTGGCCTTCGCCTTGGATGCCGAGGATGTGGCGCAGCTGGCTCGCCGCAATCAGGATGCCGGATGCGGTGATGAAGCCCGCGATCACCGGGTGCGACAGGAAGTTTGCCAGAAACCCGAGCCGGAACAGCCCCAGCGCCAGCAGCATCGCGCCTGACAGGAACGCGAGCGTCAGAGCCGCAGCGACGTAGCCCGCCGTGCCGCTCTCGGCGATGTTGCCCACCGCCGCCGCCGTCATCAGCGACACCACTGCGACCGGGCCGACGGCCAGCGCGCGCGAGGTGCCGAAGATCGCATAGAGCAGGATCGGCGCGATCGAGGCATAGATCCCGGCCTCTGGCGGCATGCCCGCGAGCAGCGCGTAGGCCAGCGATTGCGGGATCAGCATGATCGTCACGATGACGGCGGCGACCATGTCGCCGGTGAAGGTCGAGCGGTCGTAGCGCCGCCCCCAGTCAAGGATCGGCAGGTAGCGCGACAGCGGGGGCAGGGTCATCCGAATCCGTCCGGTCTGAGGGGGGAAAGGAAAGCGGGCGGCTCGCAGGCCGCCCGAGATCGTCCTAGTCGAAGCGGTTCACCGGCAGCTTCAGATAGTGGTTGCCGTCATCCTCGGCCGCGGGCAGCCGACCGCCGCGCAGGTTGATCTGCAACGCCGCGAGGATGCGGTTCGGCAGCGCCAGTGTCTTGTCGCGCTTTTGCCGACGTTCGATGAAGGCTTCGCGCTCGGTGCCGTCCTTGACGTGGATGTTGTGCGCCCGGTGCTCGTCGACCGTGGCCTCCCACATCGGCTCCTTGCGCTCCTTGGTGCCGTAGTCGTGGCCGACGTTGAGGCGGGTGTTGCCGGGCAGCGCGAGGATGGCTTGGATCGAGTCCCACAGTTCGGCGGTGCCGCCCCCCGGAAAATCCGAGCGCGAGGTACCAGCATCAGGCTGCATCAGCGTGTCATGCACGAAGGCCGCGTCGCCGCAGACATAGGTGATCGAACCCAGCGTGTGACCGGGCGAGAGCATGACCTTCGCGTCCAGTTCACCGATCTTGAAGGTCTCGCTCTCCTCGAACAGGTGGTCGAAATCGCGGGAGGGCGCGAAGGCCTCGGGCAGGTTGTAGAGATCCGCCCACATATTGGCGATTTCGGGCACCAGCGCGCCGATCGCGTTGGGGGCACCGGTCCGCTCCTTGAGGTGGGCCGAGGCCATGACGTGGTCGGCGTGGGGGTGGGTGTCGAGCACCCACTGCACCTTCAGGTCATGCTCGCGCACGATGTCGAGCACCTGGTCCATGCTCTCGGTCGAAAAGCGGTAGTTCTTGGGGTCGAAGTTCCACACCACGTCGATCAGCGCCGCCTGACGGGTCTTGGGGTCGGCGCAGATGTACTGGATCGACCCAGTGTCGGGCTCGTAGATGCCCCAGACATCGGGGCTGCCTTCGCCGGTCGAAGGCGAATGGCGCACGACGCGGCTCTTCAGGGGATCGGTCATTGAGTGGCTCCTTTGCTAAAGGGCAGGGAGAGATCGGGTGTGTGCCGGGCGAGCCACATGCCCGCCAGCATGAAGGGCACGAAGATCAGCGTGCCGGTCGCCATGATCGGCAGCGCGGTCAGCGCCGGGCCGGGGCAGAAGCCGCCGAGCCCCCAACCGGTGCCGAACAGCACCGCGCCGGCCATGAGCTTGGGGTCGAGGTCGGTTCGGTCTGGAATTCGGAACTCGGTATCGAAAAAGGGACGCGAGCGGCTGCGGGTGAGCCAGGCAAAGCCCGGTGCTGTCACCGCGATGGCGCCGCCCATGACGAAGGCGAGGCTCGGATCCCACGTGCCGAACACGTCGAGGAAGTTCAGCACCTTGGCCGGGTCGGACATGCCCGAGACGATCAGACCGAAGCCGAAGATCAGGCCCGACAAAAGTGCGAAGATCTGTTTCATCTCAGCCTCCGATCACATGGCGGGTAATGAAGACGGTCACGAAGGCCGCCGCCATGAAGGTCGCCGTTGCCACGATCGAGCGCATCGAGCCGCGCGAGATACCGCAGACGCCGTGGCCCGAGGTGCACCCATTGCCATAGGTGGCGCCGAAGCCCACCAGCAGGCCCGCGACCGCCATCAGCGCCGGGCTCGACGGCACCCATTGCTGCGGCCATTCGCCCGAGACCAGCAGCCAGATCGGCGCGGCCAGCAGCAGGCCCACCACGAACAGCGCCGAGACGCCGCGCGCCTCGCCGTCGGTGGAACGCGCGAAGAGGCGCGAGGTCAGACCGCTGATCCCGGCGATGCGACCATTGGTGGCCATCAGCAGCACCGCCGAGGCCCCGATCATCATGCCGCCGCCAAGCGACAGCCATGGGGTGAATGAGGTTTCCATCTCTCGACTCCGTGATACATCGCCCAACGCCAGCGGGCTTGTCTTGTTTCAGAACATCAATATATTTGCTTTTGTGAATATTCAATGGGCCGCATATGAAAATCACCGACGACTTCCTCGACGGCGACATCGCGGGCGCGGCGGCGCTGATGGGCATGCTGGCTTCGGAAGCGCGGCTGCAGATCCTATGTCGGCTGCTTGATGGCGAACGGTCCGTGGGGGATCTGGCACAGGCCTGTGGGATGTCGCAGCCGACCATGTCGCAGCAGCTCAAACGCCTCAAGGAGGCCGGCTTGGTCGACGGGCGGCGCGACGGGCAAACGATCTATTACGGCGTGAAGGGCCGCGAGGTGGCCGCCGTGCTGGAGACGCTTCATGCACTGTATTGTGCGCAGGGCAAACCGAACGGCGAAGCAGACCTCGACCCCGCCTGAAAGCCATGCCGGAACGGCCATCGACGACACCTGATCGGCCTCGTGATCTCAAGGAGACCGATGGTGCGAGGCCTTTTTCAACCCGTCGCAATCAGGCCCAGACGGAGCATCCGGCGGGATGGTCCCATGATGCCAGATCGGTCCGGCTCCGTCACCCGGACCGCTTGCTCGTGCCGCCCCGGCGTCACTCGGCCGCGACGTTTTCCTTGCCCAGAAAGACCTCGCGCGCGGCCGCCTGCGCATCGGCGAGCAGGCGGCTCGCCTTTTCGCCATTGACGGGCCTGCCCAGGTGGAAGCCCTGCGCCACGTCGCAACCGAGCTGCATCAACCGCGTGATCTGCTCGGAGGTCTCCACCCCTTCGCCCACCGCGCCGACCGACAATTCGCGGGCCATGTTCGTCACCGCCTGCGCCACCGCCCAGGCCTTGTGGTCGGTCTGCGACACGTTGATGAAGCTGCGATCGATCTTGATCTGGTCGAGTTCGAAATCGCGCAGATGTGTGAAGGAGGAGTAGCCGGTCCCGAAATCATCCATCGCGATCTTCACGCCCATGCTGCGCAGCGCGATCAGGTTGCGCGCCAGATGCGCGCCGTCGCGCACCAACGCAGTCTCGGTCAACTCGAGCGTCAGGCGCGTGGCCGCCAGCCCATGCCGCTCCAGTGCCTTGCGCACCACTTCGACGATCGACGGAAGGCGCATCTGCAGCGGCGAGACATTGATCGCGATATGGATGTCCGTGGACCATTCCGAAAGCTGGCGACAGGCCTCGTTGATCACCCATTCACCGATCTGAATGATCATGCCGTTTTCTTCGCTCAGCGGGATGAAATCTGCCGGAGAGATGAGCCCGCGCACCGGGTGGCGCCAGCGGATCAGCGCCTCGAAGCCGAGGATCGAGCGGTCGGACAGGCGGAAGATCGGCTGGTAGTCGAGTTCGAACTCTTCGCATTTCAGCGCCTGCGCGAGATCGCTCTCCATCTGGCGACGCTCAAGGGCCTGCTCCATCATGCCGTCTTCGTAGAACTGGATGCGATTCCGGCCGAGGTTCTTGGCCCGGTAGAGGCCAAGATCGGCGCGCTGCAGCGCTTCGGAGGCGCCGATGCCGTCGCCGGTCAGGCTCGCGCCGATGCTGCAGCCGATGGTGATGGTGTGGCCATCCACGTCGTAGGGCGCGCCGATGCTTTCAATGATGTTCCGTCCGGTTTCCAACGCCTCGACCTCGCCCGCGCCATTGAGGACGGCCACGAGTTCGTCGCCGCCCAGCCGGAACACCGTGGCAGAGGAGCCGGCGGCGTCGAGCAGGCGGCGCGCGACCTGTACCAGAAGACCGTCCCCCACGGGATGGCCCAGCGTGTCGTTGACCACCTTGAAGTGATCGAGGTCGATCATCAGCAGCGCGCGCTGGTGCCGCGCCGGGTTGAGCGTGGCCATGTGGTCGCGAAAGCTGCGGCGGTTTGGCAGACCGGTGAGCGCGTCGTGAAAGGCCATATGCGCGATCTTGGCCTGCGCGGCGCGGTGCTCGGTGAAGTCGTCGAAGGTGATCACGACCTCGCCTCCGGGCACCTTGCGGCTAGAGATGCACAGAACCTTACCGTTGGCGAACTCTTCCTCGTCGCGCAGCATGGCGTTCTTGCTCAGGCGCTTGAGATGGGTCTCGATCGTTGAGGCGAGGCGTTCGCTCTCCCAGTTGCGCTGGCGTCCGATGGCATCGAGCAGATGGTCGAGCGTGTCGCCCGCCCCGACATCGGATTCCTCAATGGCGAAAAGCTCGTAGCTGCGCTCGTTGATCGCGGTGATCACCCGGTCGGCGTCGATCATGATCAGCGCGTTGGACATGTTCTGCAGCGCCGCGAGAAAGGAGGCTTCCTTGCGTTCGATCGCCTTTTGCGCAGTCATGAGGCGATGGCGGTTCGCCATTGCGGTCATCGCCGCATAGCACAGCCCCAAGGCGGCAAGGCCGGTGAAAATCGACAGGATTTGACGGTCGATACCAAAGACGCCCCGGCCGATGACCATCACCGAGAGCCCGGACATGGCGGTGAAGTGCAAAGAGCAGACACCGGCCACGAAGGCCGTGCCGCGCAGCCATCTCGCGCGCCGGCTTACCCCCCTGACGGCCATGGCGGGTGCGAAGAACACCATCCCCAGAAGGATCGCCACGAGCGTGGTGTCCGACTGGTGATGCATCGGGCTTTGCATCGCCATCATGCCGGTGAAATGCATCGCCCCGACGCCGGCCCCGGCCACGGCGCCCAACACCGCCCGCGACCAACGCCGCCGCAGAAGGCAGGCCGCCGCCAGCGGCAGGCCGACGAACAAGATACCGACCAACGCCGAAATCGCCGTGGTGCCGGGCGCATAGCTTACCGAGGCTGCGGGGCGATATCCGACCATGGCGATGAAATGCGTAGTCCAGACGCCAAGACCCGCCACGACTGTGATCCACGCGAGGGGGGCGAGCCGCGCCCGCCCTTCGGTGACGGCGACGTTGCGCATCAGGATCACCAGCGTCACGGCCATGGCCGTGCAGACGAAGGCTGCCATCACCAAGAACTCGGTCTGAGTGTGCAGCAGCCCCTGCACGAGCGACATGAACATGATCTTAATCCCCGATTACCTCGTTTCGGATTGACCGGGGAGTTCGACGGAATAATGGCGCAAATGGTGCTTTTGTCGCCAATCCGGGTGCAATCGCCATGCGCAAAATCGCCGTTTCAGCCCGAGGGCTGAACGGCAATATCTGATCGTGCGAAGTCAATGAAACCGGCTTGGCCGCCAGTGGTCAGGTCATCTCACGGAAGCCATGGTTCCCTTGGGAGCCAAAGCCCCCAGAGGCCACGACGCCCCTGATATCGTTGACCTCCTGCGTGCCGAGCGGCATCGAGAAGCGCACGCCGGTATAGCGATCATTCGACCAGATGACCTGCGCGGCGATACGCCGGTAAGTGTGACAAATGATGATCCGGCTGTTGCTTTGAAGCGCCGGCAGGCCCTTAAGGCGGGCGCCCGAAGGGCTGATGTCCACGAGGCGGGCGCGGTTGACCGACCCGTTCAATTCGACGCGGCATTCGCTGTCCGCAGGGTAGCGCATGTTGCGGTAACGCATGACGGGATCCTCGCTGTGATTCCAAGGCTGCGGTGTCCCGCACCGACGCATACTCCGGTGATATCGTATCGGGGGCTACCGGCGCTCGAGAAAAACCCTGAACTGTTGCATGGAATCGTAAGATTTTCGCTGAAAAACATGGCTATGAGGTTAATGGCCGGGCAGTCGTTCTTCCTCCGTCAGGTTCTGGGACCTCGCCGTTCCTCAGCTTGTTTGGCCAAACGTAATGGCAGCCCGGGGATACACCACGGGCAGAAGCGCCTTGGGGGCAATCCACCCCGGAATGTCCTTGGGTTTCCTCGTCCTATCCGGCTGTTCAAAGCACAGTGCCGCCCGGAAATTCCCCTTCCAAGCTTGCACCTTTCTCGGGCTGACGTCGAGTAAGTGCCAAGCGAGTTTTCTTGCCGCACCGGACTCCCGCCCCTTTACTCGCCCCTATCGAGGGACCGCGCAGGGTCCGAGATGTTCACGGAGAACCGAGACATGAGCGAACAGACCCTTCTGGCCTGGTGGAGCTTCAACAACAGCGACGATGACGGCGATCTGCTGAACGCGACCTTGGACGATGCCGACGCGCGGTCGCGATACGGCCACATGCTGGACAACAACGGTTTCGACGACGGGTTTCTTGATCCCGCCGAGCCGATGTCGGGCATCGTGCCACAGCTTTTGGGCATCGATGCGCTGTTTCCGGTGGCAAGCGCGGGCGAAGGCGTGCTGATCGGTTCGCCCGATCCCGACATCGGCGATCTGCCCGAAGTGGCTGGCTACGGGGCCTATCTCGATGTGACGGCCCTTGCGGGCGACAACTTCGCGACCTCCTCCTCGAACAACTGGGGCTCGTTCGGCGGCACCGGACTGAACCGGCCCGATGGCGCGTTTCCCGGTGGATCGCTGACCGTCACGGGCGAGGCTAACAACGAGGCGTATTTTGATATCCACGCCGATCTCGGCGACTGGAGCAATGTCGACATCACTTGGGCCAACCGGGGCAGCTCCTCGGGCTTCGACAGCCGCATCGTCTCGGTCTCGACCGATGGCGGCGTGACCTTTACCGAGATATTCGCCGACAGCGGCACCCTGACCAGCAGTTGGGCGATCGAGACGGCGGACGCGAGCACCCTGCTCGACGGGGCCTCGGATGCGATCATTCGCTTCACCCTCGATGGGGCGACCTCGCCCTCGGGCAACAACCGCTTCGACAACATCCAACTGACCGGAACCACGCTCGGCACGCCACCGCCGCCCGAGCCCGAAAAGGCCGAGCTGGTGTTCATCTCGACCATTCAGGGCACCCCGGATACCCAGATCATGAACCGGTTCGGGGATGAAGGCTCCTCGCCGCTCGATGGCGAGGAGGTGCGGATCGAGGGCATCGTCACCGCGACCTTCCCTGATCTGCGCGGCTTCTTCGTGCAGGAAGAGGCCGCCGACAGCGACGGCGACCTGCGTTCCTCCGAAGGCATCTTCGTCTATGCGCCCGGCGGGTTCACCGTCGCCGAAGGCTACAGCGTGTCGGTCACCGGCACGGTGAGCGAGAACTTCGGCATGACCCAGATCCGGGCCGAGGATGGCGGAGCAACCATCGAAACGCTCGACGACGGCAACAACCTCGATCTTATCGACGTGCCGGTCATAGACCGCGCGCAGTTTGGCGGGAACGAGGAGCTGACCGCGCTGGAGCAGTTCGAGGGCATGAAGATCGGCTTCGCTCAGGAGATGGTCGTCTCGGAGTATTTCGAGCTGGCGCGATACGGGCAGGTCACCCTCTACGAAGGCGCGCGCCCGTACCAATATACCCAACTCAACGCCCCGGACGAGGCAGGCTATCAAGCCTATCTCGACGAGCTCGCCACCCGGCGTATCATCCTCGACGACGGCAACAACACCCAGAACGCGGCGACGCCGGATGGCGAGATCTTCCATCCGCAACCGGGCGGCTTCTCGACCGGCACCCAAGGCGAAGACTTCTTCCGCGGCGGCGACGTGGTCACCGACCTCAACGGCGTGCTGCACTGGTCCTATGCAGGCCAGTTCGGCACCGATGCGTGGCGCCTGCGCCCGACCGAGGCCGACCCGGTGACCTTCACCCCCGTCAACGAACGCAGCGAGACGCCCGAGGATGTCGGCGGCTCTCTCAAGGCCGCGTCGTTCAACGTACTGAACTACTTCACCACGCTCGACGACGGATCGAACACCACCGCCACCGGCCTCGACCCGCGCGGCGCCGACAGTGCCGCAGAGCTGGAACGGCAGACCGACAAGATCGTCGAGGCGCTGGTCAAGCTCGACGCGCAGGTCGTGGGCCTGATCGAGATCGAGAACGACGACGGGGCGGCCACCGCCGCGCTGGTCGAGGCGGTCAACGCCCGTCTGGGTACCGAGACCTATGCCTATGTCGATACCGGGCTGATCGGCACCGACGCGATCAAGGTGGCGCTGATCTACGACCAGACCAAGGTGCGGCCCGTCGGCGATTATGCGATCCTCGACGAATCCGTCGACGCGCGGTTCCGCGACGGGGCGAACCGGCCCGCTCTGGCGCAGACCTTCGAGGAAATCGAAACCACCGGCATTTTCACCGCCACCGTCAATCACCTGAAGTCCAAGGGGTCGATCTTCGAGGGCGACGCCGCCTCGGGGGATGGCGCGGGCAACAACGACCAGATCCGCACCGATGCCGCCGCTGCTCTCGTCGATTGGCTCGCCACCGATCCGACCGGCTCGGGCGACGCCGATCAGCTGATCCTGGGCGATCTGAACTCCTATGCGATGGAGGACCCGATCGAGACGATCCGTCAGGGGGCCGACGGCATGGCCGGCACCTCCGACGATTTTGTCGACCTGCTTGCGGCCCGCGCGGGCGATGCCGCCTACAGCTATCTCTTCGACGGGCAGCTCGGCACGCTTGATTACGCGATGGCCAACACCGGCCTCGCCACGCAGGTCACGGGCGCGACAGCTTGGCACATCAACGCCGACGAGGTGCCGCTGTTCGACTACAATGACGATATCCGCGACCCCAGCGAGCGCAGCTTCGAAGAGGAGCCCTCCGGCAACGACCTCTACGAGGCCAACGCCTTCCGCGCCTCGGATCACGATCCGATCCTGGTCGGGCTCGATCTCGCGCCGACCTTCAACATCGTGGCGGGCGGCAGCGACAGGAACGACAAGCTGTCGGGCACCGACGGGCGTGACCTGATCGCCAGCGGAGCGGGGCGGCTCGACAAGGTGACGGGCGGTGCCGGCGCGGATCGCTTCGTTTTCGGGACCGAAACCTCGAACGGCATGCGCGAGCGGGAGATGATCATCGACTACGAGGTCGGCCTCGACGTGATCGACCTTGGCGGCGCCCGGATCGCCGGGGCGCGCACGACCGGCAATCATCTCAAGATCGAGCTGGCGGGCGACAGGGACGAGATCTTCGTGAAGTTCGTGGACGACCTTGCCGACATCACCTTCATGAATGAAGGCGCCATGGCCTTCGTTTGACGGGCTGTCTTGCGGGGCGGTGCCGAACGGCTGCCGCCCGGCCATCCTATGATGGCCTCGGGCGGCACCCGATTTGCAAGCGGGCTGGGCTCCGGCTCAGCCTTCGCGCGCCAGCCGCTCGGCGGTCCGGTCGAGGATACGGCCCATCCGCGCGACGATCTCGTCGACGTCGGTCTCGGTCACGATCATCGGCGGGCAAAGCGCCAGTGTGTCGCCCACGTTGCGGCAGATCAGACCCTCTTCATGGCCGGTCTCGAAGGCCATGAGGCCGACCCGGCCCACCGGGTCGAAGGGCCGCTTCGTCGCCTTGTCCGCCACCAGCTCCAACCCCGCGATCAGCCCTGCGCCACGCACCTCGCCCACCAGCGGGTGATCGGCATAGGCCCTGAGCCCGTCCTGCATCCGCGCGCCCATGCGGGCCGCGTTGCCGATCAGGTCGCGTTCCTCGATGATATGCAGGTTCTCAAGCCCCACGGCCGTCGCCACCGGATGTCCCGAGGCGGTGAAGCCATGACCGAAGGTGCCGATCCGCGCGGTGTTGTCGGCGATGGCATCATAGACCTTCTCCGAAAACACGATCGCGGCCAGCGGCATGTAGGAGGAGGTGAGCTGCTTGGAGGTCACCATGATGTCGGGCGTGAAGCCGTAATGCACGCAGCCGAAGGACGACCCCAACCGTCCGAAGCCGCAGATCACCTCGTCGGAGACCAGCAGGATGTCGTGCTTGCGGCACAGTGCCTCGATGCCGGGCCAGTAGCCTTCGGGGGGCGGCATGACGCCGCCCGCGGCCATCAGCGGCTCACCGATGAAGGCGGCGATGGTCTCGGGCCCCTCTCGCTCGATCACCTCCTCGGCTTCCTTGAGGAGCCGCGCGGTGAAGTCGGCTTCGCTCTCGTCCTCCTGACCAAAGCGGTAGTGATGCGGGCAGGTCAGATGCATGACCGGGATCGCCGGAAGGTCGAAGTGCATGTGGTTGTAGGGCAGCCCGGTGAGCGAACCCGAAGCCACGGTGATGCCGTGATAGCCCTTGGTCCGGGCGAGGAACTTCTTCTTCTCGGGCCGCCCCAGCGCATTGTTCATGAACCAGACCATCTTCACGACGGTGTCGTTGGCCTCCGAACCGGACGAGGTAAAGAATACCCGGTCGAGTCCCTCGGGCGTCATCTCGACGAGCTTCTCGGCCAGCCGGATCGACGGCTCATGGGCTTTGTGCGCAAAGCTGTGGTAATAGGGCAGGGCCTGCATCTGTTTATGCGCCGCCTCGACGAGCCGCGGCTCGGAGAAGCCGACGCCCACGGACCACAGCCCTGACAACCCCTCGATGTACTGCTTGCCCACTTCGTCATAGACATGGATCCCCTCGCCGCGTGAGATCACCAGCGGGCCGCGCTCCTCGTGGCGGCGGGCGTTGGTGTAGGGGTGCAGAGCGGTGGCGATGTCCGCCTGCGCGAGCGAGTTCGAAAGCTTGGTCATCGGCGGGCTCCATCGGCTAAGGTGGACACGCATCAGGCATGCCGCGCTCCGGGTCGGGGCATGTTGCCCGAGCGGAGGTCAGGTCGAGATAACCATCCCGTCAGGGCGGAACGCAAGACGGCGCGACCCGATGCGGCACGGAACGCCGGACTTCGCAGCATGGCAACTTTGCGGCCCAGAATGTCGTTTGAAGGGGGGCTTGGTAGCGGAGGAGGGACTTGAACCCCCGACACGCGGATTATGATGCAGCAAAATCGGTTCGACGGCGCGCTACTCAATAATATAGGGTGAGACGCTGCAAGACGGAAATACTTCCTGTTTCCAATTATATGGCCGCCGCACCCTGTGTCTCATCCGGCCTCATCCGACCTCGGAAAATCGCATCCCAGCGCAGCGATTTCGCCACCCCAGCGCCACCCCAAAGGAAATTCCTTCCCGGCGAATTCACACGGACCGACTTCCTCCTCGCTAACAACGAGGAGCACGACCATGACAACCGACAATGACACCGCCCCCCGCGATTTTACCGATGTCTTCGTCCGCGGCTACAAGAACGCCTCTGGCAAGCGTGTCGAGATTCGGGACCTCAGGATCACCGGGTTGGTGATGCGGGTGACGCCGAAGAATAAGAAGACCTTCACTCTACACACCCGCACCGCCGTAGGCGACAAGGTGCAGATCACGATCGGGACCTACCCCGCCATTTCGCTGAAAGACGCGCGCGCGATTGCGATGAACCATCTTGCCGACATTCGGCGCGGCCATGACCCCCGGGAGCAGGCCCGTCTCGCCAAGGCGCTGGTCGAAGCGCGGAGCCTGACTCTGGCCGACCTGCTTGATGAGGTCGAACCGATCTTTGCCCTCACCAAGTCGGTCTGGCGCGCCGAGAGTCGCCGTGGTCGCAAGAAGACGGAAGCACGGGCTGCCATCGAGAACGTCTTTAACGCGCTTCTGAAAAGGCCACTGAACAAGGTCAGTCTGTCGGATCTCGCGAAAGCAGTGAACGGCTATAAGCCGCTGCGGCCACGGAAGGGCAAAACCAGCGCCAATGGCTCGGCGGCGCGGGCCCTGACCTATCTCCGGCCGGTATTCGACTGGGCCACTGGACGCGGCCGTTTCCGGAAAGAAGGCGCCGGACGCGATGCGAAGCTGGAGCTGCCGGACCTGGGCCTCATCCACGATCCGTCGATCGATGATCCGACCTTGGAAGGGAAGCGGGACCGGGTGCTTACTCAGGATGAACTCACCCGTGTTATGCCTCTCTTGGTCTATCCAGCTCCGGCAGGGCTGCGCGAGAAGCTCGACGCCCATGATGACTACGGTCCTGTGGCATTCCGCTTCTTGTTCCTTACATTGTCCCGTCGCGAAGAGGTTACCGACGCCTGTTGCAAGGATATTAACTTGTCCGCTCGCACTTGGACGAAGTTTGTGAAAACCAAACGACAGTCCGGCTCCCATGCCCCCGTGCAGCGCCGTAAAGTGACGGTTCCGTTGTCAGACGCGGCAATTGACCTTTTGCTGACACTTCCGAGCTTCATGAACGGCGGACCGGAAAACCTCGTCTTTCCGTCCTCGGGCAATGGCCCTCTCTGCAACTGGAATCGGACACAGGGCGCCATCAATTGCGCCAGCGGAACTTCTGATTGGCATCGCCATGATCTCCGGCGGACCGCGGCGACCATCTTGGGACAACTTGGGGTCAAGCCGGCTGTCACCGACACCCTTCTTTGCCACTTAAATCCCTATAACCGGGAGCAGGTCTCGTCGGCGGCGCCGAACTACATGATCGACACAAAGATCCTGAACGACGCTGTCGATCGCGAGCGTGTTGCGGTAAACCTACTGGCAGACGCCTTGGCATCGATTTGTGAAACTCGGGAAAGCATCCAGCTGTCGCGACCCGGAGGGACAACTGAAGCCATTCGGCCAAGGCGGTGCCAGTCGCCATGGGCCACCCCTGCTTAGGTGGTCATTGAACTGGCCCCGTTTCGACCGGACACTCAGGCATAACCATGGAGGCTTAGGCATATGCCTAAGCACGTGCTTATGTCTGACTACGAGATCATCACCGATGGCGGCCGCAGGCGCCGCTGGTCCTCGGCCGAGAAGCTTCGGATTGTCGAGGAGACGCTGGAAGATGGCGCCAGCATCTCGGTGGTCGCGCGCCGCAATGGCGTGGCGGCGAACCTGCTGTATCGTTGGCGGCGCCTGATGCTGGATGGGGGAGCCGTGGCCGTGTCCGGAGATGACGACGTCACCAGCAACCGCGCCGTCCGGCAGATGAAGGAGCGCATCCGCGAGTTGGAGCGGCAGCTCGGGCGCAAGGCGCTCGAGGTCGAGATCCTCAAGGAAGCCTTGGACAAGTCGCGCTCAAAAAAGCCGATCTGGCTCGCGCAGTCGCAGCCGAAAGGCGGTTCCCGGTGAAGGCCGTGGCCGAGACGCTGGGCGTCTCCCACTCGAACCTGAATGCCCGGCTGAACGGGAGTGCGAAGCCGCGTCGGCGCTATCACAAAGCGCAAGACGCGGTGGTGCTTCCGCTGATCTCGGCGCTCGTGGCAGCACGACTGACCTACGGCTACAGGCGCATCGCGGCGGTTCTGAACCGACGGCTTCGGGCCGATGGCGCCGCGCCTGTGAACCACAAACGGGTCTACCGCATCATGCAGGCGCACGACCTACTGCTGGCGCGCAGATACACCGACCGGCCGGAGCAGACGCATGAGGGCAAGGTCATCACCCTGCGCTCGAACATACGCTGGTGCTCGGACGGCTTCGAGTTCACCTGCTGGAACGGCGATGTCGTCCGAGGGGCCTTCATCATCGACGCGCATGACCGGGAGATCATCGCCTGGCGGGCCGTGGTGAACGCCGGCATCAGCGGCTCGGACATCCGCGACATGATGCTGGAGGCCGTCGAGGCCCGTTTCGGGAGCTACCGCACGCCTCACCCTCTCGAGATGCTCAGCGACAACGGCTCGCCCTACGTCGCCAAGGACACCCGCATCTTCGCCCGGCAGTTGGGCCTGAAGCCCTGCTACACGCCGGTAAAAAGCCCGCAGAGCAATGGCATCGCGGAGGCCTTCGTGAAGACGCTGAAGCGCGACTACGTCCATGTCACGCCGCTGCCGGATGCCGTTACTGTCCTCGAGTTGCTCGCCGACTGGTTCGAGGACTACAACAGCCATCACCCACACTCAGGGCTGAAGATGAGCTCGCCCCGCGAATTCATCTCAACTCAAACCGCAACCGCCTGAGTGTCCGGTGAAACGGGGGCAAGACCAGTCACTCACGAGTATGTTTTCCCTTGGTTCTACATCTGCGAGCGGTGCGCATAGGCGCGACGCTCGCAGTTGCCTGTCAATCTTGTTTCAACAATCAGGTGGCGACACAGCAGTCAGCAACCAGTCCAAGGGATGAGGTTTTGCAGCGCGAAATAACTCATCTCCAATTTGAGTCCTCAGGGAAAGCTAAAGCAGCAACCTCCTGCCATAGCTTGGTGCTCAAGTGTCACATCCCGGCAGGTAGTATGGTTGTTTCTTGAACAGCTTTGGCTTGAGATTGTGCCAGTCCTTCATCGCCTGCAAGGGCGTCTTGCTTCCCAAGGCTGATTGAGGAAGCTGCTGGTTATAGAG
>NZ_JBLHYX010000025.1:0-34345 GCF_047631075.1 Limimaricola cinnabarinus
ACACTGCTTTTCGGTCCTTGCACGACCTGAAATGTCCCGATCCGTCCCCCGCCGCTGCCCGGCATATTTGAGGTGCCGGTCAGCGGCTCCGTTATCGCATGGGAGCCACGGATCAGCCTAAGACAAGGAAGTGTCCTTATGACCCGTTCGATTCGTTCTGTCCTTCTGGCCGCCGGTCTCGCGGCGACGGCGGGCCTCGCCTCGGCGCAGGCCTTCGACCCCGAAACGGCGCAGAAGCTGCGCGAGAGCCACATGAAGCTGATGGGCGCGCATCTGGGCGTGATCGGCAACATGGCCAAGGGCGAGACGGAGTATGACGCCGACATTGCCGCGGCCTCGGCCGAGACGCTGGCCGCCCTCGCCTCGGGCGCGGATGGCAACTACTGGGTCGAGGGATCTTCGAGCGAGGACCTCGCCGACAGCCGCGCCCTGCCCGCGATCTGGGAAAAGCGCGATGACTTCGACGCCAAGGCCGACGCGCTCGCGCAGGCGGCGATGGCAATGCGCGACGCCGCCAGCACCGACCTCGCGGCGCTTCAGGGCGCGATGGGCGGATTGGGTCGCGCCTGCGGCGATTGTCATGAGGCCTACCGCAAACCCGAGGAATGATCGGCCGCGCGCTCGGCGCAGTCGGGGCGGTGGTCCTGCTGGCGGGCGGCGCGGGCTGGGTGCTGACCGCGCCCGAGCCGCTGCCTGCTTTGGCGGTGCAAGGCCCGCCCGGCGATCCGGCCCGAGGCGAGCTGGTCTTTGCCGCCGCGGGCTGCGCCTCGTGCCATGTCGCGCCCGACACCGAGGCGGGCGACGCGCCGGTCCTCGCGGGCGGGCGCGCCTTCGTCTCGTCCTTCGGCACCTTTCATGCGCCCAACATCTCGCCCTCGCCGCAAGGCGTGGGCGACTGGTCGGATGCCGAGATCATGGACGCGGTGATGCGCGGCGTCTCGCCTTCCGGGGCGCATTACTATCCCGCCCTGCCCTATGCCGCCTATGACAAGGCCGATCCGGGCGACATGCGCGATCTCGTCGCCTATATGCGCGCGTTGCCGCCCTCCGAGGTCGAAAGCCTGCCGCATGAGGTGCCGTTTCCCTTCTCGATCCGGCGCGGTGTCGGTTTGTGGAAGCAGCTGAACCTGAGCGAGGACTGGACCGTCGCCGGCGACCTCCCCCCGGATGCCGCGCGCGGGCGCTATCTCGCCGAGGCGCTGGGCCATTGCGGGGAATGCCACACGCCGCGCGGCCCTCTGGGCGGGCTCGATCACGGGCAATGGCTTGGCGGCGCGCCGAACCCCTCTGGCGACGGGCGCATTCCCAACATCACCCCTGCCGGGCTCGACTGGTCCGAAGAGGAAATCGCCTATTACCTCGGCACCGGCTTCACGCCCGAGTTCGACACGGCGGGCGGCGAGATGGCCATGGTCGTGTCCGAACTGGCCAAGCTGCCCGAAGATGACCGCGCGGCCATCGCGGCCTATCTCAAGGCAGTTCCAAGCGTCGAACCTGCCGCCGAGTGATCGGCGTCAGGTTATCGGGTCAGCGCGAGGTCAGGCCCCCAGCCGGGCCAGCCGCGCTGCGCGGAGCTGCGCGAAATCATCGCCCGCGTGGTAGGACGACCGCGTGAGCGGCGTCGCCGACACCATCAGGAACCCCTTGCCGCGCGCGGCCTTCTCATAGCTCGCGAACTCCTCTGGCGTGACGAAGCGGTCCACCGCGTGGTGCTTGTTGGTCGGCTGCAGATACTGGCCGATGGTCAGGAAATCGATGTCGGCGGCGCGCATGTCGTCCATCACCTGATGCACGCCCTGCTTGTCTTCGCCCAGACCCACCATGATGCCCGACTTGGTGAACATCGACGGGTCCAGTTCCTTGACCCGCTGCAGCAGCCGCAGGCTGTGGAAGTAGCGCGCGCCGGGACGCACCTCGGGGTAGAGGCCCGGCACGGTTTCGAGGTTGTGGTTGAACACATCGGGCCGTGCCTCGACGACGATCTCGAGCGATCCGGGCTTCGCGCGCAGGAAATCCGGCGTCAGGATCTCGATCGTGGTGCCGGGCGACTGGCGGCGCACGGCGCGGATCGTCTGCGCGAAATGCGCGGCGCCGCCGTCATCCACGTCGTCGCGGTCGACGGATGTGATCACCACGTGGTTCAGCCCGAGCTTCTTCACGGCGTCGGCCACGCGCCCCGGCTCGAACACGTCGAGCGCGTCGGGACGGCCCGTCGCCACGTTGCAGAAGGTACAGCCGCGGGTGCAGATCTCGCCCATGATCATCATGGTGGCGTGGCCCTGGCTCCAGCATTCGCCCACATTCGGGCAGCCCGCCTCTTCGCAGACGGTGACCAGCTTGTGCTCGCGCATGATGTCCCGCGTGGCCTTGTAGCCCTCGGAGGTCGGCGCCTTGACGCGGATCCAGTCGGGCTTCTTGGGCTGCGGCGCGCTGTCGGCGCGGCGCGCCTTTTCGGGGTGGCGGTCGCCGGGGATCTTCAGGTCGCGCACGGTCATGCCTTTCCTTTTGGCCTTGTCGATACATAGGCCCCCCGGCCCATGGGCGCAACGCACCTCCGTCCCCGCGCATGGCGGCTGGTGCAACCCCGCCATGCGCGCGGGCATCCTGCCGCATCCTGCCGCGACGCAGCATTGCGGTCCGGGGCATGATCTCCTAGGTCCGGCCCCGAACCCGATGACCCGATCCAGACAGGAATTGCCCATGCAGCCCGGCGCCCGTATCCCCGATGTGTCCTTCCGTACCCGCGTGCGCGACGAAAGTCTCGATGGCCCCAACCCCTTCCGCTGGGAAGAGCGCGACACGGCGTCCTATTTCGCGGGCAAGCGCGTGGTGCTATTCTCGCTGCCCGGCGCCTTCACCCCGACCTGCTCGACCTACCAATTGCCCGGCTTCGAGCAGAACATCGACGCGTTCCGCGCCCATGGCATCGACGCGATCTACTGCATGTCGGTCAACGACGCCTTCGTGATGAACCAGTGGGCCCGCGCCCAGAATCTCGAGCATGTCGAAGTGATCCCCGATGGTTCGGGCGAATTCACCCGCCGCGCCGGGATGCTGGTGCGCAAGGACAATCTGGGCTTCGGCCTGCGCTCGTGGCGCTATGCCGCCGTGATCGACGACGGCCGCATCGAGGCGTGGTTCGAAGAGCCGGGCCTGTGCGACAACCACCCCGAGGACCCCTACGGCGTCTCCTCGCCCGAGACCGTGCTGTCGTGGCTCGAAGAGGCCTCGCGCGAGCAGGCCGCCTGACCCTTCAGGGACAGACCGCGCGGGCCGAGACCAGAAGCTCGGCCCCCGCATCGCGCAAAAGCGCTACCAGCGGCGCGGCCCAGGCGTCGTCGCCGCCGCGCCTGCGCAGCAGCGCCAGCGTGCGGGCGGGCTCGGGCGCCGCGAACCGCATCAGCGCCAGCCCCGGCGCCGCCGCCGTCTCGGCCCTGAGCGCGATTTCGGGCAGCAGCGTCAGCCCGAAGCCCTCGGCCACCAGCCCCGAAAGGGTCGCCAGCGACGAGGCCCCGAGATCGACGCGCCCCCGCCCGCGCAAGCCGCAGACCTCCAGCGCCTGATCCGCGAGGCAATGCCCCTCGTCGAGCAAAAGCAGCTGATCCGGCGCCAGCGTCGTCGGGCGCAAGGCCTCGGCGCTCCCCGCCCAGTGGGAGAGCCGCGAGGCCGTCCCGGCAAGGACGAAGCGGTCCTCGATCAGCGTCTCGGCCAGCAGATCCGCCCCCGGCACCGGCAGCGCCGCCACCACCGCGTCGACGCGGCCCGCCTCCAGATCCTCGAGCAGCGCGTCGGTCTGCGCCTCGCGCACCCGGATGTCGAGCGTCAGGTCATGCGCGCGCAGCCGCGTCAGTGCCAGCGGCAGCAGATAGGGTGCTACGGTCGGGATCACCCCGAGCCGCAGTCGCCCCGTCAGCCCGCGCGACAGCCGCGCCGCACGCTCCAGATCCGCGACCTCGGCCATGATCCGCCGCGCCCGCCCCAGCACCTCGCGCCCGGCGCGGGTCAGCCGGATGCCGCGCGGCAGCCGCTCGACCAGATCGACCCCGAGGATCGTCTCGAGCTCCTTGATCTGCTGGCTCAGCGCCGGCTGCGACACGAAGACGGTTTCGGCGGCGCGGCCAAAGCCGCCGGTCTCGGCCAGCGCCACGAAGTAGCGCAACTGTTTCAGTGATGGATTCATGACAGACCGATAATCTGAACTTATGGCAAAGGCCAGAAAAACCGATTTTGCCTTCGCGTCCCACCAGGCCATATTGCGCCCCGAAGCCATCTTCGGAGGACAGCCATGACCGACAGACCCCGCCTGACAACTTCCGCCGGCGCGCCCGTCGCGGACAACCAGAACGCCAAGACCGTCGGGCCGCGCGGCCCCGTGCTCCTCGAGGACTACCAGCTGATCGAGAAGCTGGCCCATCAGAACCGCGAGCGGATCCCCGAGCGCGTCGTCCACGCCAAGGGCTGGGGCGCCTACGGCACGCTGCGCGTGACCGAGGACATCACCAAGTATTCCCGCGCCGCGGTGTTCAAGCCGGGCACCGAGACCGAAATGCTGGCCCGCTTCTCGACCGTCGCCGGCGAGCAGGGTGCGGCCGATGCCGAGCGCGACGTGCGCGGCTTCGCGCTGAAATTCTATACCGAGGAAGGCAACTGGGACCTCGTGGGCAACAACACGCCCGTGTTCTTCGTGGCCGACCCCTACAAGTTCCCGGACTTCATCCACACCCAGAAGCGCCACCCGCAGACCAACCTGCGCTCGGCCACCGCGATGTGGGATTTCTGGTCGCTCTGCCCCGAAAGCCTGCATCAGGTGACGATCCTGATGTCGGATCGCGGCCTGCCGCAGACGCCGATGCACATGAATGGCTATGGCAGCCATACCTTCTCGCTGTGGAACGATCAGGGCGAGCGGTTCTGGGTGAAGTTCCACTTCAAGACTCAGCAGGGTCACAAGCACTTTACCAATGACGAGGCCGTGCAGGTCATCGGCAAGAGCCGCGAGACCTATCAGGAGGCGCTGTTCGGCACCATCGCGGGCGGGCATTTCCCGAAATGGGACATGTTCATCCAGGTGATGCCCGAGATGGACGCGATCGAGTTCGAGAAGAAGACCGGCTGGTCGGCCTTCGATCTCACCAAGGTCTGGCCGCATGGCGACTACCCGCTGATCAAGGTCGGCGAGATGGAGTTGAACCGCAACGCCGAGAACTACTTCACCGAGATCGAGCAGTCGGCCTTCAACCCGTCCAACGTCGTGCCGGGCATCGGCTTCTCGCCCGACAAGATGCTGCAGGGCCGCCTGTTCTCCTACCCGGACGCGCATCGCTACCGGATCGGCACGCATTACGAGAACCTCGAGGTCAACAAGCCGAAATCGCCGGTGAACCACTATCACCGCGACGGCACCATGCCGTTCGGCCTGCGCACCAACCCCGACGCCTATTACGAGCCGAACTCCTTCGGCGGGCCGGTCGAGGATCCATCGGTGGCCGAGCCGCCGCACCGCTACGAAGGCGAGGTCGGGCGCTACGACTTCCGCTCGGAGGCGGATCACTACAGCCAGCCGCGCGCGCTGTTCAACATGTTCGACGAGGGGCAGAAGAGCCGCCTGTTCTCGAACATCGCCACCGCGATGACCGGCGTGCCGCAGGAGATCATCGATCGCCAGCTGGCGCATTTCGACAAGGTTGACCAAGCTTACGGCGACGGTATCCGGGAGGCGCTCAAGCATCAGAAGACCGAGAATGCCGGCGTCGACACGAGCCACGCCGCCGAGTGATCGGCAGGCAGCGTTGAGAACCGGGACGGCGGCGGGGAGACCCGCCGCCGTTTCGCGTGCCTCGGCCCCGCGCGGGGCCTAGCCGATCATCTCGCCGCCGCCGGTGGCGTCGTAGTGGCGACGCAGACGCTCAAGCGCGATGCGCAGCACGATCTTGCCCGAACGGGCCGACCATCCCATGCGCCGCTCAAGGCTCTCCATCCCTTCGAGATAGCAGCAGCAGCGCAGCGCCACGTCGCCAAGCCCCGGCCCCAGATCGGCCAGCGCCGCCGCCAGCCTGTCGCGTGCCCCCGACGGCGTCTGCCCCGGCCCGGTCGCGGTGTCGCAGCCGGCGGTGAGAAAGCGCGACCAGTCCTGCGTCATGCGCGGGCCGATCTGCGCCAGTTCGAAATCCTCGCGCAGCCGCTCTCCCGCCGCGACGAGGCCGCGCCCGAGAAACGGCCGCCCGTCGCGGTCGCGGCGGCGCGCCAGAAGGGTCAGCGGCCCCTCGACCGACGCCACCCGCGCGGCCCCCGGCGCGGGTTCGAACGCGGCCCCCGCCTCGGCGAAACCCGATGCCAGCGGCGCGGCACTCCGCAGCTCGGCGCGGCCGGCCGCGGTAATGCGGTAGCGCGCGATGCGTCCCGGTCCCGGGGTTGCCGCGATCCAGCCACGCAGCGCCAGCGTCTCGGCCACCGAGCGGTCGAGCCGGGCCAGGCGCTGGGTCGCGCCATCCGCGTCCTCGCGCATCACCGCCGCGACGGGCATGTCGGGCGCCACCGCCAGCACCGCCCCCGGTTCGGCCATCCGGCGCAGCACGCGCAGCGCCTCGGCCGCGCCCTCGTCCTCGACGGTCTCGGGCCGGTGGCCCTTTGGGTCGTGATGGGTCATTGCGTTCTCCTCGGAGATGGCGGGGGGCGTGTCGGGGCCGGTCTCAGGCCGAAAGCGCCGCGACAGTCGCCGCAGGGCGGCATCGACCAGCGGGTCGTCGCGCCGGCTTTCGAGCTGGCGCACCTGCCGCAGAACGGTCGAGGCATGCACCTCCGACCGCCGCGCCAGCACCCGGATCGGCGCGCCGCCTTCGACATGTTCGAGATAATGCCGGACCGCCGGCGGCAGCCAGCCGGGGAGGCGCTCCACCTTGCCTGCCTGCCCCCGCGTGTCCATCCCCACGGCCCTGTGCGACGGCCGTGCCCGGTATTCCCTGACGTCCCCAAGCTTCACGATCTCAACTTTCAGTTGCCCCGGTTACCGAAACTTTAATCAGTTCCGAACCCGTTCATCTTGATTGAAGAATCCCAAACAAGCTTGAAGCGACCGCGCGATGCAGCGCGGTGTGACGCAACGCAACGTCAATCGTGAGACAATCGCGAGGCGTACAGTACAACCTTGAGGGAGGACAGGACATGCAGGACCCGTTGAGCAGGATCACCGCGCTGAAGCGACCGCCGCTCCTCGTGGACGCCGCGCGCCATGGCGTCGACGCCTATGACCGCACGACCCTGCTGCCGCGGCTGATCGGGGCGTGTCCGGGCGGACCGGCGCGCGCGGTGATGGCGCTGCTCGACCGCGAAAGCGAGATCGAGGCGCGGCGGCGGTCGGGGTCGGGCGACTACCGCCCGGCCCGCCATGTCGAGATGATCGTGGCGCTGATGGGCGAGGCGCGGCTCATCCGCGCCGCCGCTCTCAGCTGAAGCTGTCGGGCATCGACGCCTTCTTGGCCTCGACATACTCGGTCAGCCGCCCTGCGATCTCGGGGTCGAGCGGCGGCTGGCGGTAGGTGTCGAGCTGCCTGGCCACCCGCGCCGTGGCGAGGGCCTGCGTGTCGCGCGCGCCTTCCTCGTCCCAGGTTTCGAAGGGCTTGTAGTCGAACAGCTCGCTGCGCCAGAACGCGGTCTTGAAGTTCGCCTGCGTATGCGCGCAGCCGAGGTAGTGGCCCCCCGGTCCGACCTCGCGGATCGCGTCCATCGCCTGCATCTCTTGGGAGGCGTCGACGCCGCGCGCCATCTGGTGCAGCGCGCCGAGCTGGTCGGCATCCATCACGAACTTCTCGTAGGAGGCGACGAGCCCGCCTTCGAGCCAGCCGCAGGCGTGCAGCATGAAGTTGACGCCTGACAGCAGACCCATGTTCAGGCTGTTTGCGCTCTCGTAGCCCGCCTGCGCGTCGGGCAGCTTGGAGCCGCAGAACCCGCCCGCCGAGCGGTAGGGCAGCCCCATCCGCCGCGCCAGCTGACCCATGCCATAGGTGATGAGCGAGGCCTCAGGCGTGCCGAAGGTCGGCGCGCCCGAATTCATGTCGATCGAGGTGACGAAGGCGCCGACGATCACCGGCGCGCCGGGGCGCACGAGCTGGGAATAGGCGACGCCTGCCAGCGCCTCCGCCAGAACCTGTGTCAGCGTGCCCGCGACCGAAACCGGCGCCATCGCGCCGCCGACGATGAAGGGCGAGATGATGCAGGCCTGGTTCGCCTTGGCATAAACCTCGAGCGCGCCCATCATGATGCCGTCGAAGGTCAGCGGCGAGTTGATGTTGATCAGCGAGGTCATCACCGTGTTTTCGGCGACGAAATCCTTTCCGAACAGGATCTCGCACATCTCGACGCAGTCCCGCGCCCGCTCCGGCGCGGTCACCGATCCCATGAACGGTTTATCGGAAAAGGTCATGTGCGCGAGCAGCATGTCGAGATGGCGCTTGTTCACCGCGACATCCGTGGGCTCGCAGACCGTGCCGCCCGAATGGTGCAGCCATTTCGACATGTAGCCGAGCTTCACGAAATTGCGGAAATCCTCGATCGTCGCATAGCGCCGCCCGCCATCGGCGTCGCGCACGAAGGGCGGGCCGTAGACCGGGGCCAGCACGAGGTTGCGGCCGCCGATCTCGACGTTGCGCTCGGGATTGCGGGCGTGCTGGGTGAAGGTCGCAGGCGCGGTGGCGCAAAGCTTGCGCGCCAGCCCGCGCGGGATGCGCACCCTGTCGCCATCGACCTGCGCCCCGGCCTGCCGCCACAGCTCCAGCGCCGGCGGGTTGTCGGAGAACACCACGCCGATCTCTTCGAGCACGGTTTCGGCATTGGTTTCGATCACCTCGATGGCATGGGCGTCGAGCACCTCGAAATCGGGGATGTTGCGGGTGATGTAGCGCGCGGTCTCGACGCTCACGGCGGTACGTTCGGCACGGCGCGCCGCCCCTCCGCCGGACCGTCCCCGCCGCCCTGCCCGCTCTCCGGCCATCTGTGCCGCTTCCGTCATCGCCCGCTCCCGTGATGCGTTCTCGTCCCCCGTGATAGCGGCGCGCGAGGCCCCGACTTGGCCGGATTGCGCCGCCTCAGGCGTGAAAGCGACATGTCGCCCGGAGCGGCGCGATTTTTCGCCCCCCTCGCTCTTGCGTGGATGATCGGGCGGGCCTATTCGCTGGGTCATGACCGAGCATAGCCAACAGCACCAGCGCCTTCTCATCGTCGATTTCGGCTCACAGGTGACGCAGCTTATCGCGCGCCGCCTCCGCGAGCTGAACGTCTACTGCGAGATCCATCCCTTCAACGCGGTGGACGAGGCTTTCCTCGACGCCTTCGAGCCGCAGGCGGTGATCCTGTCGGGCGGCCCGGCCAGCGTGCCCGACGAAGGCAGCCCGCGCCCGCCGATGCGGATCTTCGAACTGGAGGTGCCGGTCCTTGGCATCTGCTACGGTCAGCAGGTGATGATGCAGATGCTGGGCGGCGAAGTGCTGCGCGGCGACGGCACCGCCGAGTTCGGCCGCGCTTATGTCGAGCCCGAGGGCGAGGCCACGGATCTCCTTCGCGGCTGGTTCATCGAAGGCCGCGAGCAGGTCTGGATGAGCCATGGCGACCACGTCTCCAAGCTCGCCCCCGGCTTCGAGGTCTGCGGCACCTCGCCGGGCGCGCCCTTTGCGATCACCGCCGATCTGGAGCGGCGCTTCTACGCGGTGCAGTTCCACCCGGAGGTGCACCATACCCCGCATGGCAGGACCTTCCTCGAGAACTTCCTGCACATCGCGGGCTTTACCGGCGACTGGACCATGGGCGCCTACCGCGAGGAGGCGATCCGCCTGATCCGCGAGCAGGTCGGCGACGCCAAGGTGATCTGCGGCCTCTCGGGCGGCGTCGACAGCTCGGTCGCGGCCGTTCTCATTCACGAAGCGATCGGCGATCAGCTCACTTGCGTCTTCGTCGATCATGGTCTGCTGCGCGAGGGCGAGGCCGAGCAGGTCGTGACCATGTTCCGCGACCATTACAACATGCCGCTCATTCACGCGCAGGAAGACGATCTGTTCCTCGACGCGCTCGATGGGGTCTCGGACCCCGAGGTCAAGCGCAAGACCATCGGCAAGCTCTTCATCGACGTGTTCCAGAAGCACGCGGCCGAGGTTGGTGGCGCCACCTTCCTCGCGCAGGGCACGCTCTACCCCGACGTGATCGAAAGCGTCAGCTTCTCGGGCGGGCCGAGCGTGACGATCAAGAGCCACCACAATGTCGGCGGCCTGCCCGAGAAGATGGGGCTGAAGCTGGTCGAGCCGTTGCGCGAACTGTTCAAGGACGAGGTCCGCGCGCTGGGGCGCGAGCTCGGCCTGCCCGACAGCTTCATCGGCCGCCACCCCTTTCCGGGGCCCGGCCTTGCGATCCGCTGCCCCGGCGAGATCACCCGCGAGAAGCTGGCGATATTGCGCCGCGCCGACGCGGTGTTCATCGACCAGATTTGCAAGCACGGCCTCTATGACGAGATCTGGCAGGCCTTCGTGGCCCTGCTGCCGGTGCGTACCGTGGGCGTGATGGGCGATGGCCGGACCTATGATTACGCCTGCGCGATGCGCGCGGTGACGAGCGTCGATGGCATGACCGCCGACTACTACCCCTTCACCCACGAGTTCCTCGGCGAGACCGCGACGCGGATCATCAACGAGGTGCGGGGCATCAACCGCGTCACCTATGACGTTACCTCGAAGCCGCCGGGCACCATCGAGTGGGAATGAACTTGCAGATTCGCTTGAAACGGGCCCCTTCGGGGGCCTTTTTCATGCCTGCGCCTGATGCGCCGAAGTGACGCTGCGACGTGCACGTCAACCTGCCGTTGCGTCATAGATTGCGGCGAATCCCTCTCGTGTCTCTGCTTGCCTCGGAGGACGCATTTCGCGACAGGGAGAGAACATGAAACTTCAGTATGGCGCCACGAGCGCGCTGGCGCTGGGCGCGGCGCTGATGGCCACCGGGGCTTCGGCGATCGGGATCGACCGCTCCAACCAGGACGTCACGGCGATTTTCGAGGAGGGCAACGTCGCAGAGCTGTCCTTTGGCCGGGTCTTTCCCGACCTCTCGGGAAAGGACCGTGGACTGGCGGGCGATTACGACAATGTGGGCGAGGAATTCAACAACTTCTCGGCCAGCGTCAAGATGGATTTCGGCCGTGGATTTTCCGCCGCGCTGATCGCCGATCAGCCCTTCGGTGCCGATATCCTCTATGAAGGCGACCCCGGGACCACCTTCTTCGGCGGCACCAGTGCCAATCTCGACAGCACGGCGCTCACCTTGGTGGGACGCTACCGCATCAACGAGAGTTTCAGCCTGCATGCCGGTGTCCGGCGCGAGACGCTGGAGGGCGCCATCACCCTGTCCGGTCGCGCCTATGGCCCGGTCTTCGACGGCGCGACGCCGACGCTGAATGGCTATGCGGTCGATCTCGACGAGAACAGCGCCAATGGCTACGTGATCGGCGCGGCCTATGAAAAGCCCGAGATCGCGCTGCGCGTGGCGTTGACCTACAACTCCGCGATCGAGCACGACTTCGACACGACCGAGAGCCTCGCGGGCAATGTCGTCGCCAGCGGCACCACCACGGTCGAGACGCCCGAATCCTGGAATCTCGACATGCAGACGGGGATCGCGGCCAACACGCTCGTCTTCGCCAACATCCGCTACGCGGCCTATGAGGACACGCTGGTCTCCCCCGACTTCTTCGCGGGCGCGACCGGCGGTCTCAGCCTGACCGACATCGACGACAACTATTCGGCGCAGATCGGTCTCGGCCGCAAGTTCTCCGACGCCTTCTCCGGCCAGATCGCGGTCGGCGTGGAGCCCGAAGGGGACGAGCGGATCTCGCCGCTCGACCCGACCGACGGCAAGGGCTGGGTCAGCCTCGGCGGCGCCTACAACATGGAGGCGGTGACCATCTCGGGCGGCATCCGCTATACCAAGCTCGGCGATGCCAGCCCGCAGACCCGCAACCCCGCGACCGGTCTGCGCGAGGATCGCGCCGACTTTACCGACAGCTCCGCGGTCGCCCTCGGCATGAGCGTGGCCTACCGCTTCTGATCGGGACGCGATCGGGACGGGGGCGGCCACTGCGCCGCCCCCGTCCGTGTTTGCATGCAACCCGCATGTTTCGGATTGCGCCTGCCCGTATGGCGTGCAGAGTGCCGCGCATGACGGCACAAAAGACCATGACCAACGCGGCCTGGGCGCAGCTCGGCCTCCTCGCCCTGATCTGGGGCGGCTCGTTCCTCGCGGTGCGGGTCGCGCTCGACCAGATCGGGCCGATCTGGGTGGTCGGGCACCGCGCGATCTGGGCGGCGGCGGTGCTGTGGCCGGTGGTGCTCTTGCGCCGCCTGCCCTTGCCGCGCGGCGCGCGGATCTGGGGGGTGCTGATCGTCATGGGCGCGCTCAACAACGCCATTCCCTTCGGCCTCCTCGCTTGGGGCCAGCAGCATGTCGAGACCGGCCTCATCGCCATCCTCAACGCCGCCACGGCGGTGTTCGGCGTGCTCTTCGCAGCGATCTTCTTCGCCGACGAAAGGCTATCGGCGCGCAAGGCGTTCGGCGTGGGTCTGGGCTTTTTCGGCGTGATCTGGGTGATCGGCCCGTCGGCGCTCTCGGGCTTCGATCCCGGCGCGCTGGGCCAGATCGCCGCCATCGGTGCCACGATCTCCTATGCGCTGGCCGGGGTCTGGGCGCGCAAGATGATGGGCGGTCTGCCGCCGCTCACCGCCGCCGCCGGGATGACCACGGGGGCCGCGCTCATCATGGTGCCGCTGGCCTGGATCGTCGAAGGGCCGCCCATGTTCGATCTCGCTCCCGCCACCATTGCGGGGCTGGCCTATGTCTCCATTGGATCGACGGCGCTGGCCTATCTGATCTACTACCGCGTCATCGCCGTGGCAGGCAGCGGCAACGTGCTTCTGGTGACGCTGATGGTGGCCCCGGTGGCGATCCTTCTCGGCGTGGTGGTACTGGGCGAGACGCTGCCACCCCGCGCCTATGCGGGCTTCGCCCTGCTGGCCTGCGGCCTCGCGGTGCTCGACGGGCGGATCCTGCGGCGTCCGCGCGCGCGGGGGGCGGCACCTGCGCCCAAGTTCTGACTGGACCGGGCCGCGGCGCTTGTTTAGCCATGCGCGCATGATCCATTCCTCCGCCTCGGACTGGCTGTCCGCCCCGCGAAAACGCGTCCTGTTCTTCGGCATGTCGGGCCTCGGCAAGACGCATGTGTCGAACCTGCTGCGCCGGTCGGGCGACTGGTTCCACTACTCGATCGACTACCGCATCGGCACACGCCACATGGGCGAGCTCATCGCCGACAACGCCAAACGCGAGGCGATGAAGGTGCCGTTCCTGCGCGAGCTGCTGCTCTCGGACAGCATCTACATCGGCTCCAACATCAGCTTCGACAACCTCGCCCCGGTCTCGACCTATCTCGGCAAGCCGGGCGATCCGGCGAAAGGTGGCCTGCCCTTCGAGACCTACCGCCAGCGGCAGGAGCAGTTTCGCCGCGCCGAAATCGCCGCGCTCGAGGACACGCCGTGGTTCGTCGAACGCGGCGAGGCGCTCTATGGCTACCCGAATTTCGTCTGCGACACCGGCGGCTCGATCTGCGAATGGGTCGATCCCGACAATCCGCATGACCCGCTGATGACGCTTCTCTCCAAGGAGATGCTGATGATCTGGATCGAAGGGTCGGAGGCGCATACCGAGGAGCTGATCCGTCGCTTCGACCGTGCGCCCAAGCCGATGGCCTACAGCCCCGACTTCCTGCTCAAGGCATGGCACGATTATCTCGCCGAGACTGGCCTGCCGGAGGCGCGCGTCGATCCCGACGCCTTCATCCGCTGGACCTACGGGCGGGCGCTGGCGCATCGTCAGCCGCGCTATGCCAAAATGGCCGAACGCTGGGGCCTCGCCATACCGGCCGAAGCGCTGTCGGGCCTCGACTCCGCCGCCGATTTCGAGGCCGTCGTGGCCGAAGCGCTCGACGCGGCGCTTGGCAAGAGCCGCCGGGAAGCCTAGATCAGCCCTCCCTGCCAAGAGGTTGCACCATGCCCATCAAGATCCCCGAAGCCCTTCCCGCCTACACCGTGCTGACGCGCGAGGGCGTGATGGTGATGTCGGAGGATCAGGCGGCGCGGCAGGACATCCGGCCGCTGAAGATCGGCCTGCTCAACCTGATGCCCAAGAAGATCCAGACCGAGACGCAGTTCGCGCGGCTGATCGGCGCGACGCCGCTGCAGATCGAGCTGACGCTGATCCGCATGTCGGATCATGAATCGCGCAACACCGCCGCCGAACACATGGAGGAGTTCTACCGCCCCTTCGAGGAGGTCGCGGCCTCGGGCGAGAAGTTCGACGGCTTTCTCGTCACCGGCGCGCCGGTCGAGCATCTCGATTTCGACGAGGTGACCTATTGGGACGAGCTGCGCCGCGTGTTCGACTGGACCCAGACCCATGCGCATTCCACCTTCGGCGTCTGCTGGGGCGGCATGGCGCTGATCGCGCATCAGCACGGCATCGCCAAGCACCTGCTCGACCGGAAGGCCTTTGGCTGCTTCCGGCACCGCAATCTCAAGCCCGACAGCCCGTTCCTGCGCGGCTTTTCGGATGACTGCACCGTCCCGGTCAGCCGCTGGACCGAGATCCGGCAGGAGGACATCGACGCCCGCCCCGAGCTTCAGACGCTGCTTGCCTCGGACGAGGTCGGCCCCTGCCTCGTCGAGGACCCCGAGCGCCGCACGCTCTATATCTTCAACCATTTCGAATATGACAGCCACACGCTGAAGGAGGAGTACGACCGCGACGTCGCGGCGGGGAACCCGATCGCCGTCCCGGCCAACTACTACCCGGGCGACGACCCGACCAAGCCGCCGTCGAACCGCTGGCGCAGCCACGCGCATCTGCTCTACGGCAACTGGATCAACCAGATCTACCAGACCACCCCTTACGATCTGAACGACATTGGCCGCTAAGCTCATCGCCCTTCTGGCGCTCCTTGCCCTCGCGGGATGCGCCTTCGTGGATCACCGCGCCGATCGGCGCGAGGTCATGGCCGAGGCGGCGCATCCGCCGCTGGGCCGGCTCATTGAGGTCGAGGGGCAGCGCGTGCACGCGCTGGTCTCGGGCACCGGCCCGGACCTCGTGCTGATCCATGGCGCCTCCGGCAATCTGCGCGACATGGCCTTCGACCTCGTGGACCGGCTCGATGACCGCTATCGCGTCATCGCCTTCGACCGGCCGGGACTGGGCTATTCCGATCCGATCGACCCGGCGGCGGACGACGCCTTCACCACGCGCGCCGACAGCGTGGCGACGCAGGCGCGGCTGCTGCAGGCGGCGGCCGCAGCACTCGGGGCCGAAAAGCCCATCGTTCTGGGCCATTCCTTCGGCGGGGCCGTGGCCATGGCCTGGGCGCTGGAGCGGCCCGAAGCCATTGCCGCCGTCGTCGACATCGCGGGCGCCACCATGCCGTGGGAGACGGGGCTCGCCACGCTCTACAAGGTCAATGGCTCGGCGCTCGGCGGGGCCACCGTGGTGCCGCTGCTTACCGCCTTCGCGCCCGAACGGCTGGTCGATGAAACGGTCGAGGCGGTCTTTGCCCCCAACCCCGTGCCCGAGGGTTATGCCGATTTCGTCGGCGCCGGCCTCGCGGTGCGGCGCGACAGCCTGCGGGTCAACGCGCGGCAGGTGAACGGACTCCTGCCGCAGGTTGCCGCGATGCGCGAACGCTATGCCACGCTCGACCTGCCGGTCGAGATCGTGCACGGCGTCGCCGACACCATCGTGCCGCTCGAGGTGCATTCGGCCCGTCTTGCCGAACTCGTCCCCGGCGCGAACCTGACGGTGCTCGAGAACGTTGGTCACATGCCGCATCACGTCGTGCCGGACGAGGTGGTGGCGGCGATCGATCGGGCGGCGGCGCGGGCGGGATTGCGCTAGGCTCTCGTGGCCCGCAACATGCACTGCGCGAGGAGAGACAGATGACCAAGCCGTTCGAGGGAGCGATCAGCCGGTTTCACGACGAGGAAGCCCCGGAGGAGATCCGCCGCATCCTGCGCGACGCGGGCAAGGACGATATCACCAGCCCGCGCTTTCCCTACCCTTCCAAATGGAAGCGCAAGGATTACGAGGCCGAGATGGCCGCCCTGCAGATCGAGCTGGTCAAGATGCAGGCCTGGGTCAAGGAGACCGGCCAGCGGGTCGTCGTGGTGTTCGAGGGCCGCGACGCCGCCGGCAAGGGTGGCACCATCTCGCGGTTCAGCGAGAACCTGAATCCGCGCGGCGCCCGCGTCGTGGCGCTGGCCAAACCGTCCGAGATCGAATCCGGGCAATGGTACTTTCAGCGCTATGTGCGCGAACTGCCAACCAGGGGCGAGATCGTGTTCCTCGACCGCTCGTGGTACAACCGCGCCGTGGTCGAGCCTGTCTTCGGCTTTGCCGACGAGACACAGGTCGAGCGGTTCTACGAGCAGGTGGCCCCGTTCGAAAAGATGCTGGTCGATGACGGCATCCGGCTCTTCAAGATCTGGATCAATGTCGGTCGGGCCACGCAGCTCGAGCGGTTTCTCAAGCGCGAGAACGACCCCCTCAAGCAATGGAAGCTGAGTTGGATCGATGTCGAGGGGCTGCGGAAGTGGGATGACTACACCGCGCGCATCGCCACCATGTTCGAGCGCAGCGATTTCAATTTCGCGCCGTGGACCGTGATCCGCGGCGATGACAAGCGGCGCGCGCGCGTGGGCGCGATCCGCCGCGTTCTGGGCGCGCTCGACTATACCGACAAGGATGCCGAGGCGGTCTGCGCGCTCGATCCCAAGGTCGCGGGCGGCGTCGATATCTGGCCGCGCGACTGACGTGGCCAAACAGGGATATCACCACGGCAACCTGCGGCAGGCCCTCGTCGAGGCCTGCCTGAAGCTGATCGAGGCCAAGGGACCCACGGGCTTCACCCTGTCGGAGGCCGCGCGCGAGGCCGGGGTGACCCCCGCGGCGGTCTATCGCCATTTCGCGGGACGCGAAGACCTGATCGCCGAAGCGGCGCGGCAGGGCTACGAGATCTTCGCCGATCTGCTCGACTATGCCTATGACGAGGGCCGTCCCTCGGTGCTCGCGGCCTTCGAGAAGACCGGGCGCGCCTATCTGGCCTTCGCGCGCAAGCACCCCGGCCATTACGTCGCGATGTTCGAAAGCGGCATCTCGGTCCAGCGCACGCCGGAGCTTGCCACCGCGTCACGGTGCGCGCTCGGCGTACTGGAGCGCGCCGCCGAGGCGCTGTCCGAGCGCATTCCCGAGAATCGCCGCCCGCCGCCGCAGATGTTTGCCGCGCATGTCTGGGCGATGAGCCACGGCGTGGTGGAGCTGTTCGCGCGCGGCTCTCCGGGGACGCGCGCTCCGTTTCCTGCGGATGACCTGCTCGAAAGCGGTATCGGCATCTATCTCAGGGGCTTGGGTCTTGTCGCCCCGGATACCTGAAATAGTGACGGATTCTGCCCGATACCGGGAAACTAGGGGAACGATGAACTGGACAGAACCCGCCTCTACCAGTCAGTGTCATGGCTAACCCGAGGTTGCATGGTCCATTTGAACCACGCACTAAAGAGTTTCAGTAGCAATCATGCCACCCCTTCCCCATGACCCCAAGATTGCCGGTCTTCTGGACGAGATCTACCAAAGCGCGATCACGCCTGCGCTTTGGGAAAGCCTGCCCGCCCGGCTCGCCGCCATAGCCGGAGGTGGGGCATGGGCGCTGCAACTGGTGCGCCGGGGTGGGCTGCGGGGAACCGTGGTGCACGGCGTCAACTTCGACCCGGCCCTGATGGCGGACTACCCCGACCATTACGCGGTGATGAACCCATGGCTTCCGGTGCTCAGGCGGACGCCGGTCTTGCAACTGGTGCATGACCGTCAACTCGTGCCGGAGGAGGCGCTTCTAAAAAGCGAATTCTATGCCGACTTTCTTAAGCCGCAGGGGGATATCCACCGCTCTTTCGGGATGGTGCTGGTGAATGGCGAGGCCGGCGGCCTCGTGATCAGCTGCAACCACGCGCCCGGTCATACCGACACGATCGGAACCGCCGGAAGTCAGCTTCTGTCGCTGATCGGCCCGCATCTGCGCCGGGCCTTCGACCTCACCCGGTTGGTCGAACGCAGCGCCATGCAGGCGGGCGCGCAGGTGATGGATGGCATCGCGGGTCTGCATGCGTGTTTTGCGCTCGATGCGCGATCGCGCCTCGTCGCCAGCGACGTGCGGGCCGATGCGTTGCTCAGGCGGGGTGATGTCCTGAAGCTCGGCCGCGACCGGCGGCTGCGATTAGTAGACGACTGTGCCAACGCGGCGCTCGACGATCGCCTGACGCGCGAGGGGCGCGCCGGTGGGGGCTTCGTGGTGCCCGGCCCGGGAGGCGAGCGGCGGTTGGCGCGGCTGGCACCCCTGCCCCGTCCGCAATCCATCGCGCCGCTCGAGGTAATGCTGAGCGCGGATCGCGCGGTCGCGGCGTTGATCATCACAGAGCCGGGCCAGACCTATGCACGCGACGAGGATCTTCCGGACCTGTTCGAGCTTACCCCGGCTGAAAGCGTGGTGCTGCGCGAGCTTTGCGCGGGGCTGTCGCTGGCGGAGATAGCGCGGCTGCGCGAGGTCAGTCCCAACACCGTGCGCAACCAACTATGCAGCCTGTTCGACAAGACCGGAACCAGCCGGCAGGCCGAACTCGTGGCGCTGGTGGCCCGGCTGGGTGTCTGATAAATCGAGACTTTATGACAGGACCGGTGGCCGACGGCGGGTTTCCGAAACGCCAAGACGCTTCGTGGCCGCGTCCCCATTCTGCAAGGAGGCCACATGGACGGCTCGCTCGCTCTGCTTTTTGCTCTCGTCGCGACGGCCGAGCTTGGTTTCGGAAGCTGTGGTGCCGAGACCTGCCGCAGCATCCAGCCCGGTCAGGGCCGCAATGCCGTGCAGTACGGCGAGGTGCTGTTCCAGCGCGAGCGGCAAGGCGGCGAGATCTATCTCCAGCGACAGCTTCCCGCGCGTTACGGCGCGCTCGAGCCGGTGCTCGGGCTTTCGGTGTCCGCGAATGGCGACGCCTGGCTCGGGGCGGGTCTGCAATGGACCGGGGCGCTTCCGCACCAGAGCTTCGTGCAGCTGTCGCTGTTGCCGGGGCTCTATGCACAGACCGACGGGGCCGAGCTGGGCCACATGATCGAGTTTCGTTCCTCGGCCGGGGTCGGCTATGCCTTTGACAACGGCGCGCGGGTGTCGCTTCAGTTCGATCACCGCTCGAATGGCGGGCTGTCGAACGACAATCCGGGCCTCGAAACATTCGGGATCCGGCTGGCGCTGCCGATGTGATCAGCCGGGCAGCAGCACCAGCGCGCGTTCATCCCAAGCCAGCCGCGCCACCGCCCCGACATCGAGCACCGGCCGACCGATCAGGTTCTTCATCGAGACGGTGAGAGGCCGATCGATGCCCTCGACGCGCACGTCGTAATAGGTCATGTCGCCGTAATAGACGACCTCGTCGATGATGCCCTGCACTTCGCGGCGCGGCGCGGTCTCGCCCTCGAACAGGATGGCCAGCGTCTCGGGGCGGATGCCGACGCTCACCGCGCCGGAGGCGGCCCCGGCGGGGGCCTGATCGGGGTCGAGGGTGGCGTGGCCCAGCCCGGCGATCTCGACGCCCGCACCGCCGCGCGTCACTTCCCCGGGCAGAAAGTTCATCTTGCCGATGAACTGCGCCACGCGCCGCGTCGCGGGACGGCGGTAAAGCGTCTCGGGATCGGCCAGCTGGCCGATCTCGCCCTCGAACATCACCGCGATCCGGTCCGACATAACCAGTGCCTCTTCCTGGTCATGGGTGACGAGGATGAAGGTGATCCCGACCTGACGCTGCAGGCGGATCAGTTCGAGCTGCATCTGCTCGCGCATCAGCCGGTCGAGCGCCGAAAGCGGCTCGTCCAAGAGCAGCACCTTGGGCTTGAGGATCAGGGCGCGGGCCAGCGCCACGCGCTGCCGCTGCCCGCCCGAGAGCGCGTGCGCACGGCGTCGCCCGTAGCCCGCGAGGCCGACCATCTCGAGCGCCTCCTCGACGGCGCGCGCCTTCTCGGATTTGGCACGCGGATCGCGGCGCAGGCCGAAGCCCACGTTTTCGGCTACGGTGAGGTGCGGGAACACGGCATAGGACTGGAACACCATGTTGGTGGGCCGGTGGTTCGGGGCCACGCCCTTCATGTCGCGCCCGTCGATGCGGATGCTGCCCGAGGAGACCTGTTCCAGCCCGGCGATGGTGCGCAACAGCGTGGTCTTGCCGCAGCCCGAGGGGCCAAGCAGCGAGAAGAACTCGCCCGCGCGGATCTCAAGGTCGATGCCGCGCAGCGCGTGATAGTCGCCGTAATGCTTTTCGACGCCCCTGAGTTCGATGAGTGCGGTCACAGGAAACCTCCCTGATCCTTGATCCCGGCGCGCGCGCGGCCGCGGCGGCGGAAGAATTCTGCGATGACGAGAAGCGCGATCGACAGCGCCACGAGGATCGTGCCGAGCGCCATGACCACGGGCAGCTGTGCGGGAAAGCGCAACAGGCCCCAAATATAGACCGGCATCGTCGGGTTCGCGCCGGTGAGGAAGAAGGCGATAATGAACTCGTCGAGGCTGATCGTGAAGGCGATGAGCATCGACGAGACAATGCCCGGCATCACCAGCGGCAGCGTCACGAGCCGAAAGGCCGAGAACCGGCTTTCGCCCAGATCCATCGCCGCCTCTTCGATCGAGGGGTCGAGGTTCTGGAACGCGCCGTTGAGGATCGCGATGGAAAACGGCGTGCAGATCAGCACATGCGCCGAGATCACGGTCCAGTTGTTGAGGTTGAGCCCCAGCACCTGCCGCAACACAATCAGCAGTGATACCGCGACGATGATCTCGGGCAGAACCAAGGGCAGCATCACGAAGCCGATAATCCCGCCCTTGCCCGGAAACCGCGCCATTGCGCCCGCGCGCGCGGCGCACAGCCCCAGGAGCGTCGCGAAGATCGCGGTCATGGCGGCGATGAAGAGCGAGTTGCCCACCGCCTGCCGCAGCGCCGTATTGGCCATGAGGTCGGTGAACCAATGCGTGGTGAAGCCTGCCAGCGGAAAGGCGATGATTGTCGCGTCATTGAAGGCGAAGAGCGGCAAAAGCGCGATCGGCGCATAGAGGAACAGCAGGTAAAGGATCGCATAGATCCTGAGCGGCGCGCCCTTCATCCCCGTCCCCTGAGCCAGCGGCGGTTGAGCGCGACGAAGACCAACGCGATGGCGGTGACCGAGATCATCGAGACGATCGCGATGGCGGCACCCATCGGCGCATTGTTAAGTTGCAGGAACTGCGTCTGGATCATGTTGGCGATGAGCTTTCCACCGGCGCCGCCCATCAGTTCGGGCGTGACGTAATCGCCGATGGTCGGGATGAAGACGATGAGCACGGCGGCCACCAGCCCCGGCATCGACAATGGCAGGGTCACACGCAGGAAGGTGGTCACGCGGGTCTCGCCCAGATCGCGGCTGGCCTCGATCAGCGAGCGGTCGATCTTCTCCAGCGCCACGAAGATCGGCAGGATCGCGAAGGGGGCGAAGGCATGCGCCAGCGTGATGATCACCGCGTTGACGTTGTAGAGAATAAAGCTCAGCGGATCTTCGATCAGCCCTGCACCGATCAACCCCGAATTGATCACGCCGTTATAGCCCAGGATCACCTTCCACAGGAACACGCGGATCAGGTAGCTGGTCCAGAACGGGATGGTGATCAAGAACAACCAGAGCGACTTGCGTTCGGACCGGACGTGGAACGACAGGAAATAGGCCACCGGGTAGGCCAGCAGCACGGTCACAAGAGTGACGATGCCCGATACCATGAGCGAGCGGCCGAGCAGAACGCCGTAGATCGGTTTGTCGAAGAACTCGCGGTAGTTGGCCAGCGTGAAGCTGGTGTCGATCGTCATGAAATCCTGCGTCCAGAAGCTGAACAGCAGAACCGCGAGGAGCGGTAGCGCGAGGAGCGCCAGAGCGTAGAGAAAAGGTGGCGCAAGCAGCAAGGCGGCGCGACCCCCTTCGGATTTCGTGAAGTGCCCCAGACCCATGGCCGCCCCGTGATGCCCCGCCGCGATGCTTGACCGGCCCGCGGCAAAGATCAACAGCGCGCGCCGCTTTCGCCGCAAACGACGCGCCGCGCAAGAGGCGCGTTGCGCCCACGCGCCATTTGTGTCGCGGTGCCGCGTGGAAGGGCGGCATGCGAAAAGGGCGGCATGCGAAAAGGGCGGCCCGATGGGACCGCCCTTTCCAGACATATGATGGTGCGAAGTATCAGCGCTTCGAGAACTGGAAGCTCTTGCGGGCTTTCGCCTTGCCGTACTTCTTGCGCTCGACGACGCGGCTGTCGCGGGTCAGGAACCCGGCGGCCTTCAGCGCGGCGCGCAGCGAGGGATCGTAGAGCTGCAGCGCCTTGGAGACGCCGTGCTTCACGGCACCGGCCTGGCCCGAGAGGCCACCGCCGGCGACGGTCGCGTAGACGTCGAACTGACCGGCGACACCGGCGATCTGGAACGGCTGGCGCAGGATCATCTGCAGCACCGGACGCGCGAAATAGGTGTCGATGTCCTTGCCGTTCACGACGACCTTGCCGGAGCCCGGCTTGATCCAGACGCGGGCGACCGCGTCCTTGCGCTTGCCGGTGGCGTAGGAGCGGCCGAGCTCGTCACGGACGGGCTCGCGCGGCGCGAGGGCTTCGGTGTTGACCTGACCTTCGGTCGAGACGGCCCCACCCAGCTCTTCGAGCGAATTGATCTGTTCGGCCATTATGCGGTCCTCGTGTTCTTCTTGTTCATGGACGCGACGTCCAGAACCTCGGGCTTCTGAGCCTCCATGCCGTGCTCGGTGCCGGCGAAGACGCGCAGATGGGTCATCTGGGTGCGCGACAGGCGGTTGCCCGGCAGCATCCGCTTGACGGCCTGCATGACGACGCGCTCGGGGTGCGCCCCATCGAGGATCTGCTGCTTGGTGCGCGACTTGATGCCGCCCGGATGTCCGGTGTGCCAGTAGAAGTGCTCTTCGCGCTTCTTGCCGGTCATCTGCACCTTGTCCGCGTTGATCACGATGACGTTGTCACCCATGTCCATGTGCGGGGTGAAGGAGGCCTTGTGCTTGCCGCGCAGGCGCATGGCGATGATCGAGGCGAGACGGCCCAGAACGACGCCCTCGGCGTCGATCAGGATCCATTTCTTCTCGATATCCGCCGGGGTAGCGGTGAAGGTTTTCATGGTTCTGCCCTTGATCTGCAACGCGCACCGCCCCGAACGGGCCGCCCGCGCAAATTCGATGAGCGGGTTCTAAACGAAGCGGTCACGCAGTCAAGCGCAGCCTGCCTTAATTTATAGAGCAAAAACAGTACCTTGAAATTAAGGTATCATGATACCCCATGTTTCTTGCGGGTCAGACCTCCATCACGTGCGGCGGCGCGGCAAGAAGGGCCGCAAGCCGGTCGATCGCGGTCTCGAAGGCCGCGTCGTCGCGCAGGCCAGTGAGCGCGAGGCGCACTGCCGAAGGCGCGCGTCCGTCGATCAGCGCGAACTCGTCGGCGGGCTTGAGGCGGATACCCTCGGCTTCGGCTGCCCGGCTCAATGAGGAGGGCCGCCAGCCGCGCGGCAGATCGAGCCAAGCGAAAGGCACCCCCTCGCGGGTGCGGGGTTGCCACGGGGCGAGGCGTTTTCGCAGGTGGGCGAGCCGCCTGCCCTGCACCTCGAGCACCGCGTCGCGCACTCGCGCGGCCAGCCCGGTCGAAAGCGCGGCCTCGGCTAGTGACACGGTGGGCCGCGACAGGCCGAAGAACTGCTGCTGTGCCGCGATGCGTGGCAAGGCAGCGCGACCGGGGGCCGAAAGGATCGCCCCGAGCCGCAGATCGGGGCTCAGCGTCTTGGAGAGCGTCGTGACCACCCATGAGCGTTCCGGCGCGAGACGGCGGTAGCTCGCGTCCTCGCCCGCGTCGGAGCGAAAGCAGTCATCGTCGATGATCTGCATATTGTACTGCCTTGCGATAGATACAATTTGGGCGCGCCGTTCGGGAGAAGTGCGGATCGTTGTCGGATTGTGTGCCTCTGCACTGGTACAAAGCAGCTGTGCCCCGCTCTCACGGCAGGCGCGCTCTAGGGCATCGGGTAGCAGCCCCTCGCCGTCGAAGGCGATGCCGGTGATCTCGGCCCGCACAAGAGCGGCGGCATGGCGAAAGCCGGGATAGGCCAATTCCTCGGTCAGGATGACCGGGCGCGGCCCGTGCAGCAGCGCTTGCAGCAGCACCACCATGCCATGCTGGGCGCCGGAGGTGAGCACCACGTCATCGGCCTCGACCGGGCCATGCGCTGGTGCCGCAAACCAGTCAGCCAGAAGGGCGCGAAGCGGCGCGTCGGCCTCGGGGCGCGGGTAGCTCACATAGGCGCCCGGCGGCGGATCGGCCAGATTTTTCAACAGCTCATGCAGCAAGCGCCCTTGCCCGACATCCGCTACCTGCGCGGTGCGCAGGTTCAGCATCTCGCCCTCCGCGCCCATGCTGGCGGGGTCGATCAGCGCGGGCAGCGGTGCCGGAAGATCGGGCTCGGAGACGAAGGTGCCACGACCGACCACGGCGCGCAGCACCTCCTGCTCCACCAGATCCTTGTAGGCGCGCGCCACGGTCCCCGGCGTCACCTTGAGGCGCCAAGCCACCTCGCGGACGGGTGGGAGCCTGTGCCCGGGCCGAATGGTGCCGGAGCCGATTGCCTCTTGGATCGATCGCTTGAGCGCTTGGTGCTTGACGGGCCCGCCCTTGTCGAGGCTGGGCCACCACATTGTATCCATGACAAAACTTCCGTAGACGTCATTCTTCGAGCATTGTAGTCCTTATCTTGCATCATATACACGCATTGTATCAATACAAGAGAGACCGACATGACCACGCTCGCCCACACCGCCACGCCCTTCGAGGCCGCTCTCGACCAAGGGGCCGTCTCCGCGCTTCTCGTCGGCATGGCCCGCCGCGTGGCGATTTGGGAGCGTCGCGCCCGGACCCGGCGCGCGTTGTCGCGCCTCGACGCGGCCATGCTGCGCGATCTCGGTCTCGATCCCATGACCGCGCAGGCCGAGGCCGCGCGCCCGTTCTGGAAGGGCTGATCCCCGGCCCGACCACGCCTGAGGGGCCGGAGCGATCCGGCCCCCTTTTTATGCGGGTCAAACGGGCGCCGCGCCCTGCGCCGCGCCGGGGGGGATCGAATAGGTCATCGAGGCGCGCGCCACCGGCGCCACCTGCCCCTCGCTGAACAGCAGGGCCTCGCCCACCGCAAGCCTGCGGCCAAGCTTCAAGAGCCGCGTTTCGGCCAGAAGATCCGCCCCCGCTTCGGGCTTGCGCAGGAAATCAATCGTGGCCCCGGTCGTCACCGCCAGCGCCACCGGGCCGATCCGCGACAGGATCGCCAGATAGATCGCCACATCCGCCAGCCCGAACATTGACGGCCCCGACACCGTGCCGCCCGGCCGCAGATGCATCACCCCGACCCGCAGCCTGAGCATCAGCCGCTCAACCTCCGCGCTCTCGACGCAAAACTGCGCCGCCACCTGTCCGAAGTCGCGCTCCAGAAACGCATTGAGCGCCGCCGCATCCATCATCATGGCCGATCTCCTCCCGCCCGCCACGTTTTCGCAAGCTGGTGCTGCGGGCAAGCCTCCAGTTGAGCCGACCTCATAGTTGTGGTGGGGTCTTTTCATTTGCATCCTCGTCGGTTGCGATGCAGGCAGTGTCGGAAACGACCGCGACCCGGGCTTCGATCCGGGCGTTGATCCGAGCAAAGACCCATCGCCCGCCCCCTCAGGAGCCCCGTGACATGGCTGACGAAGACGACGACCTGATCCTCTCCGAGCTCGACGACGAGGAACTCGTCGCGCAGATGTTCGACGATCTCTATGACGGCATGCGCGAGGAAATCATGGAGGCCACGCAGATCCTGCTGGATCGCGGCTGGGCGCCCTATGACGTTCTGACCAAATCGCTCGTCGGCGGCATGACCATCGTCGGCAATGATTTCCGGGACGGTATCCTCTTCGTGCCAGAGGTGCTGCTCGCCGCCAACGCCATGAAGGGCGGCATGTCGATTCTCAAGCCGCTTCTGGCCGAGACCGACGCGCCGCGCATGGGCAAGATGGTGATCGGCACCGTCAAGGGCGACATCCACGACATCGGAAAGAACCTCGTAGCGATGATGATGGAGGGCGCGGGCTTCGAGGTCGTCGATCTCGGGATCAACAACGCGGTCGAGGCCTATCTCGAGGCGCTGGCCAACGAAAAGGCTGACATCCTTGGCATGTCGGCGCTGCTGACCACCACGATGCCCTACATGAAGGTCGTGATCGACACGATGAAGGAGCAGGGCATCCGCGACGATTACATCGTACTGGTGGGCGGCGCGCCGCTCAATGAGGAGTTCGGAAAGGCGATCGGTGCCGACGCCTATTGCCGCGACGCCGCCGTGGCGGTCGAGACGGCCAAGGACTGGATTTCGCGCCGCCATAACCAGATGCAGGCGGGTGCCTGAGAGGATCGATGCAGCCGGATGACGCGACGCTGACGCGCGACGGTCTCGCCCCTTCTGGGCGGGGCCGCGTGCTGCTCATCGCCTGCGGCGCGCTGGCGCGCGAGATACTCGCCCTGATCGGACAGAATGGCTGGGCTCACCTCGATCTTCATTGCCTGCCCGCGATCCTGCACAACCGGCCCGACAGGATCGCCCCCGCGGTCGAAGCGGCGGTGACCGCGCGCGGCGCGGGGTATGAGCGGGTCTTCGTGGTCTATGCCGATTGCGGGACGGGCGGCGATCTGGCCTGCACCTGCGAACGCCTCGGCGTCGGCATGATCGAAGGGCCGCATTGCTACGCCTTCTACGAGGGCGTCGAGGCCTTTGCCGAGAAGGGCGAAGTGACCTGCTTCTACCTCACCGATTTTCTCGCGCGCCAGTTCGACGCCTTCGTCTGGGAGCCGCTCGGTCTCGACCGGCACCCCGAGCTGCGCGAGATGTATTTCGGGAATTACACGACGCTGGTCTATCAGGCGCAGACCGACGATCTCGCGCTGACCGCCCTTGCCCGCTCCCATGCCAACAGGCTGGGCCTCGCTTTCGAGCGGCGCTTTACCGGATATGGCGAACTGGCAAGCGCGCTGGCCCGCGCCTAGGCGGCGGCGAGCGCGGTCTCGCGAATGCGTTCGACCATGGCGCGCACCCCGTTCGAACGCTGCGCCGAAAGGTGATCGTTCAGGCCGAGCCGAGCCAGCTCGCCGCCCGCGTCGATCTTGGGCACCTCGGACACCGGCACCCCGTCGTAAAGCGCGTGCAGCACCGCGATCAGCCCGCGCACGATCATCGCGTCGCTGTCGCCGCGAAACCGGTAGGCCCCGCCCTCGGGCGCCGGCACGAGCCAGACCTGGCTGGCGCAGCCATGCACCTTGGTCGCGGGCACCTTGAACGCTTCGTCGAGAGGTTCCATCGCTTTTCCCAGCTCGATCACGTGCCGGTAGCGGTCTTCCCAATCGTCAAGGAATTCGAAGGTTTCGGCGATTTCCTCGAAGGCGGGCTGGGCCATCTGCGTCTCCTGCGGTCTGGACATGGCCTAGAGGTAAGGACGCTGCCCGAAATTGCCAGTGGCAGGGGGTGCGGCCCCTGTCCGATCCTGCCTGCCCCGGCGCGGCCGGGGGTGGCGGCGTCGATCACAGATCGACCGTCACCACCTGGCTGCCCTTGGCGGCGAGGCCCACGCGGCCTTCGCACAGCGCCAGCGCCTGTTCGCCGAACACCTCGCGGCGCCAGCCATAAAGCGCGTGCACCTCGCGCTCGCCCGCCGCCAGCGCGTCGAGATCGGCGGAGCTGGCGATCAGCTTGGGCGCCACGCTCTCGGCTTCGGAGCGGGCCTTGAGCAGCACACGCAGCAGATCGGCCAGAGCCGGGTTGACCTGAATCTGGTCGCGTTGCTTTTCGGCCTTGGGCATCTGGTCGGCGGGCAGCTTGGCGGCGCGATCGATAGCCGCGAGGATGCCGTCGGCGATCTCGCCCTTGCGGGCTTCGCGCAGCAAAAGCCGCGAGCGGCCCAGATCCTTTTCCGAGGCGGGCCGGGTCGAGGCCAGCTCGACCAGAGCGTCATCCTTGAACACGCGCGAGCGCGGCACGTCGCGCTCTTGCGCGAAGGTCTCGCGGAACTGCGCCAGCTCGCGCAGCGCGGCGATGAATTTGGGTGAATTGGAACGGGTCTTGATCCGCTGCCATGCCTCGGCGGGATCGACGCGGTAGGTGGCGGGATCGTTGAGTACCGCCATTTCCTCGGCGACCCAGCGCGCGCGACCCGTTTTCTTGAGCTGCGCGGCGAGCCATTCGTAGATCACCCGAAGATGCGTCACGTCGGCCAGCGCATAGACCTTCTGCGCCTCCGACAGCGGGCGACGCGACCAGTCGGTGAAGCGCGACGACTTGTCGATCTCGGCCTTGGCGATCTTGCGCGCCAGCGTCTCGTAACCCGCCTGTTCGCCAAAGCCGCAGACCATCGCCGCGACCTGCGTGTCGAACAGCGGCGCGGGAATGAGATTTGCCTCGACCTGGAAAATCTCCAGATCCTGCCGCGCGGCATGGAACACCTTCACCACGCCTGGATCGCGGAACAGGTCGTGCAGCGGCGCGAGGTCGAGCCCCTCGACCAGCGGATCGACCAGCACGGCGCTGCCTTCGCCGCCATCCGGGCCGTCCGGACCGGGATGGGCAAGCTGGATCAGGCAGAGTTTGGAGTAATAGGTGCGCTCGCGCAGGAATTCGGTATCCACCGTGACGTAAGCGTGCTTCGCGGCTCTCTCGCAATAGGCGGCGAGGTCTTCGGTGGTGGTGATGGTCTGCATGTCGTCCCGGGCTTGCGGATAAGGAGGCGGCGCAGGCGCGCCGGTCCCCGCCCTCTTAGGCGATGGGAGCGCGGATGGAAAGCGTCCGGCTCAGAGCAGGATCGGCGTGCGGTCGCCCGAGGCAAAGCGGCGCAGCACCAGCGGATAGAGCCGGTGCTCCTGCTCCAGCACCCGCGCCGCGAGATCGTCGGGTGTGTCGCCGGGACGCACGGGCACCCGCGCCTGCCCCAGCACCGGCCCGCCGTCGAGCTCGGCCGTGACCTCGTGCACGGAGACGCCATGCTCGGCATCGCCCGCCTCGATGGCCCGCGCATGGGTGTCGAGCCCGCGATATTTCGGCAGCAAGGAGGGGTGGATGTTGAGCATCCGTCCCTGCCACCGCGCGATGAAGCCCGGTGTCAGGATGCGCATGAACCCGGCGAGGCAGATGATGTCGGGGGCCGTGGCCTCCAGACGTTCGCTCAGCGCCGCCTCGAAGGCCTCGCGGTCGCGGCCGAAGGGTTTGTGATCCACCGCCGCCGTCGGGATGCCAAGCTCGGCCGCGCGGCCAAGCCCGCCCGCGCCGGGGTCGTTGGAGGCCACCAGCACCGGGCGGCATGGGTGGTCGCCAGACATGTCGCGCACCAGCGCCAGCATGTTCGACCCGCCGCCCGAGATCAGGATGGCGACGCGTTTGCGGTCGCTCACGACAGGGTGCCCGAATAGGCGACCCCCTGCCCGGCCGTGATCCGGCCGAGCCGATGCACCGTCTCGCCCTCGGCCGCGAGCAGCGCCTCGATCGCCTCGGCCCGCTCGGCCGAGACGACGACGACCATGCCGATGCCGGAGTTGAAGGTCTTGAGCATTTCGCCCTGCTCCAGCCCGCCCTCGCGCTTGAGCCAGTCGAAGACCGGCGGCAGCGACCACGCGCCCAGATCGATCTCGGCGCCGAGGCCATCGGGCAGCACGCGCGGCAGGTTCTCGGTCAGACCACCGCCGGTGATGTGGGCCAGCGCGCGCACACCGCCCGCGCGGATCGCCGCCAGCACCGGTTTGACATAGAGCCGGGTCGGTGCGAGCAGCGCCGCGCCGAGGCTGCCTTCGGAGAAAGGTGCGGTGTCGTCCCAGCCGAGGCCCGCGCGCTCGACGATGCGGCGCACGAGGGAATAGCCGTTGGAGTGCACGCCGTCCGAGGCGAGGCCCAAGAGCACGTCGCCCTCGGCCACCCCATCGGGAAGAGCCGTGCCGCGCTCCATCGCGCCCACGGCGAAACCGGCGAGGTCGAAGTCGCCTGCCGGATACATACCCGGCATCTCCGCCGTCTCGCCGCCGATGAGTGCCGCGCCGGAGGCTTTGCAGCCCGCGGCGATGCCCTCGATCACGCGGGCCGCCTCGTCGAGCGCGAGCTTGCCGGTGGCGAAGTAATCAAGGAAGAAGAGCGGCTCGGCGCCTTGGCAGACGAGGTCGTTGACGCACATCGCCACGAGGTCGATGCCGACGCCGTCGAGATGGCCGGTGTCGATGGCGATGCGCAGCTTGGTGCCCACCCCGTCGGTGGCCGCGACCAGCACCGGGTCCGAATAGCCCGCCGCCTTGAGATCGAACAGCGCGCCGAAGCCGCCGAGGCCGGACATGGTGCCGGGCCGGTCGGTGCGTTTCGCCGCGGGCTTGATCCGTTCCACGAGCGCGTTGCCCGCGTCGATATCCACCCCCGCCTGCGCGTAAGTGAGCCCGTCCTTCTGCATCGCGTCCCCCGAATGCCGGTTTGTGAAGTGACGCCGCGATACCTCAGACCCCCCGCGAGGGCCAGCGCCAACTTGACCCGCCTCTCCTGTCTGCTAGGAGAAAGCGCGGGGGCCCGTAGCTCAACGGTCAGAGCAGACCGCTCATAACGGTTTGGTTGGGGGTTCAAATCCCTCCGGGCCTACCAAATCCCCAAGGCCCAACCATGTTGTTCCGGCGGGGACAACTCTGCCAAAACGAGCGTTTTGGCGAGTCTTCTTCGCGGTGTTTTCTGCCATATTCCTGTAAGTATCTAATTCTAAAAGGCTTTGATGATTTGCCTCCCGACGGGACCTTGTTGCACCCGTGCCGAAGCCTTCCCCAACTCGCTACCACATGGCGAACTGGTCAGACTACATTTTGGAGTTGCGCAAGCGCGGCTCGCTGTCGGTCTGGTTCGATCCCGAGGTGGTCAGGCACGCCGACACGACTGGGAAGCGTGGGCGGCCCGAGACCTTCTCGGACACTGCGATCCAAACGTCATGTGTATAGTCCCGCAGAGAGGTGGTACGATCTCCTCCTCTGAGATGGAGACGGTATGGGACAGGTTCTTCACGGCAGCGCCCGTATCCTGGGCGTCGTCGTGGCTTGCTTGTGAAGATGCATCAGCATGATCGTGCTCCGCCGGGACATCCCTCAGAACCGATCTTGCCATGAACAGGGCAGATCGCCGAGGGCTTATGTGATCATCCGGGATGGAACAGCTAGGGCTCGCGTTCCGGAGTTGAGGCATCAGGCTCAGAGATTGTATTTTCGAAATACGTAAAGCTTGGCGCGCCCATCTGATCGAGCAAGACAATTTCGACTTCAACTTCGGATTCTGACGATGTTGTAATCAGCGCCTCCTGCTCGGTTCATTTTTTACATCGAGAATAAGGAACCGAAGAGCATCAATTCCTTCCCGACGACCCCGAGTGCGAACGCGCTCTAGCTCCTCCGGGTTAGTTTTTCTGATGCCCGTCATATTTTCGTCGATTTCCATCTCACCATTCAGTTGTTCGATGGTTGGAAAGCCATTTATTAGCAGCGTATCGTCATCGGAATCTTTGTCGCCATCGGCTACTTCAGGCGAAACGGCCATGAATCCTTCCGACATCAAGAAACCCGAGTTTCCATCGCTACCATCGGCCAACTCCGAAAAAAGGTATCGGGCCTGAGAGTTCAATGGTGCAAAGAAAAAATGCCACGGAATCGATACGTCTTCGACATCCTGAATCTTCTTGATGCTGGCCTTCTTCTTAATATATGTCGCGTCTGCAATAAGGCACCCATACTCATAGGCGCGCCAAGGGGCTATTCCGCCAGAAGACTTCCAGCGCTTTCGCTCCGAGTTCTTCGAATAGAAGCAATACACAGGCTTCCAGGTTATCTCGCCGGGCTTGGCTGCACGGCAATTTCTTATTAGAACATCGATCTGCTCTTGGGCATTGGACGCCTTGCCGACTTTGTGCTTGATCGTCAAGCTGTCGTTCTTCTTCGTGCGCTTGGCTTGCACACGCATGAAAAGGCTGTATTTCCGCCCGACGACAACCCATTCCCAATCCGCGCCGATCTTGGCTTCCTGACCTTTTGAGATGGCAGTCAATTGCGTGCCGCGGTCGGAGTGCCAACGCAAGATTTCCAGAAGATTGGTTTCTGTTACGGTCTCTTCGCCATAGCTTATTTTGACGTCGTTAGCATGTGCAAAGGCCAAATTCCGCGATACCGCGTCCCCGAGTTCCAGGAATGTATGAAGCAAGCTCCGCAATTTCAGACCCCGCCATCAGCCGAAATGAACGCCACGTTCGTCAAATCTTGGTCCAGCACAGCCTTGCGGTATGCTGGGGCGTTTTTTGCATCGATGCCGCGCCAGTTGTGTTTGCCGGTGCCATAGGCGATGAAGCCAGTCTTGTCGGTGACGAACAGGGTCAGGCCTCGCAGTGCTTCGGGGGCATCTGGTGCATGGATGGCGTTCATCACTTCGTCGAGAAAATTGCCGATACCGACCATAGCGAGCTTCGCGCCGGTTTGCTCAACAAGCTGGGTGTAGGTCAGGTAGGGCCGTTGGGGCAGCTTGCCGTGCTTTTTCCGGTACTGCTGCACCTTGCGGACATGGACGATCAGGCCGTTGCCCAGTAGCATGGCATTCTTAGTACGCACTAGCAGCTTCATGTGGCGGCCCTCGGTGCCTAGGCCCGAGCCGTTTTCGATTGATGACATTGGTAAATTTGCTCTTAGAAAAGTTTTCTGAAACGGTATTGCAGCCGCTGGATGGAATCCAGCCGTTATCAGCGGTTTGGTTCAGGCCCTATCCACCCTCCTCCCCATCTGGCGGTCTGCTAATCTGCCGACCGATTACTAGCCTCCGCCAAGATTAGCAGGCTGCTGAAGAAGTCAGGCTGGAGGGACGCTGTTCCTGCCGGCGCGATCTGAAGGCGGGGCTTGGCGGCTGCGAGGCCGGGTTTTCTGGCTGCTCTGTTCGTCAGGCGGCAAAGAGTTTCGGCAGCTTGGCCAGGTTGCAGGCCGCCATGGTCATCGTGAATGTGGCGCGAACCCTGTCGAGGCCACGGTGGAGCGTCTGCGCCATGCCGCCCACCGTCTTGGCCCAGCCGAAGGGTTCCTCGATCTTCTTCCGGCGCCGTTGGGACAATGCATAGCCGGGATGCTGGGTGGTCCGACCGTCGATGGCTGAATGCCGGGCCTTCTGCGCGACATGCGGTGTCACGACCATGCGCCTGAGCGCGGCAATGAAGTCGGCACTGTCGTATCCTTTGTCTGCTCCCAGCGTCAGGCGCCGGGTTGAGCCGGGGGAGTGGCGGTTGAGCATCTGGAGCGCCGCCTTGCGCTCGCTATGGCCATCCGCGTGGTTCAGCTCCGCCTGCACGACCAGCCCGTTTCGGTTTTCTATCAGCGTATGCCCCATGAAGCACAGCATCGCCGCGGCACCCGGCGCCTTCTTGTAGAGGCGGGCATCCGGGTCCGTCACAGACGCATGGGTTGCGTTCGAGCGCTTCTCGCCCCGGAAATTCACTTCGGCGTTGCAGGTCTGGCGGGGTGTGTAGGGCATCGGCGGCGTCTCAGTCTGCTGGGGCTGGCTGCTATCTGGGGAGGTCTCCTCGACCGATGGCGGCGGTGGCGCGCCGGGATCGTCGTCGTGTGGTGGCGGCGTGCTGTCCTTCGGCTGGAAGCTCTTCATGGAAGCCCAGGCCTTGATCAGCGTCCCGCCGACCGAGAAGTGCTCCTCCGACAGCAGCGGCTTGACCTCTGGGTGCGACAGGATCGCGGCCATTACCTTGCGCGACATCTCGGTCGTCAGCAGCCGGTCTCGGTTATTGCTGAACACCGTGGGGACCCATACGCGGTCGTCGATGCCGAGCCCGACGAACCAACGGAACAGCAGGTTGTAGTTCATCTGCTCCATCAGCTGCCGCTCAAACCGGATCGAGAACAGGATCTGAAGAAGGCTCGCCCGGATCAGGCGTTCCGGTGCGATGGAGGGGCGGCCGAAGTCGGTGTAGAGCGTGTCGAACTCGGCATCTGAACCGCGCCGGGTTTGTCGGAGGCTCCAACTCCTGAGTAAGGTGGAGCATGAGCAAGACGACGAACAAGTATGCGCCTGAAGTGCGCGAGCGTGCGGTTCGCATGGTTCTGGGCAACGAAGGA
>NZ_JBLHYX010000026.1:0-33230 GCF_047631075.1 Limimaricola cinnabarinus
CGGCGGTGGATTCAGGGTACGCGCCGAACGACTGGCAGGTCGGTCAGACCGGCAAGGTGGTGGCGCCCGCGCTCTACGTCGCGGTCGGCATCTCGGGCGCGATCCAGCACCTCGCGGGGATGAAGGATTCGAAGGTCATCGTCGCCATCAACAAGGACGAGGAGGCGCCGATCTTCCAGGTCGCCGATTACGGCCTCGTCGCGGATCTGTTCACCGCGCTGCCGGAGCTGACCGAGAAGCTGTAGCACGCCGCTCGATCATCGGTGTTCGCAACTGACTGCTGACATGTCGAACCGCGGCAGAAGAAAGGCCCGCTTCTACAGAAGCGGGCCTTTCCTGCATCTACCGACGTGGCGGCAGTGTGCCGGTCGGCTCATTCGCGATCATCGGCCCCGGAACACGGGCCGACGCTTTTCGGCAAAGGCCGCCCGGCCCTCCGCAGCATCGTCGCTGTCGAGCAGCATGGGCTGCAGCGTCGCCTCGTATTCGAGGGCGGCGGCCAGATCCCGCGCGAACCAGTCGAGGATGAACTGACGCGGCAGGGCGGCACCTTCAGCCTCCTTCAGCGCCATCTCGCCCGCCATGCGCGCCGCCTCTCCGGGCTCGGCCAGCGCATCGACGATCCCCAGTTCGAGCGCCTCCGGGGCCTCGACAATGCGGTTGCTCAAAAGCAGGTGGCGCGCCCGCGCCGGGCCGATCCGCGCGGGCAGCGTGCTTAGCAGGCCCATGTCGGGCATCAGCGCGATCTTGGTGAACCCCGCGATGAACCGCGCCTCCCGCGAGGCGACGACCGTCGGGCAGGCCAGCGCCAGCGCGAAGCCACCGCCCGCCGCCCAGCCCTCGACCGAGGCCACCAGCGGCTTGGGGAACCGCGCCATCCGGGTCACCATGTCGGCGATGACCGCAAAGCGTTCACGGTGTGCCCCGAGGCTGCGCTCGCCCTGATCGCGGATATCGCCACCGGCCGAGAAATTGCCCCCCGCGCCGGTCAGGACGACTGCGCGTACGTTGTCATCCGTCGCGGCCTCGCCCAGTGCCGCGCAAAGCTCGGCCCGGCTGTGATGGGCGATCGGGTTGCGCCGGTCGGGCTCGTTCAGGGTGATCCTGCGCAGCCCCTCGCCGCCCGTCTCGATGTCGATGCTCATGATGCCTGCCTGTGCTTGAACAGCCCGTTGTCGATGGCGAGGATGTCGCGCTCCAGCACGCGGGTCCGGAACGAGCCGTCGGTCCAGATTTCGGTGCGCAGCGTCTCGCCCGGATAGACCGCCGCGGTGAAACGCGCGTCCATCGCGCCGAAGCGCGCGGCGTCGTAGTCGCACAGCACCGCCAGCAGCCCATGCGCGGCAAAGCCGAAGCTGCACAACCCGTGCAGGATCGGACGCTCGAAGCCCGAGCGGGCGGCGACGCGCGGATCGAGATGCAGCGGGTTGGGATCGGCGTTCCAGCGGTAGGACAGCGCCTGCTCGGGCCGGGTGGGCGTGTCGAACACATGGTCCGGCGCGGTATCGGGCAGGCGGTGCGCCGGTTTCACCGGCCCCGATGGGCCGCCAAAGCCGCCATCGCCGCGCAGGAAGGTCGTGCCCCGGCAGGTCGCCAGACAGTCGCCGCTTTCGGCCTCAAGGATCCGCTTTTCATAATAGAGCAGCGCGCCGCGCCCCTCGCCCTTGTCGACGAGCCCGGTGACGCGGGTCTTGGCGGTGATGCTGGCCGTGGCGGGGATGGTCTTGTGAATGGTGAGGCCCTGTTCGCCATGCACCAGCCGGAGCGCATCGACCCCGGTTTCAGGGTTTGAGAGCCAGAAGCCGGGATGACCGAGCACGTTGACGATCGCGGGCATGGCGCGGATGTCGTCTGCCAGCGCCCCGACATAAGCCAGCTGGCGCATGTCCATCGGGTCCTGCCCCAGCCCCACGGTCAGCCCGAAGCGCGCCACCTCCTCCGGCCCGTAGCTTTGCCGCACCTGCGGAATGTCGAAATTCATCAGGTGGTCATGATCAATGGCCATCGGCGCGCGCCTCCCCTGCGTTAAGCTCGATGACCGCGTCGAGCGCATAGGCCCCCTGCCCCTCCGGCATCGCGAGAACCGGGTTGAGATCGATCGAGGCCAGCCTGTCCCCCGCGGCGGCCGCAAAAAGCGACAGCTTCGACAGCATCTCGGCCAGCGCGTCGATATCGGCGGGCGCGGTGCCGCGCGCGCCCCGAAGGATCGCGGCGCCGCGGATCGACAGGATCATCTCCCGCGCCGTGGCGGCATCGAAAGGACAGGCGCGCAGCGCCACATCGTTCAGAAGCTCGACGAAGATCCCGCCGAGCCCGAAGACCGCCACCGGCCCGAAGGTCGGATCGCGGTTGATCCCCATCAAGCATTCGACCCCTCCCGTCAGCTGTTTGGCGACGAGAACGCCGGTCACCTTGGCCTCGGGGGCGTGGTCTTTCGCGGCCTCCAGGACTTCGGCATGGGCCGCGCGAACCGCCTGCGCATCGCCAAGCCCGAGCTTCACCGCGCCGATATCCGACTTGTGCAGGATATCCGGCGACAGGATCTTCATCACCACCGGATAGCCGAAGGCCTCTGCCGCCGCGATCGCGGCATCAGCGCTTTGCACCGCCTGTTCGGGGGCGGCCGTGATGCCCGCTTGGGCCAGCAGGCGCTTGGCTTCGGCCTCGTCGAGGCCTTGGGCGGGCAGGGTCACCGGCTCGGGTATGGGCGGCACAGTGCGGGGCGCGTCCTGCGCCGCGCCGAGCCGCAGCAGCGCGTCCAGCGCGCGCACCGCGCGGCAGGGATCGTTGAACACGAGGATGCCCGCCTCGTCGTAGCGGTGCAGCACCTGCGGGTCCCCGAGGGCGCAGAAGGCGATGATGCGGTCAGGATAGGCGGCGCGCAGAGGGGCCATCGCCTCGAGAATAACGTCCGACATGGACCGGCTTCCCGCGACATAGGTGAAAAAGCACAGCACCGCGCCGTAGCCGCCCTCTTCGAGGGCCGCGCGGGTAAACTGCTCCAGAAGCGCGGGCTCGTTGAGCGCCTGCGCCGTGCAGTCGAGCGGGTTGACGGCGGAAGCGTAGGGCAGCGCCTCCAGCAGCCGGGCCTGCGCGGGCTCCGGCATGGCGGGCATCGGCAGGCCGATGCGCTCGGCCTCGTCGCTGATGACGATCCCCGCGCCGCCGCTGACCGTGACCACCCCGAGGGCATGCTGCTTGGGCCGCACGCCCTTGGAGGCGACATAGGCGATGTCCATCATCGTCTCGGGCTCGGTCAGCATGATCGCGCCGTGATCCGAGAGCACCGCATCCGCGACCACGGCATCGCCGGTGAGCGACGCGGTGTGCGAGGCAGCGGCGCGCGCCCCCACCGCCGAGCGGCCCGATTTCAGCATCAAGACCGGCTTGCCGGCGGCGCGCGCCACGTCGAGCGCCGCCAGCAGCGCAGGCGCGTCGTTGATCGCCTCCATGTAGGTGCAGATCACGTCGATCGCGTCGCTCTCGGCCATCCAGCGGATCGCGTCGGCGACGGTGATGTCGGCCTCGTTGCCGGTGGTGATGAGCACCGAAGCGCCAAGCCCCCGATCCCGCGCCAGAGCGCCCAAATGCGCGCCGAAGGCACCGGACTGGCTGGCGATGCCGATGTTGCCGGGGCGCGGATGCCCGGTATCGAGCGAGGAGGAGAAGGTGCCGAAATAGCCGATGTCCACGTTGTAGACGCCAAGCGTGTTCGGCCCGAGAAGCCGCATGCCGTGCCGTTGCGAGAGCGCCACCAGATCGCGCTGTGCCGCCTCGCCCGCCTCGCCCATCTCGGCAAATCCCGCCGAGAACAGCGTCGCGGTCCGGCATCCCTTGCGGCCGAGCGCCTCGATGGTCTGCGCGACCAGCCGGGCCGGCACCGCGATCAGCGCCGCCTCGGGCGCTTCGGGGAGGGCATCGACGCTGGCGTAGCAGGGCAGGCCCTGAACCGTGTCGCGCTTGGGGTTGACCGGAAGGATGCGCCCCTCGTAGCCCGCCCTGAGCATGGCCGCGATCGGGCGGCCGCCGATCCGGGTCGGATCGTCGGAGGCGCCGATGATGGCCACGGATTTCGGGGCGATCAGCCCGTCGATATGCGAAAGACTGGTCACAGGACGGCCTCCGATCCGAGAATTGCGGTGCATTGGCTCGACAGGGTGCCGCCGTTGCCGTGGCACAGCGCGAGGTCGCAATCGGCGATCTGGCGCTCGCCCGCTTCGCCGCGGATCTGCGCCACCGCCTCGGCGATGAGAAACAGCCCGTACATGCCGGGGTGCACGCAAGACAGGCCCCCGCCATTGGTGTTGACCGCCAGCTCGCCCCCCGGTGCGATGCGCCCCTCCTGAACGAAGCGCCCTCCCTCGCCCTTGGGACAAAAGCCCAGATCCTCGAGAAACAGGATCGTGTTGATGGTGAAGGCGTCATAGACCATCACCAGATCCATGTCCTTTTGCGTAACCCCGGCCATCCGCATGGCGCGCGGCCCGCTCTCGGCGGCGGCGGTGGTGGTGAGATCGGGCATCGCCACGATCGAGCGGTGATAATTCGCGGCGCCTGCGCCGAGGAAATAGACCGGCTTGCCCGGCAGGTCCCTCGCTCGGTCCGCGCGCACCAGCACGCAGGCCGCGGCCCCGTCGGTGACGAGGCAGCAATCGGCCTTGCTCAGCGGGTCCGAGATCATCCGCGCCGACATCACCTCGTCCTTGGTGAGCGGTCCGCGGGCGAAGGCCTCGGGATTGAGGTTGGCCCAGCTGCGCGCGGCCAGCGCCACATCCGCCAGATCCTCGCGCCGCGTGCCGTATTGGGCCATGTGCCGGCTCGTGGCCAACGCATAGGCGGTGATCGGGTGGCGCGGATTGTAGGGGGTCTCGTGCCACTGCGGCTCGCTCATCGACACGAGCCGCCCGCCCGCCGTGCGCTGGTTCGAGCCGTAGCAGACCAGCGCCGCGTCGCACAGCCCGGCCTCGAGCGCCAGCGTGGCCTGCAGCAGGTGCATCTCGAAGCTGGAGCCCCCGACGTTGGTGGCGTCGAAGAACCTTGGCCTGAGCCCGAGATATTCGACAACGCTCATGGTCGGGAAGGCATGGCTGCTGGTCGCGGCGAAGACGCCGTCTATGTCCTGCAGCTTCAACCCGGCCTCAGCGACGGCCTTGACCGCCGCCTGCCCCAGAAGCTCCATCGCCGAAAACCCCGGCGCCGCACCCATGCCAGCGGTGGCCATGCCGACGATGGCACTCTTGCCCCGAAGGTCCTCCGCGCTCATGCCGCGCCCTCGCCCGCGAGGTCGAAGACGACGCGAGGCGCGTCCCCGGCATCCTCGATCCGTGCCCTGACCCTCGCGCCGATCTCGGCGGTTTCCACCTGGGGCAGCGTCGACATCATGCGCACGCCCTCCTCGAGCTCGATCAGTGCGACGTTGTAGTCGCCCGCGCGCGCACGGTTCACAGTGATCGCATAGACCGTCCCGGTGCCCTTGGCCGCGACCCATTCGAGGTCCGTGGCACCGCTCGGCGATGTCACCTTGGGCCAGAACACGTATTCCCCCGTGCTCGCGGCGCGCTGGATCATGAACCGCCCCGCCGCCAGATGCGCCTCATAGGCGGCCTGCGGCCCAAGCTTCGCGATTTCAGTTTCGGTCATTCGTCCCTCCCCTTCGTCTCAGTCTTTCCAGCCCAGAAACAGATGCGTCTGCGAGGTCGAGCCGACGATCTTGCCGTCCCCGCGCGTCAGCGTGACCTGAAGCACCACCGTGCTGCGCCCCACGTGGACCGGCGCGCAGCGCGCGGTGACCGTGTCGCCGATCTTGACCGGACGGATGAAGTTGGTCTTCGCCTCGACCGTGGTGTTGGAGATCTCGGCGGGGCTGTTGATGAAAGACGCGGTGCCCGCCGCCGTGTCGGCCAGCGTCATCATCGCGCCGCCATGCAGCACGCCGTTGCGGTTGCCCATCGCCTCGGTCACCCGCATTTGGCACACGACCTCCTCGGGTGTGCAGGTCACGATCTCGATCCCCAGCAGCGCCGAGAACGCGGATTGCGGCGGCATCTCGTCAAAGCTGCGGGGCAAATGCGCGGCCATGCTCAGCCCGCCCTCTGCGCCAGCGTGCGGCGCGCAATGACGAGCTGCTGGATCTGGCTGGTGCCCTCGTAGATCCGCAGCAGCCGGATATCGCGGTAGAGCCGCTCGATATCGTATTCCGCCATGTAGCCCGCGCCGCCATGGATCTGCAGCGCCCGGTCGGCGATGCGCCCGGCGGCCTCGGTACAGAAATACTTGGTGCAGGAGGCCTCGAGGATGGCCTTGCCCTCGCGGTCGAAGGTGTCGGCCGTGGCCCGGACGAGCGCGCGTGCCGCCTGCAGCTCGGCCTGACAATCGGCGATCATGCCCTGCACCAGCTGATGCTCTCCAATCGGCTTGCCGAACTGGCGGCGCTCCAGCGCGTAATCGGTGGCGATGTCGAGCATGCGCTGGCTCTGGCCCACCGCCATCGCGCCCACATGGATGCGGCCCCGGTCCAGAACCTTCATCGCGGTGCGAAAGCCCTGATGCAGCCGCTCCGGCCCGCCCAGGATCGCGCTTTCGGGCACGCGCACGTTCTCGAAGATCACGTCCGAGGTCTTGGTGCCGCGCTGGCCGAGCTTGCGGTCGGGCTTGGCCACGGTGATGCCGGGCGTGTCCGCGGGCACGATGAAGGCCGAGACCCCGTCGGCGCCGGGCTTTTCGGCATCCGTCCGCGCAAAGACGGTGAACACCCCGGCGCGCACGGCATTGGTGATGTAGCGCTTGGTGCCGTTGATGATGAAATCATCGCCGTCGCGCCTGGCCGAAGTACGGATGCCGCCCGCGTCCGAGCCATGGTCGGGCTCGGTCAGTGCAAACGAGGCGATCACTTCGCCGCTCGCCACGCCGGGGAGCCATTGCTCCTTTTGCGCCTGCGTGCCGTCCATGACGATCCCCTGCGAGCCGATGCCGACATTCGTGCCGATCAGCGAGCGGAAGGTTAGCGAGGCGTAGCATAGCGCCTCGATCAGCCGCGCCTCCTGCGGCACGTTCAGGCCGATGCCGCCGAACTCCTCGGGCGTGGACAGCCCGAAAAGCCCCATCTCCTTCATCTCGGTCACGATCTCCTCGGGGATCGCGTCCTCCTCTTCGACCCGGCGCTCCGCCGGAATCAGCCGTTCGCGGGCGAAACGACCCACCGTTTCCACGAGCTGCTCGAAGACATCGTCGTCCACACCTGTCGCCATGGTTGGTCCTCCCCTTGGCACGAACTGCATCCTCCCTTGTTCTACAGATTGTATTCTGTATAGTAAATGATATTCTGATAGGGGAATAATGTGATGCGGTCAGGTTCGAGGCCGTGCCCCTCGAGAAACCACTCGAAACACACACGAACGGAGGAGATATGCCCGACATGAAACCCCTCAATGGCAAGGTCATGCTGGTGACCGGTGCCGGCAACGGCATCGGTCGCGCCATCGCGATGGAGGCCGCAAGAGCCGGGGCGCAAGTCGTCGTCAACGACATCGGCGCATCTCTCGAAGGCCAGCGCGAGTCCAGCGCCGCGGCACAGGACACCGTGGCCGAGATCGAAAGATCGGGTGGCGTCGCCGTCGCCAATGGCGACGATGTCTCGGACCCCGAAGGTGCGAAGAACATGGTGCAACAGGCCGTCAGCGTCTTTGGCCGCCTCGACAGCGTGGTCAACAATGCGGGCATCCTGCGCGACTGTTTTTTCCACAAGATGACCTACGAGGACTTCGACGCTGTCGTGAAAGTGCATCTCTACGGCACCTTCAACGTCAGCCGGGCCGCGTCGGAGGTGATGCGCGAACAGAACTCCGGCAGCCTGATCCACATGACCTCGACCTCCGGCCTGATCGGCAACCTCGCACAGGCCAACTATTCCGCCGCAAAGCTCGGTATCGCGGCGCTGTCGAAATCCATGGCGCTCGATCTGAGGCGCTGGAACATCCGCTCGAACTGCATCGCCCCCTTCGCCTGGAGCCGCATGACCTCCTCGATCAAGGTCGACACCCCCGAGCAGCAGGAGCGCGTCGATCGGATGAAGGAAATGAAGCCCGAAAAGATCGCGCCGGTCGCGCTCTATCTCGCCTCGGACGAAGGCGCCGAGACCACGGGCCAGATCTTTGCGGTGCGCAACAACGAGATCTTCTTGATGTCCCAGCCGCGTCCGGTGCGGGCCGTCCATCGCGGCGAAGGCTGGGACATCGACAGCGTGACGCGCCATGCGATGGCTTCGCTGAAATCGAGCTACGTGCCACTCGACGTCTCAGCCGACGTGTTCAACTGGGATCCGGTTTGAGCCCACAAAAGGCGACGACGCCAGCCGCTCCCGGAGGTTTTCTGCGGGGGCGTGTCCTATGGCTTACGCATGACTCCGAAGGAAACCCGCGCCCGACCAGCAGGCCGTTTCGGAGAACTCTGCGGTTTTTAACAAAAAATCAGAGACTTGCTCACATACCCGAGATGCCGACGTCAATTAAAGACCGACGCCTTTATTCTCCTGTCAGAAAGCAATTCCCCATAAAGAATATTTCGGCTAGGGTTTTGAAAGAGGAGATTCGTCTGCCTTCCGCCATAGGAGGCCGCTGAAAGGCGGTGGCGCGTAGGAGCGAGATGAGACACGGTCCGGACCCCTTCAAAACGGGAGCAACTCGCATTCGGACCGGAAACCGTCTCCTGTTGGGAGGAGAAATCATGCATTGCCAATGCCTTCGCACCTTTGGTCAAAAATTGGAGGGCGAGCATCGCCCTGATATGACGCCGCAGGGCACCGAAGTCATCCTGCGCGTAACTGCAGCGGGCGTTTGCCATACCGATCTTCACATCCGCGAAGGGGGCTTCGACCTCGGGCATGGACGCCGTATGAACTATGCCGATCGGGGCATGTCTCTGCCGGTCATCGCCGGGCACGAGGTCACTGGAAACGTCGAAGCCGTGGGGCCCGAGGCCGGCGAGATCGACACGACCACACCTTATGCCATCTACCCTTGGAGCGGCTGCAGCAGCTGCGCCACCTGCGCTGCCGGCAACGAACAACTCTGCGCCACTCCGGCGTTCATGGGCGTCCATCGGGACGGCGGCTATGCCAGCCATATCCGTGTACCCCATCCCCGATACCTGTTCGACGCCAGCGGCCTCGCGCCGGAAATAGCTGCTCCCCTCGCGTGCTCGGGTCTCACGACCTTTGCCGCGCTGAAGAAGATCTCGGAGACCTCGGGCAAGCAGCCCCCCGTCCTAATCGGCGCCGGCGGGCTTGGGCTCATGTGCCTGCAACTGCTGCAGGCTCAGAACCTCATGATGCCGGTGGTGGTCGACATAGCGGCGGACAAGCGCGCGGCAGCGCTCGAAGCAGGCGCCATTGCCGCAGTAGATCCGACCGAAGCGGACGCGGTCGCCAAAGTTCACGCAGCCTGCGGCGGCGCGCCGCTCGCCGTCATTGATTTCGTAGGCGCGGAGCCCACGGCCGAATTCGCGATGAACGTGGTAGGCAAGGGCGGCACGATCATCGTCGTCGGCTTGTTCGGCGGCGCCGCGCCCTGGCCGCTGCCGATGCTGCCGCTCAAATCCGTGACAGTGCGTGGCAGCTACACCGGATCGCTCACCGAATTCGGCGAACTCATGGCGCTCGCCCGGCAGGGTCATATCCGCCCCATCCCAACCCGGCGCTACCCGCTCGAGGCCGCCGACGATGTGCTGAACGAGCTGCAGGAGGGCAGGATCATCGGTCGTGCCATCCTCGAGGCTGACCAAACGTCGAAGGGCCCCGAAGCGGCCGCCGATTGATAACAGTGGAGGAGAAGCATCATGAAGACCTACAAGGGATTGGCACTTTCGGTATCGTTGGTGTGCGCGATGGGGTTGCCCGGCACGCTACAGGCGGAAACCCTGCGCTATGCCATCGGCTTTCCGCCGGGCGGCGCCGCGACCGAAGGCGTTGGAGAGTTCAATGAGCGGCTGAAGGCCGAGACGGATCTCGAACTCAAGGTCTACGAGCTGTCGCTGCTCGACCTTAAGGAAACCCCGCCTGGCGTACGTGACGGCATGGCGGATGCCGGATACATCATCACCCCTTATTATCCTGCCGAATTTTCGGAAACTAACCTGCCATCCAACATGTCGATGCTCGTGACGACCGGCAGTTCGACCAAATCCTCCGGTGCCGTGATGGCCGGGGTGATGAGCGAGTATGTCATGCTGCATTGCGACGACTGCCGCCAACAATATACCGCGCAGAACCAAGTCTACCTGGGTGGGATTGGAACGCCGGAGTACGTCCAGCTTTGCACCGCCCCGGTGCGCAGCATCGAAGATATCAAGGGCAAGAAGATGCGCTCCTCAATGGACTCGATGGGGCGTTGGGCCGAGAAGCTGGGTGGCACGAAAGTCTCGCTCCCGGCCAATGACATATACGAGGCGATGTCGCAGGGCGTGGTCGATTGCACCATGATTTCGGCCGCCGAACTCGGCAACCTGCAGCTGTTCGACGTCACGCGCTACATCACGCTGGGCCTCCCCGGTGGCAGCTTCGCCGGTGTCGGCGCGATGAATGTGAACCTTGATACATGGCGCGCGCTCTCGGCAGAGCACCGCGCCGATCTGCTGCGCCTTTCGGCGTTCAACTCCGCCGTGATCACTGTGAAGTACCACGAAGCCTCTGCCAAGGACATCGAGACGGCGCGGGCGAACGGAACCGAGATCATCGAGGCTCCCGCCGACTTGATCCAGGCCACCGAGGAATTCGTGCGCGAAGACGCCGCCGTCATCAAGGCGAGTTTCCAGGATGATTACGGGCTCGAAGATGTCGACGTGAAGTACGACCTTATCGTCGAGCTGATCGAAAAGTGGAAGGGCCTGACCGCGGAAGTCTATGACGACAAGGAAGCGATGACCGACCTTCTGTGGACCGAGGTCTTCTCCAAGGTCGATGCCGAAACCTACGGCATGAAGTGATCCGACCGGTGGGCCGGACAGGCGGCCCACCTTCCTTCAATCTCGGGAAGCCAAAATGCACAGATCTGACAAGGTCCTGCGCGCCCTGATCGCGGCCTATGGCGCAATCGGTGCGGTCGCGATCACCCTGATGATGCTGCACATCACGGCGGACGTCGTCGGCAAATTCGTCTTCAACCGCCCCCTGCCCGGCACGATCCCCATCGTATCGCAGTATTACATGGTCGTCGCCGCCTTCCTGCCTCTCGCCCTCGTCGAGCGACAGACGGGGCACATCTCGGTCGAGATCCTGTACACGGCCTTACCGGCCGGCCTGCGTGCCATCCTCACGATCTTCGCGACCGCCTTGGGAGTCGTCGTCTTCGCTGCCATGAGCTGGGCGTCGTGGGGCGAGGCGGTCAAGAAATACGCGATCGGATCGTTCAGCTACGAACAGGGCGTCAAGGTGGCCGTCTGGCCCTCCTACTTCATCCTGCCCGCCGGCACGGCCCTCCTCACCCTCGTCCTGGTGTGGCGGCTCGTCGCCCAGTTGATGCGGATCGAAGATCCCTCCGCCCTCACACAAGGCGCCGCGCACACCCACGACGAGGGGGCTTCCATTGACTGATATACAAGTCGGTTTCGCCGGCATCGCCATTCTTCTGACGCTCATCGCGCTGCGCGTGCCGATCGCTATCGCGCTGATATCGGTGTCCTTCGTCGGTATATCGACCCTCGTATCGTTCAAGACCGCACTGGGCGCGCTCGGCGTCATCCCTTACAGCTTCACCGCGACATGGCATCTCTCGTCGATCCCAATGTTCGTCCTGATGGGGTTTTTCTGTTATCACGCCGGGCTGACCCAGGGCCTGTTCAAAGCTGCCCGGATGTGGCTTTCCGCCCTACCCGGCGGGCTGGCCGTCGCGGGAGTTCTGGGATGCGCGGGCTTTGCCGCGGTCACCGGCTCCTCGATCGCCTGCGCCGCCTCGATGGGGCGTATCGCGGCGCCCGAAATGCTGCGTTATCGCTATGATGCGGGGCTTGCGACCGGAGCCATCGCCGCCGCTGGAACCATCGGCGCCCTGATCCCGCCGTCGATACTGTTCATCCTCTACGGCATCATCGCGCAGGTCCAGATCGGCCAGCTGTTTCTTGCAGGCTCGGTGATCGGGCTCATTACGGTAGTGGCCTACACGCTGGTGATCGTGATCCGCGTCCTGCTCAATCCCGATCTGGCCCCTGTCGCCGAGGAGGATATCGGCTGGGCCGAGAGATTCGCTTCGCTGCGCGAGGTCTGGCCAGTGCTAGTGCTCGTCTGCGGCGTCTTCGGCGGCCTGTTCGCTGGTGTGTTCACCCCTACCGAAGCTGGCGGGGTCGGTGCCGCCCTTTCGCTGGTCATCGCCTTCGCACGGCGCTCGATTACCCTGCAGGGGATATGGTCATCGCTGATGGAAACGCTGGCGATCTCGTCTTCGATTTTCATCATAGCGGTCGGCGCCAGCATGCTCACGCGGTTTTTCACGTTTTCCGGCGTAAGCGAGTCCATCACCGATCTCGTAGTAGGCTCGGGCATATCGCCCCTGCTGCTGATACTGGCGATCGCCGCGATCTATCTTGTCCTCGGCATGTTCCTCGAGCCCATCGGAGCGATGCTCCTGACCCTGCCGATCCTGCTACCTCTGGTCGAGACTGCGGGGATCGATCGGCTATGGTTCGGAGTTCTCGTCGCCAAGCTTCTGGAGATCGGCATGATCACCCCGCCGATCGGGCTGAACGTCTTCGTGCTGAAGGGGGTGATGGGAGACCGCGTCTCCACTGGCACGATCTTCGCCGGGGTCACCTATTTCATCCTCGCCGACATCGCGATCATCGCGCTGCTTGTCGCCTTTCCCGGCATCATTCTGTTCACGAAGCTCGTGTTGCCGTGACCACCTCCAGTCCGAAGGAAACACCCATGCTCACTGATATCCAACTGTTCATCAACGGCACCTGGCGCGCTTCGGCCGATGGCGCGCGGTCCGAGATCCTCGACCCGGCCACCGGCGATGTCATCGGTCATCACGCCGTGGCCACTCCGACCGATCTGGACGAGGCGGTGAGCGCCTCCGCGGAGGCCTTCAAGGTGTGGCGCAAGACACCCGCTATCGAACGCGCGGCGATCCTGCGCCGGGCAGCCGAGCTGTTGCGCCGGCGTATCGACACGGATGCGCCGGTTCTCACGCTCGAGATGGGCAAACCGCTGGCCGAGGCCAAACTCGAGCTGGGCATGGCCGCCGACCTGCTGGAGTGGTTCTCGCAGGAAGCGCAGCGGATTTATGGCCGTGTCATTCCCGCGCGTGATCCAAACGTCATGCAGCTCGCGCTCAAGCATCCCGTCGGCCCCATCGCAGCCTTCACCCCTTGGAACTTCCCGGTGTCGCAGCTGGTCCGCAAGATCGCCCCCGCGCTTGCTGCCGGTTGCACGGTCGTTGCCAAGCCGCCGGAGGACACGCCAGCCAGCCCTACGATCCTTGCCAACGTGCTGACCGAAGCCGGTTTGCCTGCGGGCGCGCTCAATCTCGTCTACGGCAACCCACCCGAGATCGCCAACCACCTCATCCCGCATCCCGCCATACGCAAGGTGTCCTTCACGGGATCGGTTCCCGTCGGCAAGCAGCTCGCCGCGCTCGCGGGGCAGCACATGAAGCGGATTACCATGGAGCTAGGGGGCCACAGCCCGGTGCTGGTGTTCGACGATGCCGATGTCGAAGCCGCAGCGCGCGATCTGGCAGCGTTCAAGTTCCGCAACGCCGGTCAGGTCTGTATATCGCCGACGCGCATCCTAGTGCAGCGTGGCATCTACGACCGCTTCGTCGCCGCCCTGCGCGCGGAGGCCGAAAAAATCTCGCCCGACGCGGGCATCGAACCGGGCACCTCCATGGGACCGCTCGTCAGCCAGCGCCGCGTCGAGGCCATCACCTCCATCATCGCCGAGGCCGTTGCGGCGGGCGCGACCGTGCTTACTGGCGGCGAGCGTATCGACAGGCCCGGCTACTTCTATCGCCCGACGCTGCTCGAGAATGTTCCACTTGCGGCGCGCATCCAGAACGAGGAGCCCTTCGGCCCGGTCGCCCTGCTGTCGGCCTTCGACGACATCGAGGACGCTGTGGCCGAAGCGAACCGCCTGCCCTACGGGCTGGCAGCCTATGCCTACACGACATCGATTCGAACATCGCAGATCCTGCAAAACGACCTCGAGACGGGCATGCTCGCCATCAACCACACCAAGCTCGCCCTGCCTGAGCTGCCCCTAGGCGGGATCAAGGACTCCGGTTTTGGTTCGGAAGGTGGTCCCGAGGCGATCGAGTCCTACGTGTTCACCAAGGTCGTGACGCAGCTGTCCTGAGGCCGACCTCTGCCGGGGGCTTAAGCGGATCGCCCCGGCGCGTTAGGCTCTTTGGCCGGCACGATACCCTCACATTTGCCACTGCCGCCTCAAGCGCCAGCCGGTCGCGGCATAGGTCCTGCGGCCGGCCGGGTTGAGCCATCAAGGCCTGCAAATGCGCCAGGTCCGCAATCGCGCGGTCCACCGCGTCTTCGAGGCCGGTGGCGCGACCCGCAATCGACCAGACCAGCGGAGCGGGCCAAGGGGACGCGGAAAGGTCGGGGAGCGGAAGCATGGACATGCGGCAGGCGCATCCGGGTCGCGGCGCTTTTAATCGTGTTTCGGCCTGCCATACGTCGCACTTGGCAATGCGCCGTCATGTCCGATAATCTTGGTTTGTCGGACATGAAAATGGTTGGTCACTCGGCATGACCGGATCACATGAAAACCCCGATACGCCGCTCGCCCTGCCCGATTAGATTGCAGGCTCCGGCACGCTCGACCGGCTGGTCGACACCGCGCGAGGCTATGCCGACCAAGCCCGTAGCCGAGAACACCCGGAGGGCCTATACGCGCGACTGGACGGCCCTCGCGCGCTGGTGCCGGCTGAAGGGCGCCGACCCCCTGCCCCCTTCGCCCGAACTGATCGGGCTCTACATCACCGATCTCGCCGCTCCGACCGGCAAGACCCGCGCGCTCTCGGTTGCCTCGATCGAACGCCGACTGGCGGGTCTTTCCTGGGGCTACACGCAGCGCGGCTTCCGGCTCGACCGTCGCAACCGCCACATCGCATCCATTCTCGCCGGCATCCGCCGCTGCCATGCTCGGCTACCGGTGCAGAAGGAGGCAATCGGACCCGACGAGCTTCGGGCGATGCTCGCCACGCTGGGCCACGACCTGCGCGGGCTGCGAGACAGCGCAATGCTGCTGGTGGGCTTTGCCGGGGCGCTGCGACGCTCCGAGATCGTCGGGCTGGTCCGCGATCGCGACGATACCATCGACGGCAGCGGCTGGGTCGAGATCCTCGACGCCGGCGCGCTCGTCGGGCTGCGAGGCAAGACCGGTTGGCGGGAGATCGAGATCGCCCGCGACTCGAGCGCCGCGACCTGCCCGGTGCGGGCGCTGGAGCGCTGGCTGGAGTTCGCGAAGATCGAGTTCGGACCAATTTTCATGTCCGTCAGCCGCGACGATAGCCATGTGCTCGACCGCCGCCTGAGTGACCGTCACGTGGCGCGACTGGTGCAGCGCACGGCGCTGGCCGCTGGCTTGCGTCCCGACCTCCCCGAAGCCGAACGCCGGACGCCCGGCATTCGCTGCGCGCTGGCCTGGCCTCGTCGGCCAAGATCGACGAGGCCACCTGCAGAAACAGCTAGGTCACGCCTCGGCGGAGATGACCCGTCGCTACCAGCGGCCCCGACATCTGGGCTGAAGCCGCCGGGAGCCATTCAAGACATGCGTTGCGCATGGTCTCGGTCAAACGAGGTCGGACATCCGCATCGGGATCTTGCGCAGCCGCTTGCCGGTGGCGTGGTGGATCGCGTTGCCGATCGCGGCGGCCGTGCCGACGATCCCCAGCTCGCCGATCCCCTTCACGCCGAGCGGGTTCACGTAGTCGTCCTGCTCCTCCAGCATCTCGACCCGCACCTCGCGCACATCGGCGTTCACCGGCACGAGATACTCGGCGATGTTGGCGTTGAGGAAACGGGCGCGAGGCAGGTCGACCTCCGTGACCTCGTGCAGCGCCGAGCCGATGCCCCAGACCATGCCGCCCATCAGCTGGCTATGCGCGGTCTTGCGGTTGAGCCACGTGCCCGCGGCGAAGGCGCCGTGCAGCCGCGGCACCCGGATCTCATGGGTCCAGCGGTGAATATGCACCTCGGCGAACTCGGCCCCGAAGGCGAACATCGCCTTTTCGGGCGTCACCGGTCCGGCAACGCCATAGCCGCCCTGATAGGTTAGGCGCAGCGCCTCGTCGGTCAGCGCCGGATGGCGGTATTCGCCCTCTGCCGTGGCCTCGCCGCGCGGGGTCGAGGACAGCGCCTCCAGAAGCGGCTGGCTCTGGCCTTCGGGGCCGCGTAGCACGCCGTCTACGAGCGTGATCCGCTCGGGGTCGACGCCCGAGAAAGGGCTGTCCGACATCTGGCTCACCTCCCGCGCCACCTGTGCTGCGACATTGAGACAGGCCAGATGTACCGCCGATCCCGCAGAGGCGGCGGTGGTCGAGCCGCCGGAGATCGGTGCCAGCGGCAGATGCGCCTCGCCCATCACCACGTCGCAGGCCGAGACCGGCAGCCCGAGCCGGGCGGCGGCGATCTGCGCGAAGATGGTGTAGCTTCCGGTGCCCACGTCATGCGCGGCCAGCTCGATGAAGGCGTGGCCGGTGCCCTGCATCCGCACGCGCGCCGCAGAAGGCGACACGTTGGTCGGATAGGTCGCCGTGGCGCAGCCATAGCCGACCAGCCAGTCGCCGTCGGTCATGCTGCCCACCTCCGGGTTGCGGCCGGCCCAGCCGAAGCTTGCGCTCGCTGCGTCGTAGCACTCCATCAGCGAGCGCGAGGAGAACGGCACCTCGGCCACGGGGTGGGTCTGGGTGTCGTTGACGCGGCGCAGTTCGACCGGGTCCATGCCGAGCTTCAGCGCCAGCTCGTCCATCGCGGATTCAAGCCCGAAGAAGGTCTGCATCTCATTGGGCGCGCGCATGAAGCCGCCGGTGTTGGTGTCCGAGCGCGACAGCCGCTGCTCGGTATGGATGTTGGGGCTGGCATACATCGCCCGCGTCATGTGGGTGCCGGGGTTCACCACCTCGTCGAACTGCGAGGTCTGGGCGATCTCGATATGCTCGAAGGCGGTGAGCTTGCCCGAGGCGTCGGCACCGATCCGGAACTTCTGCACGCTTTCGGGCCGGAAGGTCGCCACCGTGTACATCTGCGGCCGCGTCACGATGAGCCGCACCGGCGCGTTCACCGCCTTGGCGGCGGCGATGGTCAGCATGGTATAGGGCGTGATCCCGGCCTTGGAGCCGAAGGCACCACCGACAAAAGGCGAGACGACGCGGACGCTGGTCTCGGGCAGGCCATAGGCCTTGGAGATCCCATGGCGCAGCGTGCGCACCGATTGCGACGGCATCCAGACCGTCAGCCGGTCGCCGCGCCATTCGGCGGTGGCGGCGAACATCTCCATCGGGTTGTGATGCTGGAACGGTGTCACGTATTCCACGTCGACCGATTGGGCCGCCTCCGACAGGCCCGCCGAGACGTCGCCCCTGGTGACGGTCATGCCCTTGCTGTCTTCGCCCGCGCCGATGACGAAGCTGTCGAAGGGGTCCATGGTGATGCTGGCTTCGCCCTCCTCATAGGTGGGCTCGATCAGCTGCGCGCCGCGCCGGGCTGCCGCCGCCGTCTCGGCCACCACATAGGCGATGGGCTGGCCCGCATAGCGGATCTCGGTCCCCTCCATCGGCCAGAAGCTCGCCGAGCCGGGGCCGCCGGCATAAAAGCCCTTCACCGTCTTGTAGTCGGGCAGGTTGTCATGGGTGAACACCGCGACGACGCCCGGCTCGGCCTCGGCCTTCGAGGTGTCGATGCCGGTGAGCGTGCCGACCGCGATGCGCGAGGTGGCAAGCGCGCCGTGCAGCATGCCTGCGGGCGTGAAATCGGCGGCGTAATGCGCGGCCCCCGTGACCTTGCGCGGCGCATCGGTGCGGGTGACCTCGGTGTTGATCGTCTGGGCCATCAGTTCTCTCCCTTCGCGCGGGCATGGGCAGTCATCAGCGCGCCGGCGACCACATCGGCACCAAGCGGGATCTTGTAGGCGGAGTGCTCCAGCGGCTCGGCATCGGCAAAGGCCACGCGGCCCGCCTCCCGCGCCAGATCCTCGCTGAACACCTCGCCGCGCAGCACGTCTTCGGCGGCGGAGGCGCGCCATGGCACCGACGCGACGCCACCGAGCGCGATCCGCGCATCCTTGACGCTGTCGCCCTCCATCTCCAACCCGACCGCCGCGGAGGCGCTGGCGAAAGCATAGCTCTCGCGGTCGCGCGCCTTGAGGTAATGCGAGCCGCGCATCGCCCCGATCACCGGCACCTCGATCGCGGTGATGATCTCGCCCCTCTCGAGGATCGTCTCGACCTCGGGCGTGTCACCGGGCATGAGGTGCAGGTCGGCAAAGGGAATGGTGCGGCTGCCGCCGGGGCCCATGGTCTTCACCTCGGCATCGAAGGCGATCAGCGCCTGCGCCCAATCGCCGGGATACATGGCCACGCAGCTCTCCGAGCCGCCCAGGATCGCGTGCAGCGAGGTGACGCCGCCATCGAGTGCCGCGCAGCCCGAGCCGGGATCGCGCTTGTTGCACTGCACATAGGCGGTGTCGCGGAAATAGGGGCAGCGGGTGCGTTGCAGCACGTTGCCGCCGAGCCGGGCGGCATGGCGCAGCTGCGGGCTCGCCGCCTTCCAAAGGGCTTCGGTCAGCGCCGGACAGGCGGCCTTCAGCGCGTCGTCGTCACCGACCTCGGCCATGCGGGCCAGCGCGCCAAAGCGCAGCCGGTCGGTGCCGATCTCGTAACCATCGAGTTCGGACAGGCCCGTGATGTCCACGAGCCCGTCAGGCCGCTGAACGTCGAGCCGCATCAGGTCGACCATCGTGGTGCCGCCAGCGAGGACATCGCACCCCTCGGCGCTGGCCATGTCGATCGCCTCAGACAGCGAGCCGGGTCGGAAATATGCGAAGTTGTCCATTCCTCAGCCCTCCTGACCGTCGCGCACGGCCTCGATCGCGGCCACGATGTTGGGATAGGCGCCGCAGCGGCAGAGATTGCCGCTCATGTATTCGCGGATCTCGGCGGCGGAGCCGGCATGGCCCTCGTCGATGCAGGCGATGGCCGAAAGGATCTGGCCCGGCGTGCAATAGCCGCACTGGAACGCGTCCTTCTCGGCGAAGGCGGTCTGCATCGGATGCAGGTTGCCTTCCGGATCGGCGAGCCCCTCTACCGTGGTGATCTCGGCCCCTTCGACGGTGATCGCCAGCGTCAGGCAGGAATTGATCCGGCGGCCGTTCAGCAGGACCGTACAGGCGCCGCACTGGCCGTGGTTGCAACCGATCTTGGTGCCGGTCATGCCGATCGTGTCGCGCAACGCCTCGACCAGCGAGGTGCGCGGCTCGACGGTGATGGTCCGCGTCTTGCCGTTGAGGGTGAAGCTCACCTTGGGGTGCGCATCGGGTGCTACGGCGGGCGCATCCTGCGTCTGGGCCTGTGCCCCTGCGGCAAGACCCGCGCTGGCTGCGGCCACTCCCGAAGATCCGAGAAAGCTCCTTCGGGAGAGCCCGGGGCGAGGCGGGGTCGAGGATTTTACCATTTCGGATCTCCCATCGCTGCTGGCTGACAGGTCAGATAGCGTGCCGAAGGAAGATTTCCGGTGTTCTTTTGGAACCGGCGCGCGACTTCGCCCCTGACATGTGCTGCGGAAAGGTCCGGAAACACCCAACCTCCCATGCAGGGCGATGCCTCAGGGCTCAAACCCATGCGGTAGAAGAAGCTCCGGCCCTCCGAAGGGGGCCGGAGCACGGGTTGCATCAGTAAGCGAACTGGGTCGCTTGTCCGGCCACCACGTACCAGCTGATGAAGAACGCGTTCACCAGAGCGCCGGGCACGTAGCTCGCGGTGCGGCGGCAGCTGTAGGTGCTGATGAGCGCCGCGATCAGCAGCAGCGGCAAGAACTGGAACATGACGATGGTGTTCAGCGGCTCGGACGGCGTCAGCAGCTGACCGGTCGAGAATAGCACCGCGTATTGCAGGGTGAGGAACACCAGAAACCCGCCCATCAATGCCAGCACGTTGAGAAGGTATTCCGCCGCGGCGCTCTGGCCCGCCACTGAAAGGCCGCCGTGCAGCGCCCGCATCGCCAGCAGGAAATACAGGCCGAACGGAACGAGATTGACCGCGCAATGCCAAAGCGCTCGGCCGTCAGCGGCCGCAACCCGACAAAACAGAAGCGCGGATCGGTCTTGAAGAAAAAGTCGAGAACCAGCACCGCGACAACGCCCACATCGAAGCCTTCAGTGCCCGGCTCCGGCAGGAGTGTCTGAACGCCTCATGGTTCCTGTCGACGGCCAACGCATCAATGAGTGAAGGATCGATTGCGATGACCACCGGTCGCATTCGGCGCCGGAAAACTTCACCTCCAGCGCCTCTGCGGCTCAACTCGGATCAGCCCGAAAAGTCACATGGCGCCCGGACCAAGAACGGGTGAAGTCCCGGCTCCTCATGCACCAGGACCGAAACCGGATCACTTGATTGGGGCAGGCCACAACCGCCTGAGCGTCCGGTGAAACGGGGGCAAGACCATGGAGCGTAGATCCGATAACTCGGTCTGGACCGAACTGGTCGCCGGATGCAGTCGTAGAGCAAGGGCGCATGGGGACACTGAATTGTATCCGGCGCACCAGGCGAATGCCTCATTGGACTGCGGGTTGTCACACGGACCTGTGCCCTATCTGGCAAGGGAATGAGCGGTGCGCCCCCGTGGGTCGGGTCTCGGACGTGATGTCGCCGCGCATACATCTTGCGACAATACAGTGCTGTTTCCTGCGCCCGGACTGCGCCATCTGAGGGGCAACCCCGGCGCGGCGCAACGCCGCGAAGACCGGGGGTGACGTTACATTCGCAAGGACGACGAGAATGAAATTCTCAAGCAAGATCGGCATCATCGCCACGATCGCCACCCTGACGGGCATGGCCGCCAGCGCGGCCTTTGCCCAGCAGCCGCCGCGCGAGATGAAGCCACTGCCGCGTGCCGAGGCGCTCAAGATGGCGGGCGAGCGGTTCGACGCCGCCGACGAGAACCACGATGGTCAGTTGAGCGCCGAAGAAGCGCGCGCGGGCCGGCCCGAAGGCCGCCCGCCTGAGGCGCAGGGTCAGGGGCAGAAAAGCAAGCAGCGCCCGGCACTCGAGCGGCAGGGCGCGTTCGGGCCCATATCGCGGGCCGATGCGCTGAAGCGCGAAGCCGAGCGGTTCGACGCCAGCGACAGGAACGGCGATGGCGTGCTCAGCGTCGAGGAACAGCGCGAGGCGCGTCCGCCGCGCAGGTAACGCGTAGCTGGGGCGAGACGCGGGTTCGCATCAAGGCCGCGCTCCCGCAAAAGGCGAAGGCCCGCTCGTGACACGAGCGGGCCTTCGGGCATTTCGGTGGCGGAGGGCTCAGCCACGCCCCTTCCACGGGACCAGCCGGCTCTCGGCCTGTCGCATCAGCATGTCGATGCCAAAGCCGATCAGGCCGATCAGGATGATGCCCATCATCACGATGTCGGTGAGCTGGAACTTCGCGGCGGCGATGATCATCATGCCGGCACCCATCTGCGCCGCGACAAGCTCTGCGGCGACGACGGTGCCCCAGCACACGCCCATCGCCACCCGCGCCCCGGTGAAGATCTCGGGCAGGGAATTGGGCACGATCACGTGGCGCAGGATCTGCCATTTCGACGCGCCGAGCGAATAGGCGGCGTGGATCTTGGAGATCCTGACGCCGGACACCCCCGCCCGCGCCGCGATGGCCATCACCCACAATGCGGCGAGGAACAGCAGCACCACCTTGCCGGTCTCCCAGATCCCGAACCAGATGATGACGAGCGGGATCAGCGCCAGCGGCGGCACCGGGCGCATGAATTCCACGATCGGGTCGAACCAGCCGCGAAACCAGCCCGACAGGCCCATCGCGTAGCCCAGCGGAATCCCCACCAGCGCGCCCAAGCTAAAGCCGGCGAGCACCCGCAGGAGCGAGGCGCCGATATGCTCCCACAGCGAATAGTTCTGGTAGCCATTGGCCATGATCTCGATGTAGCGGCCGACCACGGCTTCAGGCGAGGGCAGCCAGATCGGCTCCATCTGCAGGCCCCTTTCGGCGGCGAAGCTCAGCGTGCCCTTGGCCGTCATCGACACGGTGCCGTCCTCGACCGGCACCGCGCCACCCGGCGCGATCCCGGTGCCGTTGACCGAGACCGCACGCGCGTCGTCCGGCAGCTGGATCAGCTTGTTGCGTCCGCTCTGGACCGCGACAGCGACATCTTCGGATGTCTCGGCCCCGGCAGGAAGCGCTCCGTCCGGGCCGACGGCGATCCGCACGCGCCCGTCGCTGAGCTGCCCGCCTTCGTTCTCGGACTGGTAGGTGAAGGAGGTCTCGCCCGCGAAGGGGCCGGGCACGTGCAGCGGCACCAGCCTGGAGCCGGTAAAGGCACCCCAGAGCAGGAAGATCACCACGACCGAGGCGATGGAGGCGAGGCGATCGGAACGGATCGCGCTTTCGTCGCCGAAGGTTACGGTCTTGAGGCTGCTGAAATCGGCGCGCCGTATCCTGCCGCGCCGCAGCAGACCGGCCAGCGCGGCCGCCAGCACGAAGGCCATCACGTAAACGAGGAGGATTGCGATACCGGTCATGATGCGGGCTCCATGTGACCCATGATTTCTTCTTCCATGTTCCAGATCATCGACAGGATCTCCTCCCGCGTCGTGCCGAAATCGGGATGTTTCTTCACCTCTCTCAGGTCCATTCCGGCCCCCAGCTCGGCAAAGGGAAGGCGGTATTCCTTGTGGATGCGGCCGGGGCGCGGCGCCATGACGATCAGCCGCTCGCCCAACAAGAGCGCCTCCTCGACCGAATGGGTGATCAGCATCACGGTCTTGCCGGTCTCCTTCCACAGCTTGAGGACCAGCGCCTGCATCTTTTCGCGGGTGAGCGCGTCGAGCGCGCCCAACGGCTCGTCCATCAAGATCACGTCCGGGTCGTTGGCAAGGCAGCGGGCCAGCGCCACGCGCTGCTGCATGCCGCCCGACAGCTCGTAGATCGCCTTGTCGCGAAAATCCTTGAGCCCGACGATTTCGAGCAAGCGGTCCACCTCGGGCAGGTAGTCGGACTTGCGGCGCCCGGCCATGCGCGGCCCGAAGGAGACGTTGTCGCGCACGTTCATCCACTCGAACAGCGCGCCTTCCTGGAACACCATGCCGCGTTCGGCGTCGGGGCCGCGCACGGCGTGGCCATTGAGCGTGATCTCGCCCGAGGTGGGCGCGAGAAAGCCCGCCACGATGTTGAGAAGCGTGGTCTTGCCGCAGCCCGACGGTCCGAGGACCGACAGCAGCTCGCCCTTGGCGAGATGCAAGGACACGTCCTGCAGGCCCTGCACGTGGCTTCCATTGGGCAAGTCGAAGCGCATGGAGATGTTGTTCAGCGTCAATCCGGGCATCCGGGCATTCCCTTGTCGGTGGGCAGGGGGAGGGAGGCGCTTTCGCGCCTCCGCCGGTTCAGTTGGTGGCGATGTCCTGCAGCGGTGCCATGATGATCAGTTCGCCATAGCTGGGCAGAAGCGTGGGCACGGCGCCATGCTCGTGGAAGAAGGCCGCGGCACCGTCGATATAGCTGCCAACGCGCCCGCCCAGCCATTCGTCGGACAACAGCGCATCGACCGGGATGAAGGTGAAGTCGTCGATCACATCGCCTGCGGCGGCGTCTTCCATGCCGGCGTCTTGGGCAATGACCGGCAGCATCTCGGCCCGGTCCTCGCCCGCGTTCCACTTGGCGTTCATCTCGGCGGTGACGGCGAGGAACTCTTCGAGCAGCTCGGGTTGGGAGGTGGCGAACCCGGCCGTGGTGGTGGTCAGATCGAAGGAGAGGATGCCGACCTCCTCCTTTTCGGCGCCGGTCAGCAGCACGTTGCCGTATTCCATCATCCGCCCCAGCGCGCCGCCCCAGCCGCAGGCCATGTCGACGTCGCCGCGCGAGAAGGCGGCGGCGCCCTCGGCGGGGGCCATGTCGACGATCGACATGGTCGAGGTGTCGACCTCCAGATGTTCCATCAGCTGCAGAAAGGTGTACTGCGCCCCGGTGCCGACCGGCACGGCGACGCGCGTGCCTTCGAGCTCCGCGGCGTTCTCGGCGTCGATCTCGAGGGCGGCGGCGACGACGCAGTTCTCGTTGTCGGCATAGGAGGCGGCAATGTCGACGATGCGCAGGTCCTGACCCGCCGAGGCCGCGCCGATAAAGGGCAGAACGCCTTGGCTGATCGCGATCTGCACGTTGCCCGCGGCCATGGCGGCGGACATGGCGGTGCCTGAATCGAAGCGGACCCAGTTCACCGGCAGGCCGAGCGTCTCGTCATAGATCCCTTCAGCCTTGGCGTATTGGAACGGCATCGGCCATTCGGTGAAATAGGCGACCGTGAGCCCGTCCTGGGCCATCGCGGTGGTCCCGGCCATGAGGCCGGACAGGACGAGGATCGGCAGGCTGAAAATACGTGTCATGGGTCTCTCCGTGTTGGGTCTGGATGCGGTCGGTTGGAGGCCGCGGGGGCGACGATCGGTTTGTCCGATTTCTGTCGTAGGGGTCCGGCACGGCCGCGTCGTGCCGGACGATAGAGCTCTCAGCCCATCCGCTCGCTGCAATAGGAACCGGGGGAGGCCGGGAAGACGACGGTCTTGTCGCCGTTGAGAAAGACCCGGCGGTTGGCATGGGAATGGATCGCGCGGGCCAGGACCTGCGCCTCGACATCGCGGCCGAGGCTGACATAATCTTCGGCCGATTGCGCGTGGGTGACGCGAACGATGTCCTGCTCGATGATCGGGCCCTCGTCGAGATCCGCGGTGACGTAGTGCGACGTCGCGCCGATCAGCTTCACGCCGCGCTGGAACGCCTGCTTGTAGGGGTTGGCCCCTTTGAAGCTGGGCAAGAAAGAGTGGTGGATGTTGATGATCCGGCCTGACATCGTTCGGCACATGTCATCGGACAGGATCTGCATGTAGCGCGCCAGCACGATCAGATCGGCCTCGGCCTCCTCCACCACGGCCATGATCCGTGCCTCGGCGTCGGGCTTGTTGGCCTTGGTCACCTTGATACAGTGGAACGGGATGTCGTGGTTCACCACGAGCTTCTGGTAGTCCATGTGGTTCGAGACCACCGCGGCGATGTCGATCGGCAGCGCGCCGATCTTCCAGCGATAGAGCAGGTCGTTGAGGCAATGGCCAAAGCGCGAGATCATGACGACGACCCGCATCTTGCGGGCCTCGTCGTAAAACATGTACTCCATGCCAAAGCCCTGCGCGGCCTTGGCAAAGCCCTGTTCGAGCTCGTCGCGCGTCGCGCCGGTCTCGGATACAAAGCTTACGCGCATGAAGAAGCCGCCGGTCTCAGGGTCGTCGAATTGTGAGCTGTCGGTGATGTTGCAGCCCTGTTCGGACAGGTAGCCGGCGATCGCCGCGACGACGCCGCGGGCCGATTGGCAGGTCACGGTCAGGCAGAACTTGGACATGTGCGTCTCTCTCCGGGAATTGGGGGCCGATCGGGCGGTCAGGCGGTCAGGCCGTCTGGCTCGGGCAGGCCATGCGCACGGCAGCAGGCGGTCAGCGTGTTGGCGAGCAGGCAGGCGATGGTCATCGGGCCGACGCCGCCGGGCACGGGCGTGATCGCGCCCGCGACCCGCGCCGCCGCGTCGAAATCGACATCGCCGACCAGCCGGGTCTTGCCGCCCTCGGCCTCGATCCGGTTGATGCCGACGTCGATCACCGTGGCCCCGGGCTTGACCCAGTCTCCCTTGATCATGCCGGGCCGGCCGACGGCGACCACGAGGATGTCCGCGCCGCGGCAGATCTCGGCGAGATCGCGCGAATGGCGATGCGCCACGGTCACGGTGCAATCATCGCGCAACAAAAGCTGCGCCATGGGGCGGCCGACGATGTTCGAACGCCCGACCACCACCGCGTTCAGCCCCTTGAGGTCGCCCAGCCGGTCGCGCAGCATCATCAGACAGCCCAGCGGCGTGCAGGGGACCAGCGCCTTCTGCCCGGTGCCCAGAAGGCCCACGTTGGAGATGTGAAAGCCGTCGACGTCCTTGGCCGGGTCGATCGCCGCCAGCACCGCCTCGGTGTCGATATGGCGCGGCAGCGGCAGCTGCACGAGGATGCCGTGCACCGACCTGTCGGCGTTGAGCCGCGCGAGCAGCGCCAGCAGATCCGCCTCGCTCGTCTCGGCGTCAAGCTTGTGCTCGAAGCCGGTCATGCCGGTCTCGCGGGTCTGGCGCGCCTTGTTGCGCACATAGACCTCGGAGGCCGGGTCTTCGCCCACCAGCACCACCGCGAGGCCGGGTGTGATCCCATGCTCGGAGTTCAGCTCCGCCACGTGATCGGCGACATGGGCCCGCACATTCGCGGCAAAGGCCTTGCCGTCGATGCGGGCGCCAAGCGTGGTCTCGCGGATGTTCATTTCAGCGCCCCCGTCAGCTCGGGCACGAGATCGAACAGATCGCCGACGAGGCCGTAATCGGCGACCTGGAAGATCGGCGCCTCCTCGTCCTTGTTGATGGCGACGATGATCTTGCTGTCCTTCATCCCCGCGAGGTGCTGGATCGCGCCGGAGATGCCGACCGCGACGTAGAGATCGGGGGCGACGACCTTGCCGGTCTGCCCGACCTGCCAGTCGTTCGGGGCATAGCCCGCATCGACGGCGGCGCGGCTCGCACCGACGGCGGCGCCGAGGCTGTCGGCCAGCCCCTCGACCAGTGCGAAGTTCTCCTCCGAACCGACGCCGCGCCCGCCAGAGACCACGCGGCCCGCCGAGGTCAGCTCCAGCCGGTCGCTCTTCGAGACCTCGTCCGAGAGCCAGCGCGCGAGGCCGGGATCGGTGACCTCGGCCAGGGTCTCGACCTCGGCCGCGCCGCCATCGCCCGCGGCGTCGAAGCCGGTGGTGCGGATGGTCAGCACCTTGGTCGCGTCCTTGGATCGCACGGTCTGGATCGCGTTGCCCGCGTAGATCGGCCGCTCGAAGGTCTCGGCGTCGATCACCTTGAGCACGTCGGGGATCACCATCACGTCGAGAAGCCCCGCGACACGCGGCATCGCGTTCTTGGCGCTTGAGGTGGCGGGGGCGGCGATGTGCTCGAAATCACCGGCGAGCACCGCGATCAGTGCCGCCAGCGGCTCGGCCATCTGGCGCTCGTATTGCGCGCCCTCGGCCAGCAGCACGCGGCCCACACCATCGATCTTCGCGGCCTCGGATGCCGCCTCATGCGTGGCGCCGGCGCAAAGCAGCGTCACCGCGCCCAGGCTCTGCACCGCGCTTATGGCCTTGGCCGTGGCGTCGCGGTTCAATTCGCCCCTGGTGATGTCCGCAACAAGTAGAACCGCCATCAGATGACCCCCGCTTCCTTGAGTTGATCGACCAGCTCGTTCACCGAGCCGAGCTTGATCCCGGCCTGGCGGCCCTGCGGCTCGCGCACCGAGACGACTTCGAGCCGCGGGCTCGCGTCGACGCCGTAATCGGCGGCGGTGGTCTCCTTGAGCGGCTTTTTCTTGGCCTTCATGATGTTGGGCAGCGAGGCATAGCGCGGCTCGTTGAGGCGCAGATCGGCGCTGACGATGGCCGGGAGCGGCACCTCGATGGTCTGTAGGCCGCCATCGACCTCGCGCGTCACCTTGGCAACGCCGCCTTCGATCTCGAGCTTGGAGGCGAACATCGCCTGGCCCCAGCCGAGCCTGGCGGCCAGCATCTGGCCGGTGGCGTTCATGTCGTTGTCGATCGCCTGCTTGCCGGTGATGACAAGATCGACCCCTTCGGCCTCGGCGACCTTGGCAAGAATCCGGGCCACGGCGAGCGGCTCGATATCGTCGTGCACGTCATCGGCGGCCGTCACGAGGATTGCGCGATCCGCCCCCATGGCCAGAGCCGTGCGCAGCGCGTCCTGCGCCTGCTTCACGCCGATCGAGACGACGATCACCTCCGTGGCGACACCCGCCTCCTTGAGACGGATCGCTTCCTCGACCGCGATCTCGTCGAAGGGGTTCATCGACATCTTCACGTTGGCGAGGTCGACGCCGCTGCCATCCGCCTTCACGCGGGGCTGCACGTTGTAGTCCATCACCCGTTTCACCGGCACGAGTATCTTCATGTCGTTTCTCACTGTCTTGGGGGAGGGCGAGCCGGGCTTGCCCTCGGCTCGCGTCAATGCCTTGGCGGCTCGGCGCTCGGATCAGCCCTTGATGCGGATGTTCTCGGGGTCGTAGAGCCCCGGATCCATCACGGTCGCCGCGACCGGTTCGCCGATCACCTCGACCTGCAGCTTCGTGCCCACTTCGGCGTATTCGGGATGCAGGAACCCCATGGCGAGGTTCTTGCCGATCCGGTGGCCCCATCCGGCGGAGGTGATGGTGCCGATGGGCTTGCCATTGGCGAGAATGGCGTCGCCGCCATGCGCAGGGGCGTGGTCGCAGTCGAGCGCGAGGGTGACGAAGCGTTGCTTCAGCCCGTGGGCCAGCTGTTCTTCGAGCGCCGCCTTGCCGATGAACTCGGGCTTGTCGATCTTCACGAAACGGTCGAGCCCGCTCTCGATCGGGTTGAACTCGGTGATCAGGTCCGCCTTCCAGTGGCGATAGCCCTTCTCGAGCCGCATTGACTCCACCGCGTGGCCGCCGAACAGCGTCATCCCGTGCTTTTCACCCTCGGCCCGCAGCGCCAGCCAGGCGGCGTAGAGCTGGTTGTTGGGCACGTGGATCTCATAGGCAAGCTCGCCCGAGAAGCTGACCGACATGACCACGGCGGGGGCGATGCCGACGAAGGCGCGGCGCACCGAAAGCCACGGGAAGGCCGCCTTGGTCCAGTCGCCGCGCGACACGCCGGAGAGAACATCGCGCGATTTGGGCCCCGCAATAACCAGGATCGTCCAGTCGTTGGTGAGCGAGCGGATCTGCACCGAGCCGTCTTTCGGAAGATGCGCCTCGAGCCAGTCCATGTCATGGAACTCGGAGGCCGCGGCCGAGCCGTACCAGACGGTATCGGCGTCAAGATTGGCGAGCGTCGCCTCGGCCTTCACGTTGCCCTGATGGTTCAAGAGGTAGGTCAGGCCGACCTTGCCGTCCTTGCGGGGGATGCGGCCGCAGACCATGGTGTCGAGCCAGTCGCGCGCGCCGGGGCCGGTGATCTCGAAGCGGTTGAAGCCATTGACCTCCGCCATCCCGACGCCCGTGCGCACCGCCTCGATCTCCTTTGCCACGACGGGGAAGGTCTCGTTGAACCTAAAGCTGTGGGTTTCCTCGAAATCGGGGCTCGGCTTGATATAGGCCACGCGCTCCCAGCCGTTGACGGTGCCGAACTCGGCGCCCTCGGCCGCGAGGATCGGGGTCAGCGGCGTGGTCTTGGCCGGGCGGCCCGCCGGGCGATGCTCATGCGGGAAGTGGAAGCGGAACTCGTTCTGGTAGTCCTCGATCGCCTTGAGCGCGGTCAGCTCGACATTGGCGTGGCCGGTGAAGCGGCGCGGGTCGATCACCCAAGTGTCGTAGCAGGCCTCGCCATGCACGATCTGCTGCGCCAGCAGCCAGCCATGGCCGCCGCCCTCGCCAAGACCGGCGCGCAGGCCGATGATGCAAAACGCATTGCGCTTTCCGGGGATCGGGCCGACCAGCGGCGCGCCGTCGATGGTGTAGGTGATCGGGCCGTTGACGACCGAGTGGATACCCACGTCCATCAGCGCCGGCATCCGCTCGAAAGCGCCTTCAAGCACGTCCATCACCCGGTCGAGATCGTCGGGGCAGAGCGCGTTGACGAAGTTCGGGTCGATCCCGTCCATGCCCCAGGTCTTGCAGTCCTGCTCGTAGAAGCCGACCAGCAGGCCGTTCTTTTCCTGACGGCAGTAATAGTCGCTGATCGGGCAGCGCAGCAGCGGCATGCGAAAGCCCGCCTCCTCGATCGCCTTGATCGGCTCGGTCAGGAAATACTGGTGCTCCATCGAGGCGACGGGATGGTGCACGCCCATCATCGCGCCGACCTCGTTCACCCGGTAGCCGCAGGCGTTGACGACGATCTCGCAGCTGATGTCGCCATGCTCGGTGTGCACGGTCCAGCTGTCGTCCTTGTGCTGGGTCAGCCCGGTGACGGGGGTGTTGCGGTAGACCTCGGCCCCGGCGAGGCGAGCGCGCCGCGCCAGCCCCTGGCACAGCTGCGCGGGGTCGATATCGCCGTCGAGCGGATCCCAAAGGCCGCCAAGGAGATTGTCGGTGGAAATGAGCGGATGCCGTTTCGCGCATTCCTCGGCGTCGATGATTTCGAAGTCGACGCCCATGCCTTTCGCAACGCTGGCAAAGTGGCGATAGCCCTCCATCTGACGCTCGGTATTGGCGAGGCGAATTCCTCCGTCGGCATGGTGGTAATTGATCGGATATTCCGGATCGTCGGCCAGTTCCTTGTAAAGCTTGATGGAATGGCTCTTGAGGCCGACCATTGTTTGGGTGGCGCCGAAATTGGTGACCTGAGCCGCCGAATGCCAGGTGGTTCCGGATGTCAGCTCGTTTCGTTCGACGAGCACGACATCGGTCCACCCTTCCTGCGTCAAGTGATAAAGCGTGGAGCATCCGGCAATGCCTCCGCCGATAACGACGACGCGAGTCTGGTTTTTCATTTTGCCCTCGGACCATTTCGGATTTGTGACGAGTAGCGCGACAGATTGCCGTTAGGTCAATCGTCGTGGCGCTGCGTTCAGGGATTCTGAACGCTATCGCGTCTTATCCTGAACGACAGGGCGGGCCCCGGCGTTCGGACGCGCGATGCATAGACCATGGCGCAGCAATCCCGGGCATGTCGCCCGCCCGCCTGGCAGGCAGAACGAGAACCGTCCCCCGCAGCGCGCGCCGCCACGCCCGCTCGTGCCCCGCGGCTTTGAAAAATTGCAGTCGACCCGCCGGGCTTCGGCGGGCACACTTGCGCGCAGCGGCCCGCTGGACAGGATGATCACAACCATGAGCAATACCGTGGCCAAGGCCATCGGCCGCCTGACATTGCGCGGCCTGCGCGCCTTCATCGCGCTTGAAGAGACGAGGTCGGTGGCCGCCGCGGCGCAGAAGCTCGGCGTCAGCAAATCGAACGTGTCGCAGCAGATCACTGCGCTCGAACAGAGCGTCGGCACCAAGCTGTTCGACCGCGACAAGAGACCGATCCTGCTCACCCCGGCGGGGCAGGTGCTCAGCCTGCACGCGCATCGCATCACCGCGACGGTCTCGGCCGCCGAAGCGAGCCTTGCCGAGATCAACCTGCGCAGCCTGCCGATCCTCAATACCGGGATCATCGACGATCTCGACGCCTCGCTCACGCCCGCGCTCGCCTCGTTTCTGCAGGCGCGATTGCCACAATGCTTCATTTCCGCCTTCTCGGGCAGATCCGACCAGATCACCGAAAAGCTTATTTCGCGGGATATCGATATCGCGGTGACGGCGATCATGCCGACCGACATGCATAGGTTCAATATCCTGCCCCTGTTGCGGGAACAATTCGTCCTGATTTCCGCGCAGGGGAAATACGATCCGCGATCGGATTGGAGAAAGACCCTGTCTGAAATTCCTCTGGCGCAATATTCGGAAAACATGCCAATGGGCCGGCTGGTGTCCGGCCATCTGAAACGGATCGGATTTCACGTCCAAAGGCGGTTTTCCTTCGAATCCACGAGGTCGGTGATCGCGACGGTGGTGCAGACGGGGGGCTGGACGCTCTCCACGCCGCTGAGCATTCTCGACGCCGGGGCGCTAGCCGATCGCGTCGATATCTCGCCGCTGCCCTTTGCCGGGCTATCGCGGCAAATCTACCTGATCACCCGGGTCGACGAGATCGGTGCGTTGCCCGATCTCATGGCCCGGGAATGCCGCGGCCTGCTGCGCGACCGGTTGCTTCCCGAATTCGCCAAGCGCGCGCCGAGGCTGACCGAGGCGCTGTCGTTGCAGGGGCAGGTCGAGGACGCGTTCGAACCCGGCGGGGCCGCTTGAACGCCGGGGTGAGGCGCACCAACCTGCGACGGCTCCACGGAGCTCCCCTACCCGCCCGCCTCTGCCGGAGAGGAGATCAGCTCGGTCCAGACGGCCTCCTCCGCCCGGCGCTTCGCACCGGCGAGCCGCATCACGGTAATGGTTAGCGCGCAGCTTGGAAGTTCGTCCGACAGATCGATCAGCTTGCCCTCGGCGATGCGGTCACGCGCGAGGCTTTCGGGGATCCAAGCGCTGCCGATGCCGACCTGGGCCATCTCCTGCGCCGCCAGCGTCAGCGCCGTCTCGACCCGCTGCACTGCCTGCAGCGGCGGCGGCAGGTTGGGGAGGATCAGCAGGTTCATCACCTGTCCCAGGAACACCGCGTCCGGGTAGGTGACGATCGGCAAAAGCCCCATGGCCCTGTCGCGCAGGTGATCGGCCCGCCGGGCGGCCGCATGGACCGGGATCAGCCGGTCCTGCCCGACCTCGACCGTTTCCAAATAGTCGGCCTCGACCTCGGGGGTGATCGCCTCGATCCGGTAGACCAGCGCGATATCCGCCTTGCGCGACAGCAGCTGGCCGAAGCAGTCGTCGAAATTCGCCGATCGCAGGCGAACCGAGATCGACTCGTGGCGCTCCAACACGCCCTGCAGCAGCCGCGGCGTACGCGAGGTGGTCAGGGCATGCTGGCTCGCCAGCACAACGTGGTTGTCGACCATCTGGCTGCCGCTGCGCAGATCGGCGACGAGCTGGCGCAGCGTGCGGATGATCTGGAGGATTCGATCGCGCTGCGCCTCGGTGGTGCGTTGCAGCTGCACCGGCTTGCGGCTGCGGTCGAAAAGCTCGACCCCGACATGGTCCTCGATCTGCCGAATGCGACGAGAAAAGGCAGACTGCGTCAAAGAGCGGCGTTCGGCGGCCTTGCTGAAGGATCCGGTTTCGGCCACGGCGATCAAGTCTTCCAACCATTCCAAACGCATGCCAGCCTCCGGTCAACTTGCGATTTATGCATGTTACCTTGTTAAATTCGAACCCTATTATCCACGAGAAAAAGCAGAGCTTTCGGAAATGCCCAGCCTCCTTGCCTCGCGAAGGTCCCGGCTGCGCCATAACGTAGTCGCTTCCGGTTAGGAGAAATCAGCCAATCTTCTGGGTTCC